>CAZATV010000057.1:745-18271 GCA_964488145.1 uncultured Polaromonas sp.
TGGCCAACATCGAGCGCGCGCAGATGCTGCTGGAGAGCGACTCTCGTCCGGCCCTGCAGCACTTCATGAGTGCCTGGCAGCCGCTGCTCAATCAGTTACGGGCCCAGGCCGCCTTCAAACGCCTGATGCGCTGGGCGCTCGACGTCGATCCGCTGAGCATCTGAGCCTCGATGCGGCGGGCGAACCTCGATCCGACTTGGCACTTGCCTCGGAGTGCGGCCGCAGCGCATTGGCCAGATGGCCCATCGAATTTGGCCGCCACTTTGGCACCCCGCCGATGTGCCCAGATCAAACGCTGCGCAGCGCGATAAAGGCGGAGGTCGGGCGCAGCCCGCACGGGAAATAGGGGCCAAGCCAGGCGCCCCGGCCCCGCGATCTCGAGCCCGACGACCCCGCATCCGCCTTTGAACGCTGATCTCACGCCATCGCTTGCCGCTTCCACGGCACCCTCGCCATCACGGCCTCAGAGCAAGTAGGCGAGCGCCGCGGAAAAACTCACAAAAGCCAACCCGGTGGACCACAGGATGATGCGCGCAATGCGCGCCGTATTGGCACCAAAACGCTCGGACAGCAGCGACACATTGCTGGCGCTGGGCAGAGCGGCCACCAGCGTGGCGGTGGTGAGCGAAAACGCGCTCAGGCCCAGACCGCCGGCGATCGCCAGCGCACCGGCGCCGGCCACCAACAGGGGATGGACGATCAGCTTGATGAACACCACCGCCGCCTCCTCGCCAGAAGGCAGCACGGCGCGACCGTCGCTGGCCATCTGCGAGCGCGCCAGCACCGCACCGATGGTAAAGAGCGCCACCGGCGAGGCCGAATCGGCCAGCAGGCCGATGGTCTTCATCAAGGGCGGCAAGGGCTGCAGCTCCAGGCCCGAAGCCAGCGCGCCGAGCAGCACCGACCAGGGCATGGGATTGGACAACACGCCCTTGAGCGCCTGCCCGGCGGCACGCTCGGCGCCGTGCAGATCGGCGCTGTCGAGTCGGGACAAGGCAATGCACAGCGAACTGATCAACACCAGATCCACCAAAATGGTGACGATGGCGGGACCGGCAGCCTGCACGCCCATGAAAGCCACCAGCAACGGGACACCCATGAAGCCGGTGTTCGGGAAGGTAGCCACCAGCGCGCCAAAGGCACTGTCGTTCCAACTCAGGCCGCGGCTGCGGGCCAGCAACACCGCCAGCGCCACCACGAGTAAAGCGCACAGCAAGTAAATCAAGGCCAATCGCACATCGAGCAATTGCGCCAACGGAGTGTCAGCCCCAAAGCGAAAGAGCATGCAGGGCAAGGCAAAGTACAACACGAAGGCATTCAGCCCGGTGATGGCCGAAATCGGCAACAGATGCAGCCGCGCCGCCAGAAAGCCGCACAGCACCAGCGCAAAAAAGGGAAAGGTCTGAAGAAGAACAGCGATCACAGAAGCTATTTTCCTCCCTCACGCGGTCGGGCTGGCCGGCGGGCTGTCGCGCAAGTGAGGCCCAGGCGGGCGCAGGCCGGCAAGCAACTGGCTATGATGGCCCGCTTTGGCCGTCGTACCGACCGCGTCAGAGAGCCTTGCATGCCCGCCCCCCACTCCCCACCCGCCCCACTCAATCTGGCCCAGCTCGAAGCGGTGCACTACACCCGAGGACCCTGCCTGGTCCTGGCCGGGGCGGGTTCAGGCAAGACGCGGGTCATCACCCACAAGATCGCACACCTGATCCATTCGGGTCTGCCCGCCGCCCAGATTGCCGCCATCACTTTCACCAACAAGGCGGCCGCTGAAATGCGGGAGCGGGCCAAGAGCCTGATCGGACAGCAAGCGCGAGACACGCTCATTTGCACCTTTCATGCCCTGGGCGTACGCATGCTCAGGCAGGACGGGGCAGCACTGGGTCTGAAGCCGCAATTTAGCATTCTCGACAGCGACGATGTCACCAGCCTGCTCAAGGACTGCGGCGGGAGCACCGACGCGGCCACTGCCCGCAGCTGGCAATGGGCCATCAGCCTGTGGAAGAACCAGGGCCTCAATGCCGAGCGCGCCCTGGCCGCGGCCAGCGACGAGCAGGAGCACACCCTGGCGCGCATCATGGCCCGCTACGAGGAACGCCTGAGCGCCTATCAGGCAGTGGACTTCGATGACCTGATCGGCTTGCCGCTCAAGTTGCTGCAGCAGCATGAAGCGGTACGCCTGCGCTGGCAGGAGTCGATCGGCCACCTGCTGGTCGACGAATACCAGGACACCAACGCCACCCAGTACGAGTTGCTCAAACTGCTGGTTGGATCGAGGGCGCACCTGACCGCCGTCGGTGACGATGACCAGTCGATCTACGGCTGGCGAGGGGCCACACTGGACAACCTCAAGCGCCTGCCGCAAGACTTCCCGGCACTCAAGGTCATCAAGCTCGAGCAGAATTACCGCTCCACCAGCGCCATTTTGCGCGCGGCCAATCAGGTGATCGGCCTGAACCCCAAACTGTTTCCCAAAACCCTGTTCTCTGAACTCGGGGAAGGCGAGCCGGTGCGGGTGGTGGACTGCGACAACGAAGAGCATGAGGCCGAACGCATCGTGGCCCGAATTCAGAGCCTGCGCGCCGGTGAGGGCCAGCGTCACCGGGAGTGGAAAGACTTTGCTGTGCTCTATCGGGCCAACCACCAGGCCAAACCCTTCGAGAAGGCACTGCGCAAGGCACAGATCCCGTACAAGGTTTCGGGCGGCCAAAGCTTCTTTGACCGGGCGGAAATCAAGGACCTGTGCGCCTGGCTGCGGCTACTGTCCAACAATGACGATGACCCGGCGTTTCTGCGCGCCATCACCAGCCCCAAACGCGGCATTGGGCACACCACACTGGCCAGCCTGGGTGGGTTTGCCAGCCGATACAAGCTCAGCCTGTTCGAAGCCCTGCACAGCCACAGCCTGGGCACGGCGCTGCCGGCCCGCGCCGTGGGCTCCTTGCAGGAATTCGGGCGTTACGTCAACGAACTGGAATACCGGGCCCGCCATACCGTGGGGGCCGAAGCGGCCCAGGCGTTTTTGCTGGAGTGGCTCAAGGACATCGGCTACCAGCAGCACCTCTACGACGGCGAAGACAGCGAACAGGCGGCCGCCTCACGCTGGGCTAATGTCCTGGACTTTTGCGAATGGATGGCCCAGCGCTGCGGCGGACAGATCGACGACGAGGCCGGCCTGACCCTGATGCGCGAATCCAAGACCCTGATCGAAGTGGTGCAGACCATCGCGCTACTGTCGACCCTCAGCGAACGCGAGGGCGAGCAAAACGTCGTCACCCTGTCGACCCTGCACGCCGCCAAGGGGCTGGAGTGGCCCCATGTGATGCTGGTGGGCTGCATCGAAGGGCTGCTGCCCTTCAAGATGGAAGACCAGGACGGCCGGGCCGAAGACCTGGCGCAGCGGCTGCAAGAAGAGCGGCGCCTGATGTATGTCGGCATCACCCGTGCCCAGCGTACCCTGGCGGTGAGTTGGACGCGCCGACGTAAGAAAGGGCGAGACACCGTTGCCGCCACGCCCAGCCGCTTCATCGCGGAAATGGCGCTCGATCAGGCCACCGTGAAAGAAGATCCGCGAGAAAAACTCAAGGCCCTGCGGGAAGAATTTGCGCGCAGAGCCGCGCAGAAGGAAGCGGCCGCCAAGGCCGAATCTTGAGCCGCGGCCGCCCTCCGGGCGGCGCAGCCCCTAACGCCCGCGCCATTGCGGCGCCCGCTTTTGGCTGAAGGCCAGAGCCGCCTCGCCAAAGTCCTGTGTCATCAGGGCCAGCACCTGCACGTGGTTCTCGAAGTCGAGCGCGCTCTCCAAGCTCGGGGCGTCCAGGTTGTTCCACATGACACGCTTGGTGTGCAAGGTGCTGTAGGGGCTATTGGCCAGAATCTGCCGAGCACATTCGAGAGCGCGCGGCATCAGTTCCTCGGGCTCGGTCACGGCGGCGATCAAGCCGATCTGCTCGGCCTGCTGGGCATCGACCGGTCGGCCGGTGAGCATCAGCTCGAAAGCGCGGCCAGCGCCAATCAGCCGGGGCAGGTGATAGCTGATACCGCATTCTCCAGCCGACAGGCCGACCTTGACGGCACCGACATGAAAACTGGCGGCTCGGCTGGCCAGCCGGACGTCGGCACACAGCGACAAGCCCATGCCAGCGCCGATGGCCGGACCGTTGACGGCTGCAATCACTGCTGCATCCATGGACCGCAGCCGGCGCACGACGCTGTCGAACACCATTTGCAGCGTATAGGACTCGGTTGCATCGAGCCGATAGTGGCCTTGCGCATCGAGCACGGACTTCAGATCGAGTCCGGCGCAAAACCCTCGCCCCTGTCCAGTGAGAATCAGCACGCGAATCGACGGATCGCTGGCCACTTCATCGAGGGTGGCCTTGAGTTGGCGCATGGAGGGCACATCCATGGCATTCATGCGGGTGGGACGCTGCAGACTCAGGAGGGCCAGCCCCTCCATAGGCCGCTCGAGAAGCAGGCAAGGTTCGTTCATGGCATCTCCTGGAGTGACTGGGTGGCTCGGCTTGAAATGGACCGGCTCTCGTCAAGCCCTAGCGCCCCTCGAAACGGGCCGGCCGCTTCTCGACAAAGGCGGCCATGCCCTCCGTGAAATCGGCCGTGGCCGCACACTGCCGAAAGAGTCGCGCCTCCAGCTCAAGCTGGGTGTGCAGGTCGTTGCGATCAGCCTGACGGATCAGTTGCTTGAGATGAGCCATCGCCATCGGCGCCGAACCCTCGAGACGCTCGGCCAACCCGGCGGTCTGTTCAGCCAGCGCGTCGGCCGCCACCACCCGGTTGATCAGCCCGATGCGCTGGGCCTCCTCGGCCTCGATAACATCGTTGAGCAGGGCGATCTCCATGGCCCGGCGCGCGCCCACAGCCCGCACCAGACCCCAGGATGTGCTGCAGTCAGAGCTGGTGCCGATGCGCGGGTAGGCCAAGTTAAAGCGCGTGCCGGCTGCCGCTATCACCAGATCACAGGCCAGCGCCACGCCGAGACCGGCGCCGGCCACCGCGCCTTGTACCGAGGCGATCACCGGCGCGGGCAGCTGGGCCAGGATTTCCAGCGCCGGATGCATTTGCTCAATCAGCGCTGAACTGCCCCCCACCGGATCGGCGCGCATGGACGGAAGGTCACCCCCCGCCATGAAGGCCCGCCCCTCTCCGCTGATGACGACCACGCGCACCTGAGGGTCCTGGGCCAGCTGGCGGCAGCCCTCATGAAAGGCCCGGGCCAGCGAAAGATCGATGGCGTTGAGCGAGGCCGGGCGGTTAAAGCGCAGGTGGGCCACGCCGCCCTGCCGCCACAGCTGCACGGACGCATCTGATTGAGGAGTGTCAGCGATCATGAAGGTTCTCCAGGGGTATCAGCGAGGAGCTGAGTCGGCACCCGCGGCCGAGGGGGGTTTGCCCAGCATGAAGCCGCCATCTACCACAATCTGCTGCCCCGTGATCATGCAGTCGGGCTCGAGCAACCAGACCACCGCACTGGCAATCTGCTCGGGGGTGCTGATGCGGCCCAACAAGGCAGTCGCCGAAAACTGCGCCTTGACCCGCTCGTAGCCCTCATCGCCCAGACCCTCACGCATCCAGCGACCCTCGATCATCCCGGGCAGGACCGCGTTGACGCGCAGCCGCGGCGCAAGATTGCGGGCCAGGCCGACCGTCAGGATGTTCAGCGCAGCCTTGGACATGACATATGGGAAGGAAGAGCCACTGCCCGTCTGGCCAGCGATTGAAGACACGCTGACGATGGACCCGCCATCGACCATATGAGGCGCCACCGCACGAGCCATCTGGAAAGGCCCGACCGCATTGACACCGTAGACCCGCAGGAAGTCTTCGGCCTGAACTCCCTCCAGGTCGTGCATAGGCACGAATTGGGTGGTGGCTGCGCAGTTGACCAGACCGTCGATGCGCCCGAACCGCGATACCGCCGCCGCGGCCAAATCGCGGCAATGCGCATCGTGGGCCACATCGCCCTGAACCGCCATCGCCTGCCCGCCCGCGGCCTGGCAGGCGGCCACCACCGAATCCGCCAGATCGCGACGGCGGCTGAAATTGATCAGCACCGCCTCGCCACGGCGCGCCAGCATCATGGCCACGGCAGCGCCCACGCCGCTGGAGCCACCAGTGATCAGGGTCACACGTTGAGTCATAGAGAATCCCAAAGCAGCATGACGGTTACAGCCCTCATCAGGGCAGCACGATGAGCTTGCCCTGGGCCCGGCGCTGCGACAGCTCCAGGATGGCCTGGGGCGCCTGATCCAGGCTATAGCGGCCGGAGATCAGCGGTTTGATGCGGCCCTGACGCAGCAAGGCCACCAGGTCCTGCAAGTCGGTGTGGGCAGCCTGAGGCTCGCGGCGAATGAAATCACCCCAGAAGACGCCAACGATGGCGCAACCTTTGAGCAGCACCAGATTCAGGGGCAGACGCGGAATCTGACCGTCGGTAAAGCCCACCACCAGGTAACGTCCCCTCCAGGCCATGGACCGCAGGGCCGGCTCGGCATAGTCGCCGCCGACTGGATCCATCACCACATCCACACCCCGCCCCGCCGTAAGCCGCTTGAGTTCATCGCGCAGATTTTGCTGTCGGTAGTTGATCACCTCATCGGCGCCCTGCGCACGGCAGGTGGCCAGCTTCTCGTCACTGGAGGCCGCAGCGATAACGTGCGCGCCCAGGGCCTTGGCCAGTTCGATGGTCGCCAGCCCTATGCCGCCGGCAGCGCCCAGCACCAGCACGGTCTGTCCAGGCTGGAGGGCGGCGCGATCCCGCAGGGCATGCAAACAGGTTCCGTAGGTCAGCAGGAGGGAGCCGGCGATCTCGAAAGACAGGCCCTCGGGCATGGCGATCACCTGATCCTGCTTGGCCAGCACCTGCTCGGCAAAGCCTCCCCAGATGGTCAGGGCCATGACCTTGTCCCCCACCTTGACCCGCTGCACACCCTCGCCTACGGCCAGCACCTCCCCGGCGGTTTCGCCACCCGGCGAAAACGGGGGTTCGGGTTTGAACTGGTAGAGGTTCTGAACGATCAGGGCATCCGGAAAGTTGACACCCGCGGCCCGCACCCGTACCACCACCTCGCCGGGGCCAGGACTGAGGTCGGGCACCTCCTGCACCTGCAGGGTTTCGGGCGGGCCGTAGGCATTGCAAATCAGGGCTTTCATCGGGTCACTCGCTGGGGAGATTCAGGACTTGGCAGAGGGCTGCACCTCAAAATACTGCCGCACCACCGATTCGGCTACACAAGCCGGGCGTTCCTGGCCTTCAATCTCCAGGGTGACCTTGAAGGTCATCTGCAGCCCGCCAGCGATGTCTTCCATCTGGGCCAACACAAAGCGTCCGCGGACCCGGCTGCCCGAGGTCACCGGGCTGGTGAAGCGAACTCGGTTCAGACCGTAATTGATGCCCATCTCGCAAAACGGCAGGCTCAGGTGACGCTCATAGAACTGGCCCAGAAGCGAGAGGGTCAGAAAGCCGTGCGCAATGGTGTTGCCGTAAGGCGACTCGGTGCGGGCCCGGGCCACATCCACATGGATCCACTGGAAGTCGCCGGTAGCCTGGGCAAACAGATCGATGTGGTGCTGCGTGATCTCCACCCAATCGGTGACGAAAGTCTCTTGACCGACACAGGCGCGTAACTGGTCGATCGACTGTACAAAACTGCCGGCGCGTGCGGTGGAAGCGGAACTCATGGGGGCGTCTCCTTGGCGGCCGATCCAGCAGCCACCTGCTCGCGCATCTCACGCTTGAGCAGCTTGCCATTGGCGTTGCGGGGCAAGGGATCGGTCAACACAGTGTAGGACTCTGGCACTTTGTAGTCCGACAGCCGGATTGCGCAGTGGGCCTTGAGTTCGGCCGCCAAGCCCGCACCCTGCGCATAACCAGGCTTGAGGCTGACAAAGGCATGCACCCGCTCGCCCAGCACCGGGCAGGGCTTGGCCACCACCGCGCACTCCTGAACTGCCGGATGCTCATACAGCGCATTCTCCACCTCGATGGTGTAGATCTTGAACCCCCCGCGGTTGATCATGTCCTTCTTGCGGTCCATGACACGCACATAGCCTTCTTCATCGATCGTGCCCAGATCGCCCGAGTGCCAGTAGCCAGCGGTGATTTGCTCCTGCGTGGCCTGCGGGTTGTCCCAGTAACCGCGCACCACCATCGGCCCCTTGATCCAGATTTCGCCCAGGGTGCCGGGGGGCAGTTCACGACCCTCATCGTCCACGATGCGCATGTCCACGCAGTGCAGGGGCTGGCCCACCGTGTCGTTGTGAGTCCGGGTCTGGCCCGGCGGCATGACGGTGGCCGGAGAGGTGGTCTCGGTGGCACCATAGCAATTCATCAAAACCAGCGATGGAAGTTTGTCGGCCAGCTCGGTGATCGTGGCCACCGGCATGGGCGCCCCACCATAGGCGCCGACCCGCCAGGACCGCAAGTCGTGCTGATCGAAGCTCGGGTCAAGAAGGCACAGCTTGTACATGGCCGGCACCATGAGACTGTGGGTGATGCGCTCGGAAGCGGCGATGCGAAGGTACTCAGCCGCCTTGAAGGCAGGCATGATGACCATCTTGCCGGCGCAGTGCACAAAGGTGGTGGTCAGGGCCACCAGACCGGTGACATGGCTCAGAGGAACCGCCGCCACCGTTGCATCGTCAGCGCCGAGTTCCATGGCCAGCGCGAAGTGCATGGATGAGTGAACAATACCCAGGTGTGTGAGCATGGCCCCCTTGGGCCGGCCGGTGGTTCCCGAGGTGTACAAAATGGCCGCCGTATCCTGCTCGCTCACTGGGGCCACCGGGGCTTCATGGGCCAGCAGATGATCGGCGTAAGCGCTGCTGCCGGCCGCCAGATCGCCGGCGCCAATCTGCCAGCGATGCATCAGCGCCGGCAGGCCAGCCGGCGGTGGCAGCAGTGCGGCCAGCTCGGCCTCATGCAGTAACAGCACCGCCGCACAATGCTGCAACATGTAGGCAAGGCCCGGCGTCTGCTCGCGTGTGCTCAAGGGCACCGTGATAGCCCCCAGGCGGGCGGCGGCAAACAGCGCAACCACAAACTCGAGCCGGTTGCCCAGCAGCAGAGCCACCCGATCGCCCGCCTTCACGCCCGCTGCCGCCATACCGGCGGCCAGCCGGGCTGAGACCGACAGCAGCTGGCGGTAGCTCAGGCGCTGCTGCTCGCAAACCAGGGCGCAGCGCTCGGGCTCGCGAGCCGCCGCCCACTCGAGCATTTGATGCAGACTGCGCGGTCGATCAACCAGGCAGGGCTCAACCCGGCTGCCGTAGAGCAACTCCATGCGCTTGGGTACGCGCTGCTGATGCCAGTGGCTGGGCGAAGAGACCGCGCTCATGACGGGTCCTGTGGCAGGTCTTGCGGCCTGAGCAGGGTGATCGCCGGGCCGTCCTGATGAATGTGCAGGTCCAGCAAAAGCCAGATCGCCGCCTTCTGCCAATGCAGGCCCGGATGCAAAGTGGCATAGACGCCGCCAGGCAGGGCTTGCGGCAACACGAACTTCAGGGCTCGCAAGCCGGGTAGTTCATAGCGCAAGACCGGCCCGGGAACGGCGGGTTGCAGCAAAGGCACCAGGCGCTGAGGCGTCAGGGCGTGTTGCAGCAGGTCGTAGGCGGTCTGATCGCACGCCACCAGGGTCAGATCGAGCAGATCGCCTTTGTCACCGGCGCGGCCGGCCGCGATATCACCGACCCTCATGAGCGACTCCAGACGATTTGCGTGGGCACCTGATCGTGCGCTAAGAAACCATCAAGCACTTCAATGCGGGGACGCCTTTCGCTGCGCACACTGCAACCGCCCGCCGGGCCGCTGAGCGTCATGGCATACACCTCGTCCTCAACCTGCTGAGCCTGCTCGGCATCATGACAACGGGCCGACACGTGAACCCGCATTTCCGGTACCGCGCCGCGCAGTACCTGTGACAAGGGACCCAGCACCGAGGCCGCGCCCACCAGATCAACCCTCAGGTCCTGATCGGCCCACATCTGCAAGCGCTGACGCAGCGCCTGCGCCATCACCTCGGCGCGCGCCCGCGCGCCCGCACCGGCCAGGGTGATCTCGCAATCCATGATGAAACCCGGTCGATCTACAAAGCCAGCCACCTTGAGCGAGGGCGGCGCCCCTTTGGAACGCACGCCGCTCATGCGCACCCGATTGGGGCCCAGCGGCTCAAAGCGCACCCCGCTGAAATCCACCACCAGATCGGGGGTCGCATAGTGGGCCGGGTCATGCACCTCGTAGAGCAGTTGCAGCGTGCAGGTCAGGGGGTCCACGATCCCCGGAGAGCCCTCGGGCAAGCCGATCTCGGCCGAGCCATCGGCCATCACGCGCGCCAAGGGGTAGCCCAGGCGGGCGTACTGGTCGGCCGTCAGGGGCGGCGGCCCACCTGCACCGGCGATGGGTTCGTAATTGCCGCCGGTCAACTGCCCACCGCACTCGAGCAGATGTCCAACGCCGATCGCACCGGCCAGCGCCTCGTCGCCCGGCTGCAGGCGATCACGTGCCACCGCAGAAAATAGGGCCGAGTCGGCCACCCGGCCGGTAACCACCACATCAGCGCCTTGCGCCAAGGCATCGGCCAGGGGGTGACAGCCCAGATAAGCATGGGCCCCCAGCAGGGGCGCGCCCGGCTCGCGAACCCAACGCACCTGCTCGATGCGGTCAGACACATCATCGCCGACGATCGCCGCCACCCGCAAACCGCCAAGGCCCAACTCCCGGGCCAGCCGGGCAATTTGCTCCGCTGCAGCCACCGGGTTGGCTGCGCCCAAGTTGCTGACAATGCGGCAGCCCTTTGCCCGGGCCACCGGTAGCAGAGGCATCAGCCGCCGGCGCAGGCGAGGATCGAAACCAGCCTGCGGATTGTCCCGTCGGGCCCGCAGGGCCGGCACCAGGGTGCGCTCGGCCAGGCACTCGAGCACCACCGCATCGACCCCTGCTTGAGCCAGGGTAACCGCCGGATCCACCCGATCCCCGGCGAACCCCGCCCCCGCCCCTAAAACGCAAACCGGCTTTTCCATTACAAACCCATGTAAGAGCGCTGCACATCCGGGTCGTGCAGCAGCTGATCACCCGTACCGGTCTTGAGCAACTGGCCGTGCTCAAGGACGTAACCACGCTGGCACATCTGCAGGGCATTACGCACGTTCTGCTCCACCAGCAACACCGTCAGCCCCTTGGTCGCGACCAGTTTTTTGACCAGTTCAAAAACCCGATCGACCATGATAGGGGCCAGTCCAAGCGAGGGCTCGTCGAGCATCATCAGCTTGGGCATGCCCATCATGGCACGGGCCACCGCGCACATCTGGCGCTCCCCCCCCGAGAGCCGACCGGCCAACTGTCCCCGCCGCTCGGCCAGAATGGGAAAGAACTCCATCACCTCCTCCAGGTTGTGCTTCATCTGCGCCCGCGCCTTTTCGTGGTAAGCCCCAAGCTCGAGATTTTCCAACACGCTCATGAAAGGAAACAAGCGGCCGCCCTCAGGGACCATGATCAGCCCGCGACCTGCCGCGGTGTGGGCCGGCTCTGCGCTGATGTCTTGTCCATCAAAAAAGATTTGGCCCGACTGCACCCGCAGGTGGCCGGTGATGGTGAGCAGCAGGGTGGTCTTGCCCGCTCCGTTGGCGCCGACCACAGAGACAATCTCGCCGCGATTGACATGCAGATCGACCTCCCGCAGCACCGGCAGCTCGCCGTAGCCGGAACAGATCTTGCTGACCTTCAGGATGGAGTCCATTGATGCCCCTCGCCCAGATATGCTTTCACCACTTCGGGTGAACTGAGAATGTCGTCGGCCGTACCCTGCGCAATCAAGCGCCCTCGGTCAAGCACGATGACCCGTTCGGAAAATGCACGCACCACCTTGAGGTTGTGCTCAATGATGAGAAAGGTCAGACCATCCTCGGCATGCAGACTGCGCAGCAAGTCGATGCAGCGGCCGGTCTCGCTTTGGTTCAGGCCCGCCATCACCTCATCGAGCAGCACAATCTCCGGCCCCAACGCCAGGGCACGGGCCACCTCCAGACGCCGCCGCTCGCTCAGCGTCAGGTCGCCCGCCCGCCGCTTGGCATGCGCCCCAAGCCCCACCCGCTGCAGCACCGCCATCGCGTGATCGCGTGCATCGGCCATGGGCGCATGCCGCAAAAAGGCACCCACCATCACGTTTTCGAGGGCCGTCAAACCAATCAGAGGCTTGACGATTTGAAAGGTGCGACCCATGCCCAGCCTGGCCCGGTCATGCGGCGGCAACTGATTGATCTTCTGCCCACGCAGGCTGACCTCCCCGAAGGTGGGGGCCAACTGACCCGTGAGCAAGTTGAAGTAGGTGGTCTTACCGGCTCCATTGGGGCCGATGATGCTCACCACCTCGCCCTTGTGAACGGCCAATGAAACATCATCGACAGCCTTCAGGCCCATGAAATGCTTGCTTGCACCCCGGGTTTCCAACAAAGCCTGGCTCATGGCTGACCCCCTTTACGACCGCGCAACTTGCGCAGCAAATCTTCGACGGCACCAACCACGCCGCGCTTCATGAACAGGGCGGCCAGCACCATCAGCAGGCCCAGGATGGCCAGATTCATGCCGGGCAGCGCATCGGCAAGCTCGGCACGCAGGAAGTTCTCGAAGGGCACGATCAGGGCAGCGCCCAGCAGTGGGCCGGCAATGGTGCCGACACCGCCGATCAGCGAGAGCAACGCGAACTTCACGCCCACATCCTGCAAGGTGAACAGGGTGGGCGGATCAATGAAGCGCAGATACATGGTGAAAAGGGTACCCCCAATCGAGGTGAGGAAGGCGCTGAGCGCCATGCCCTGCAACTTGACGGCCAATACATTGATCCCGGATGCACGAGCCGCATCCTCGTCCTCACGCACCGCCAGCAGGTAGTACCCCAGCCGGCTGCGACGCAGCCAGACGGTAATACCGATCACCACCGCCACAAAGACAAACATCAGGACCGCATACTGCCAGCGCTCCTTGAAGATCATGTTGGCAAAGCCCGCCTTGAACGGAATCATGATGCCGCGGGGACCTCCGGTGATGGAGTCGAAATGGTTGGCCAGCACAAAGGCCACTTCATTGAAGGCCATGGTGGCAATCGCAAAGAAGGGTCCGCGCAGCCGGAACGTCGGCCAGGAAATAAGCATGGCCACCAAGGCTGCCACGCTGGCTGCCGGCAACATGATGAGCCAGGGTGACAGGCCGTAGCGTGAGGTGAATACCGCAGTGGCGTAGGCACCGATGCCAAAAAACACACCGTGGCCGAGGGAGAACTGCCCACCGAAGCCGCCGATGATGTTCCACGCTGCAGCCAGTCCGGCCATCAGGTAGGTGAAGGCGATGATGTTGAGCCAATAGGCATCGCCAGCCAGCAGGGCCAAGGGTAACGCCGTCAGCGCCATCAGGCCGAGGTAGCGCCACAAGGCCGTGGCGCGCGACTGCAGGCCGGAGTCCTGCGGCGAAACCTCGGCTGGACGGGCCGGGGCCGTCCCCGACGGAAGATCAGTTTTGTTCACGGAAACCTACCTCCTCAGCGCCCACCTGGCCCAACAGGCCAGCCGGTCGGATGATTAAAACCACCAGAAAAATCAGGAACCAAATGGCATGGCGCAGGGCTGGGTCTATGTAGTAGCCTGCCAAGGCCTCGACCACCCCCACGATGAGCCCACCCAGGTAAGCGCCCCAGACACTGCCCAGGCCGCCCAGTACCACCACGGCGAAAGCAGCCAGGATGAAGTTGCCGCCGACCCCCGGCGTGATGGAGTAGATGGGCGTGAGCATGGCGCCGGCCAACCCGGCCAAGGCCGCACCGATGCCGAAAGTCAGCAGGAAAGTCTTCTCGACATTGATGCCCATGGTGCGCGCGGCCCGCTTGTCTTGGGTCACCGCCCGCACCGATTTGCCGGTCATGGTGCGGGTCAGGAACAGATGCAGCGCAATGGTGATGACCGTGGTGATGACGAAGGTCAGCAGGCGCACGGTGCCCACCTTCAGATCGCCAATCTGGACCACACTCGCGCCAAAGTCGCCGCCAACGCTGCGCGCCTCGCCCCGGGTGAAGGCCAGCATGATGTTCTGGAACATCATCAGCAAGCCGAAGGTGGCGAAAATCTGCATGTTCGACTCGTTGTGCAGCGGCTCAATGACCAGACGCTGGATCAACACCCCCAGCAGGCCCACCGCCGGCGCCACCAGAAACACCGAGACGTAGGGACTGAGCCCCAGCATGGTGTAGGCGTAGTAGCTGCCGTACATGCCAAACATCACCAGTTCGCCCTGCGCGAAGTTGACGATACGCACCGTGCCGAAAATCAGGTTCAGGCCTACGCTGACGAGGCCGTACACGCCCCCGAGCAGCAGGCCGATCACCAGCACATTCAATAGTTGGTCCATGGTTTCTCCATTGCTCCTCGTGTGTTCTTAAAACCTCAAGTCCCTCAGGCTGCCAACCCGCTGGCGCACGCCGGCCATCATCAGATCCCACTCCACCCCGACCGTGACAAAGCGCGTACCCATGCTGACCACCTGCTGCACCCATTGCGGCGTATGGGCCAGTCCCCCGGCGCCGGCGACCTTGCCATGGCGCTGACAGGCCCGAATCACCCGCTCGTGGCAGGCCATCACCTCTGGATGCCCGTAATCAGCAGGACGTCCGAGGGCATCGCAAAGATCGACCGTTCCGACATGCAAGATGTCCACGCCCGGTACGGCGGCAATTTCATCGGCACGGTCGATGGCCTCAGGCGACTCGAGCATCACCACCACGGTAGTGGCGGCATTAAAGGCGGCCCGCAAAGCCCTTGGCTCACCCGGTCGATAGCCGACGTGGGGCCAATTGCCGGCGACCGACCGATCGCCTTGCGGCGCAAATTTGCAGGCCTGCACCACGGCGTGCGCTTGCTCGGCATTGCCCACATGGGGGGCAATAATGCCCAAGGCACCTGCATCGAGCAGCCGGTTGGCATAGTGGGCCTCCAGGCTGGGTATCCGAACGAGGGGGGTTACACCGGCCTGCAAGGCAGCTACACAGATCTGCGCAGCCGCCGACTCGGGTATGACCGAGTGCTCCAAATCCACGCTGAGGGCATCACAGCCACAGGACCGAGCGGCCAGGGCAATATCCACGCTCTGAACCTTCTGCACGATCAGGGCCACACCCAGACCCCCTGAGGCCAAGGTCTCGGCCAAAGGGTTGCGCAGCAGGGGGTAGGTATCCATCATCGGCCTCCGGCGGCGACGCCGGCTGGCGCCAGGATCAGATCAGGCGCGGTGACAGCCTCACCACAGGCCCAGCGGGCAATATTGGCAAAGGCATGACGAGCTACATGCGCCACGTTGTCGAACACGCCACCGCCTGCATGCGGGGTCAGCACTACCTGATCAAGCTGCAGCAGGGGATGATCTGGCGGAGGCGGCTCGGGCTCGAAGGCGTCAAGACCGGCGCCACGCAAGTGACCGCTGATCAAAGCGGCATGCAAGGCTGCCGCATCGATCAGGCCGCCCCGCGAGGTGTTGATCAGGATGGATCCTCGCTTCATCGCCGCCAGTGCGCCTGCATTGATCACATGCCGGGTGGCTTCATGGAGCGGCAGGTGCAGGCTCAGGATGTCGCTACCGGCCAGCAGCTCGGGCAGGCTCACCGGCCTGGCGCGCAGGCTTCGCTCCAGCTCAGGCTCCGCACGAAGTGCGTCGTGGTAGAGGATGTCCACCTCAAAACCCTGTAGGAGCCGGGCCAGCCGCCGACCGATCTGGCCGAAGCCCAGCAGGCCAATCGTCTTGCCTTGGATCTGGTAGCAAGTCTCGCGCATCTGCGCCGTCGGCCACTGCCCAAGACGCATGACCCGGTTGACGTACGGAATCCGGCGATTGACCGCCAGCATCAGGGCCAAAGCCAGTTCGGCTACAGGTTGACTGTTGGCCCCCGTGGTGATGGCCAGGCCGATTCCGCGGCGGCGCAAGGCTGCCAGATCAATGCTGTCTATGCCAATGCCCCATTTGTGAATCCAGCGCACGCGCGGGGCAGCGGCCAGCAGGGCCTCGTTCACCGGCGCAAAGCCGGGCAGCAGAACATCGGCATCGGCGGCAACGGCCTGCTGGTGACCCAGCTCATACGACTGGGCAAAGCGCAAGGTCCAGCCGGCCGGCGCCACGCGCTGCACCTCCTGGCGCACCGCGTCGGCCCACACATCCAGACAGGCGATGGTCAGGCCCACAGCAGTCCCCCCAACTCACCGCCTTGGCCCGACGTCCAGGGGCAACGAGCCCGTAGCGCCGGCCCACGCGGGGCCAGCGCCATGAAGGAAGGGGTCTGCAACATCGCAGCGTATCCTCAGGGACGGCCCAAGGGACGAACCGACACGCCCGGCAAAGCAGCGTTCTGCGGGAACACGGTGACCATCTTGCCCGCCTGCCACTGCGAGGCAGTGAACCAGGCGCGGGTGTTCTGCATGTTGCTGTCGAACTTGGCGCCAAACCCGGACGGATAGGAACTCTCGGGCCGGTCCAGTCGGGCGGCGGCTGCACGTACCTTTTCAGGCTCAAGGCTGCCCGCGGCTCGGATGGCCTCGGCCATGATCAGCGTGCCTGAATAGGCAGCCATGCATTGGGGCGCAATCGGGTCGGACTTGTACTTGGCGCGGTAAGCGGCCAGGAAGGCACGATGGCCGGGGCCGAAGGTGTCGGAGATATCGTTACGCGGATAGCCGACCACCAAAATGCCTTCGAGGTAGGCTGCGCCGATAGCCTCGAGGGTCTCCGGTGTGTCGCCGGTGCCGACCATCAAAATCGCACCGGGCTTGAAGCCCTGTTCGCGAATGGTGCGCAGCAACAGATTGCCGTCAGGAACATAGCCAGTCTGCACGACCACATCCGGCGCGGCCTGCTTGGCACGCAGCACCGAGTCGTTGAGATCGATGGTGCGCGCAGGATGAGCCCCCACGCCCACCACGCGCGCACCCAGATCGGTCAGCAGCTTGCGCTGCACCTGCGCGATACCGGTGCCGTAGATCGAATCCTCATGCTGAATCCAGACCTTGATTTCCTTGATGTCCTTCTTCAGGCTTGGGGCAATCAGATTGCGGATGACGTTGACCGAGGTGACCGCGAAGGCATTGCCATCCGGGCCGCTACGGATGAAGTTGGGCAATCCGCGTTCAGTCAGATTGACCGCCACTGCGTTGGTTTCCCAATACAGTTTGTTGTAGCGCATGGCTGCATCGCTGGCGGTCAAAGAAATGCCGCTGATATAGGTGCCGATGAACATATCGACCTTTTCCTTGACGGCCAATTGCTCCACGGTGGCGATACCCTGCTGCGGGTTGCTGGCATCTCCACGCACCAGTTCAACCTTGCGCCCCAGCAAACCGCCCGAGGCGTTGATCTGATCGATGGCCAGTTCGTAGCCACGGGTCACTTCGGTGCCGTACAGCGCCATCGGGCCACTGTAGGGATTGATGGCGCCTATCTTGATGTTCTGCGCCGCTACCGGGCCGGCGGCCAAGGCAGCCGCACCAAGCAGC
>CAZATV010000058.1:0-17967 GCA_964488145.1 uncultured Polaromonas sp.
GCGATCGATAACGACAAGCCTAGCGTGACCCTGGTGCACAAGGGCAACATCATGAAGTTCACCGAAGGTGGCTTCCGCGATTGGGGCTATGCACTGGCCCAGCGCGAGTTTGGCGCGCAGCCGATAGACGGTGGACCGTGGTGCAAGTTCAAGAACCCGAGGACCGGCAAGGAGATCACCATCAAGGACAGCATTGCTGATGCCTTCCTGCAACAGATCCTGCTGCGCCCTGCCGAGTACAGCGTGATTGCCACTCTCAACCTTAATGGGGACTATGTTTCCGACGCGCTGGCCGCGCAGGTGGGGGGCATCGGGATCGCTCCTGGGGCCAATCTGAGCGATACCGTGGCCATGTTCGAGGCAACGCACGGTACGGCGCCCAAGTATGCGGGCAAAGACTACGTCAACCCGGGTTCTGAGATTCTGTCGGCCGAGATGATGCTGCGTCACATGGGCTGGACCGAAGCGGCCGATCTGATCATCAGTTCTATGGAGAAAGCCATCCAGAGCAAGAAGGTCACTTATGACTTTGCTCGCCTGATGGACGGCGCGACTCAGGTCAGTTGCTCTGGCTTTGGCCAGGTCATGATCGACCAGATGTAATCGGAGCCGGTCGCTGCGGGCCTTGAACTGCAGCGTCGGGTATCCAGATGTAAGAAACCGCCCGGAGTGTGACTCACGGGCGTTTTTTTAGGCCGCATCCCCGCTGAGCCGTCGCATGCCAGCCACGGTTGACTTCCGATGCGGTCTAAGCTCACCAGGGGTTTTGCCCGTGGCTAGAATGGGTCGTATGGCGACGAAGCTGCCTCGAACCTCCCCTCCGGCTAACCTGCCGAGCGTCTCGCCGGGTGCGCCCGGTGATGCGGTCGTGCTTGAGCGGCGGCCTGAGCGGGTCAAGCCTCCCCAGATGTATCAGGTGGTCTTACTCAACGATGACTACACCCCGATGGAATTTGTCGTGGTGGTCATTCAAGAGTTTTTCAACAAAGACCGGGAAACCGCCACCCAGATCATGCTCAAGATCCATCTTGATGGCAAAGGGGTTTGCGGTGTTTTTTCGAAGGATGTGGCGGCAACCAAGGTCGATCAGGTGACTGAGGCGGCCCGTCGCAATGGCCATCCGCTGCAATGCATCAGCGAGCCGCTTGAATCTTGATTTTTGACCCCATCTGCCCAAGAGTCGCCCCCCCACCTATTGCAAGCTGAAAGGACATACCCATGATCGCCCAAGAGTTAGAAGTGAGCTTGCATATGGCCTTCGTGGAGGCGCGTCAGCAGCGCCACGAGTTCATCACCGTCGAGCACTTGTTGTTGGCTCTTTTGGACAACCCGAGTGCAGCGGAGGTGCTGCGAGCCTGTTCTGCCAATATCGAGGATCTTCGCAAGTCCCTGTCCAATTTCATCAAGGACAACACCCCGCAGGTGGCCGGTACAGATGACGTCGACACGCAGCCGACTTTGGGCTTTCAGCGCGTCATCCAGCGCGCCATCATGCATGTGCAGTCCACCGGCAACGGGAAGAAAGAAGTGACCGGTGCCAACGTGTTGGTGGCCATTTTTGGCGAGAAGGATTCGCATGCGGTGTATTACCTGCACCAACAGGGCGTAACCCGCTTGGATGTCGTCAACTACATTGCCCATGGCATCAAGAAGAGCGACCCCCCCGAGCCGCAAAAGTCGGGCGAGAGCGCGGCCGAGAACGAGGAAACCGCCGAAAAGAACGAGAAGGCCTCACCCCTGGAGCAGTACACGCTCAATCTCAATGCTCAGGCGCTGGCCGGCAAGATCGACCCCCTGATCGGCCGCGACTATGAAGTAGAGCGGGTGATCCAGATTTTGTGCCGCCGGCGCAAGAACAACCCGCTTCTGGTGGGTGAGGCTGGCGTGGGCAAGACGGCCATTGCCGAGGGTCTGGCTTGGCGTATCACCCAAAAGGATGTGCCCGAGATCCTTGCTGAATGCCAGGTCTTTTCGCTGGATATGGGGGCTTTGCTGGCGGGGACCAAGTACCGTGGCGATTTCGAGCAACGCCTCAAGGGAGTGCTCAAGGCGCTCAAGGATAAGCCGCAAGCCATTCTTTTCATCGATGAGATCCACACCCTGATTGGTGCGGGCGCTGCATCTGGTGGCACGCTGGACGCTTCCAATTTGCTCAAGCCTGCTCTCAGTTCAGGGCAGCTCAAGTGCATAGGGGCGACCACCTTTACGGAATATCGTGGCATCTTCGAGAAAGATGCCGCGCTGTCTCGCCGGTTTCAGAAGGTCGATGTGGTCGAGCCCAGTGTGGCCGAGACGGTGGAGATTCTCAAAGGGCTCAAGTCCCGGTTTGAGGAGCACCACAGTGTCAAGTATGCGGTGGCTGCCTTGCAGGCCGCGGCCGAGTTGAGCGCGCGCTACATCAATGACCGGCACCTGCCGGACAAGGCGATCGATGTCATCGACGAGGCCGGTGCTGCGCAGCGGATCTTGCCGCCATCGAAGCGCAAGAAAACCATTACCAAGTCTGAGGTCGAAGACATCGTGGCCAAGATCGCCCGTATCCCGCCGGCCAATGTGTCCAACGATGATCGCGGCAAGCTCAAGACGCTGGAGCGCGATCTCAAGAGTGTGGTGTTCGGTCAAGACAAGGCCCTGGATGTGTTGGCCGCAGCCGTCAAGATGGCGCGCTCCGGGCTGGGCAAGGTCGACAAGCCGATCGGCGCCTTCCTGTTCTCGGGGCCGACGGGCGTTGGCAAGACCGAAGCTGCGCGTCAGCTGGCTTACATCTTGGGGATCGACCTCATCCGCTTCGATATGTCCGAGTACATGGAGCGCCATGCGGTGAGCCGGCTCATCGGCGCACCTCCAGGCTATGTGGGTTTTGATCAGGGAGGATTGCTCACCGAGGCCATCACCAAGAAGCCCCACGCGGTACTGCTGCTCGATGAGATCGAGAAGGCGCATCCGGACATCTTCAACGTCCTGTTGCAGGTCATGGACCACGGCACGCTGACGGACAACAACGGGCGCAAGGCCGACTTCCGTAACGTCATCATTGTCATGACCACCAATGCCGGTGCTGAGACCATGAACAAGGCCACCATCGGATTTACCAATCCGCGCGAGGCAGGCGATGAGATGGTCGACATCAAGCGCCTGTTTACGCCGGAGTTCCGCAACCGTCTGGATGCCATCGTGAGCTTTAAGGCCCTTGACGAGGCTGTCATTCTGCGCGTGGTGGACAAGTTCCTGTTGCAACTTGAGCAGCAACTGGCTGAGAAGAAGGTGGAGGTCACCTTCACCGACGGCTTGCGCAAATACCTGGCCAAAAAGGGTTTCGATCCGCTGATGGGGGCCCGTCCGATGCAGCGCCTCATTCAGGACACCATTCGTCGCGCCTTGGCAGACGAGTTGCTCTTTGGTCGTTTGGTGGACGGCGGCCGGCTGGCGGTCGATATCAAGATCGTCACGGATGAAAAGGGCGGCGAGACCGGTGAGGTGGTGCTGGACATCCAGCCGCTACCGAAGAAAGAAGGCAAGGCCAAGCCGGAATCTGAAGAGGCTACCACCGGTTGAGAGAGCGCCGCTTCGCGGTGGGGCCCCGGGCCCGCTGCGAGGCGGTAGCTGGGTTCAGTCGGGCGATACCCTGGGCCGACCTCGGGGTACGCCGATGTGACGCTCCTGGCGCGATTGGGCCAGTTGAATTTGCCGGTGCCGCTCTGAGAAGCTGCGGCGTTGTTCAGCGCTCAATTGGTCATGACAGCGTGGGCAACTGACGCCCTCCTCGAATTTTGGCGAGGTCTTGTCCTCGGCGCTCAGGGGATGCCGACAGGAGCGGCACAGCTCGAACTGGCCTGGCTTGAGTTCATGGTCGACCGTGACCCGCTCATCAAATACGAAGCATTCGCCTTGCCAGGTGCTGGTTTGTCGGGGGACTGTCTCCAGGTATTTGAGGATGCCGCCCTGCAGGTGATAGACCTCGTCGAATCCCTGGGTTCGCATGAAAGCGGTGGACTTCTCGCAGCGTATCCCGCCGGTGCAAAACATGGCGACCCTGGGTTTGCGTCCATCTTTTTCGGCCAGCAGACCGCCGGGCTGCATTTGTGTTTCAACCCAACGCGGCAGCTCCGAGAAGCTGCGTGTATTGGGATTAACCGCGCCCTCGAAGGTGCCAACCTGAAATTCGTAGTCATTGCGAGTATCGATAAGCACCACATCAGGTTGGGCGATCAGCTCATTCCATTGCTCGGGCCGAACGTACTGCCCGGCCATTCGATGCGGCTCGATCCCCGGCACACCGAGTGTGACGATCTCTTTTTTGAGCTTGACCTTGAGTCGATAGAAGGGCTCTCGATCTGTCCAGGACTCTTTGTGCTCTAGATCGCGCAGGCGCGGGTCGCTGCGCAGGCGCTCCAGGAATTGCCTGATTCCCTCGGGGGGGCCGGCCAATGTGCCGTTGATGCCCTCTCGTGCGAGCAGCAGCGTACCCTTGATTTGTCGATCCAGGCAGAACTGGAACAGGGGCTCGCGTAACTCCGCGAAGTCTTCCAGGCTGACAAACTTGTAGAGGGCGGCGGTGAGAAAGCGGGACATGGGTCGGACGGCTCAGGCTCTGCCTTATTGTCCCTCAAGCCTCCGGCTGGGCAGGCCCAGTCCTAGCGTCTGCGGCCGCCCAGAAGTCCGCCCAACACGCCCCTGACAATTTCCCGGCCTACCGAACTGCCGATGGTTCTCACGGCCGACTTGACCAAGGTCTGCGCCAGCCCGTCGCGCCGCGCGCCCCGCGGGCCCGTCGAGCCGAACAGGATATCGCCGATGCCCCCCATCATCCGGTCGCTGGTGTTCTCCGCCGAGCCGGAAGAGTTTCCCGGCCCATCCTCTGCGGGGCTTTGTGCACCAGCCCCCGACAGTTTCTCGTGAGCGGATTCACGGTCAACCGCTTGTTCGTAGACGCCGGCCACCAAGGATTGATCGAGCAAGCTTTTGCGCTGATCGGCGCTGATCGGTCCGAGCTGGCTTGCCGGCGGCAGGACAAAGGCGCGCTCGGTGGGCGAAGGTCTGCCTTTGGCGTCGAGCAGGCTCACCAGAGCCTCGCCCACACCCAGTTCGGTGATGGTCTTTTCAATATCGAGGCCGGGCTGGGCCCGCATGGTCTGGGCCGTGGCCTTGACGGCTTTTTGATCGCGCGGCGTGAAAGCTCGCAGGGCGTGCTGGATACGATTGCCCAGCTGCGCCAGCACGCTGTCCGGGATATCCATGGGATTTTGAGTGACGAAATACACCCCCACCCCTTTGGATCGGACCAGACGGACCACCAGCTCAATGCGCTCGAGCAGTACCTTGGGGGCCTCGTTAAAGAGCAGATGGGCCTCGTCGAAGAAAAAGACCAGTTTGGGCTTTTCCAGATCGCCCACCTCCGGCAGTCGTTCAAAGACTTCCGACAGCAGCCACAGCAAAAAGGTGGCGTACAGACGCGGAGAATTCATCAACTGGTCGGCCGCCAGCACATTGACCATGCCATGACCGCGGCCATCGGTTTGCATGAAGTCGTCGATATTGAGCATCGGCTCACCAAAAAATTCGGTGCCACCCTGGGTCTCAAGTTGCAACAGGCCCCGGGCAATGGCGCCGATGCTGGCCGCGCTGATATTGCCGTACCGGGTGGTGAAGTCCTTCGCGTTGTCTCCCACGTGTTGCAACATGGCGCGCAGGTCCTTGAGATCCAGCAGCAGCAGGCCCTGATCGTCGGCAATCTTGAAGACCAGATTGAGAACTCCCGACTGAATCTCGTTGAGCCCCAGCATGCGTCCGAGTAGCAGGGGCCCCATGTCGGAGATGGTGGCTCGTACGGGATGGCCCTGAGCGCCGAAAACATCCCAGAGTTGCGTGGGGCAGGCCTGCGGTTCGGGCAGTTCCAGCCCCCGTTCAGCCAGGGCGGCTTTGAGCTTGTCGGAGGGTCGACCGGGCTGGCTGATGCCAGTCAGGTCACCTTTGACATCGGCCATGAACACGGCCACGCCCAGCCGTGAAAACTGCTCAGCCAGCGCCTGCAGAGTCACAGTCTTGCCGGTCCCGGTGGCGCCGGTGATCAGCCCGTGCCGGTTGGCCAGTTCAGGCAGCAGCAGGCAGTTAGCGCGGGAATTTTTGGCGATCAAAAGCGGTTCGGCCATGGGGCTCTCTTGGGGACGGGCGGGGTGAAAAGTAGAATGCAGGCTGAAGATTAATACAAAAGCGAAGGGTTTCAGACGTGGCCGGACACAGCAAGTGGGCGAATATTCAGCATCGCAAGGGACGTCAGGACGAAAAGCGGGGCAAGATCTGGACCCGCATCACCCGCGAGATCATCGTCGCCGCAAGGTCAGGCGGGGGCGACGTCAACATGAACCCCAGGCTGCGTCTGGCCATTGAAAAGGCCAAGGCGGCCAATATGCCGGCTGACAACATCAAGCGCAATGTCGATAAGGCCACCGGTAACCTCGAGGGTGTGAACTACGAAGAGATACGCTACGAGGGCTATGGGATTGGCGGCGCAGCGGTGATGGTCGATTGCATGACGGACAACCGGGTGCGGACCGTCGCGGAAGTGCGCCATGCATTTTCCAAATACGGCGGCAATATGGGGACCGAAGGATCGGTGGCTTTCCAGTTCAAGCATTGCGGGCAATTCATTTTCGCGCCGGGGACCAGCGAAGATCGGGTGATGGAAGTAGCCCTGGAGGCTGGCGCTGAGGATGTCCTGTCGGAGCCGGACGGGACAATTGAGGTGCTTTGTGCACCTGCCGACTTCGAGTCGGTACGGCAGGCCTTGCTGGCCGCTCGGTTGCAGCCCGATGTGGCCGAAGTCACCATGCGCGCCGATAGCGCCATTGAACTGAGCGGCGACAATGCACAGAAGATGCAAAAGCTGCTCGATGTCCTGGAGGATCTTGACGATACCCAGGCGGTCTACCATAACGCCGAACTCGATCTCTGAATCGGTCAAAAGGACTTTGGATGAAGGTGCTGGTAGTGGGGGGAGGCGGGCGCGAACATGCCCTGGCCTGGAAATTGGCGCAGTCGCCCAAGGTGCAGTCGGTGCATGTGGCCCCCGGCAATGGCGGAACGGCCCTTGATGCGCGGCTGACCAATCTGGACCTGACGGATGTCTCGGCCTTGCGCGCCTGGGCGCAGGCGCAGAAGATTGGGTTGACGGTGGTCGGCCCGGAGCAACCGCTGGCTGCTGGCATCGTCGATGAGTTCCGAGCCCATGGGCTGCGTGTATTTGGCCCGACCCGCGCCGCGGCTCAATTGGAGAGCTCCAAGGCGTTTTCCAAGGCCTTCATGAAGCGCCATGGCATTCCGACAGCCGACTACCAGACCTTCAGCGATCCGGCCTTGGCGCATGCCTACATCAACCAGATGGGTGCGCCCATCGTGGTCAAGGCCGATGGTCTGGCCGCCGGCAAGGGGGTGGTGGTGGCCATGACCGCTGAGGAGGCGCATCAAGCGGTCGATTTCATGTTGCTCGACAACGCGCTGGGGGTGTCCCACAACCCAGGGGGTGCCCGTGTGGTGATCGAGCAGTTTCTGGTGGGTGAAGAGGCGAGCTTTATCGTCATGTGCGACGGCGTCCATGTGCTGCCCCTGGCCACCAGCCAGGACCACAAGCGCCTGCGTGATGGCGA
Source organism: uncultured Polaromonas sp. (assembly GCA_964488145.1). Classification (GTDB taxonomy): domain Bacteria; phylum Pseudomonadota; class Gammaproteobacteria; order Burkholderiales; family Burkholderiaceae_C; genus Polaromonas. Next base: position 7,644 of record CAZATV010000058.1, read on the forward strand.
CGAGGGCCCCAATACCGGTGGCATGGGCGCTTATTCGCCTGCCCCGGTGGTCACACCCGAGGTACATGCTCGTGCCATGCGCGAGATCATCGTGCCCACGGTCAGGGGCATGGAAAAGGACGGCATACCTTACACCGGCTTTCTGTATGCTGGCTTGATGATTGATGCACAGGGCCGCCCGTTCACCCTTGAGTTCAATTGCCGCATGGGCGATCCGGAGACGCAACCGATCATGATGCGGCTCAAGTCCGACTTGACCGATGTGATGATGGCAGCCACCTCCGCCGGTCTGGACCAGATCGAACTGGAATGGGACCGCCGCTGTGCCCTGGGGGTGGTGATGGCCGCTCATGGATACCCGACGGAGGTGCGCAAGGGCGACGTCATCCGTGGTCTGCCGGCTGATCTGTCGGATCCCGACTGCACCGTCTTTCATGCGGGCACTCGGGCGCAAGACGGCCAGACGCTGACCGCCGGTGGGCGGGTGTTGTGTGTCACCGCCCTGGGCGACTCTGTGAGGCAGGCCCAGCTTCGCGCCTATGCCAAGGTCGATCAAATCGCCTTTGACGGCATGCAGTTCCGCCGGGACATTGGTCACCGTGCCATCAAGACCTGAGGCTGACCCCGTGCAAGACGCCCCGGGTCCATTCCCGCTTCAGTACAGGGGCAGTGCGCTGGCCCGGTGCATCCTCGGCCTGTTCGGCTGGAAGCTGCGATTTCACGGTCTGCCGGGGCTGCAGGGGGTGATCGTGGTCTACCCTCACACCTCCAATTGGGATTTTCCGGTGGGCTTGCTGGCCAAATGGGGCATGGGAATTGAGGCCAAGTTCTGGGGCAAGCACACCCTGTTTCGCATTCCTGTGTTCGGAGCCTGGCTGCGGTGGCTGGGCGGGGTGCCGATTGATCGATCGGCCAGCCGGGGGGTGGTCGAGCAAATGGTTGATCTCTTTGGCCAAAAGCGAGAGGCGGGCAGCTACTTCTGGCTGGCTTTGACCCCTGAGGGAACTCGCAGTTGGCGGCCGGCCTGGCGCAGTGGGTTTTACCGTGTTGCCATCGGTGCCCAGGTGCCCTTGATGGTTGCAGCGTTGGATTATGGGCGCAAGGAAGTTCGTGTGGTGGACGTCCTGCATATGACCGGGCAGGAAGCGGAGGATATGGGCAGGATTGCGCGTGTTTTGCAGGGGTGCACCGGCCTGCGCGCCGATCAGGCCGCACCGATTCGCCTGGAAGGCGGCAAGGAGGGATCATGAGTAGCCTGGATGTCCGGGAGGCGCGAAGCTTCTTTATGGATTTGCAGCAACGCATCATGCGCGAGGTGGTGCGGATGGATGGCAAGCAGCCGATCAGCGATGCCTGGCACAAGGACCCCGGTGAGATGCTCCAAGGCGATGGCCTGACAATGATTCTGGAGGACGGGTCGGTATTTGAGCGCGCTGGCTGCGGCTTCTCGCATGTGCGGGGGCCTCGTTTACCGCCTTCAGCCACCCAGCATCGCCCGGAACTGGCAGGTGCCCCCTTCGAGGCCATGGGGGTTTCGCTGGTCTTCCACCCGCGCAACCCTTATGTGCCCACCGTGCACATGAATGTCCGCATGATCATGGCCCAGCCGGCCGCCGGTGAAGCGGTGGCCTGGTTTGGCGGCGGCATGGACCTGACACCGTATTACGCTTTCGAGGAGGATGCGGTTCATTTTCACGGGCAGTGCAAGCAGGCCCTCGATCCTTTTGGTGACGACAAGTACCGCCGCTTCAAGAAGTGGTGCGATGAGTATTTCTTTCTCAAGCACCGGGGTGAACCCCGGGGCATAGGCGGCGTGTTCTTCGATGACTTCAACGAACTGGGTCTGAGGCGCAGCTTCGAGATGATGAACGCGGTGGCGTACCATTTCCTGCCGGCTTACATGCCCATTGCCGAGCGCCGCTTGTCGACGCCTTATGGCCAGCGCGAGCGGGAGTTTCAGCTCTACAGGCGCGGTCGCTATGTCGAATTCAACCTGGTCTGGGACCGGGGCACGCATTTTGGCTTGCAGTCCGGCGGGCGTACCGAATCCATCTTGCTGTCCATGCCGCTTAACTGCAGTTGGTCCTACCGGCGCGAGGACCCTCCCGATTCGCCCGAAGGTCGCCTGTTGCGGGACTTTCTGGTGGCCAAGGATTGGGTTTGACCGAGGCCCCGAGGCGTATCGGATTGCTGGGCGGTGCCTTTGACCCGCCTCACAATGCCCATCTGGCGGTGGCCCAGGCTGCTCTGGATCAGTTGGGCCTGGACGAACTGCGCATCATCCCGACCGGCCAAGCCTGGCACAAGAGTCGCCCCCTGACGCCGGCGGCGGACAGGCTGGCCATGGTTCGGCTGGCCTTTGCGGGCTGGCCTCGGGTGGTGATTGATGATCGCGAATTGGCGCGGTCTGGGCCCACCTACACGATAGACACGCTTGAAGCGCTCCGTCTGGAGCAGCCGCAGGCCGAGTTTTATCTGGTCATTGGCGGTGACCAGTGGGCCTCGTTCACCACCTGGAAGCGGTGGCAGGATGTGGCCGCACGAAGTCGCCTTTGTGTGGCTGACCGCCCCGATCTGGCCCGCGATGGCCCGACGGGCCTGCCCGTGACGCACTTGCAGATGGTACCCATGGCCCTGAGCGCGACGGATCTGCGCGAGCACCTCGGTGCGGGCCGATCCATCGCGCAGCGGGCGGGAGACCTGCCTGCTGCGGTGGCGCGTTATATTTCGGAGCACCACCTTTATGGGGCTTCTTGATTCGAGTTCCTTTTTTAACCGGCTCGCTGCCGGTTCCGATGCATGACTGACACACCCGCCGCCGCCGTCCGACGCAACGTCACCAAACTTCAGAAAGCCATCATCGATGGGCTGGAGGATGTCAAGGCGCAGGACATTCAAGTCTTCGATACCGAGCACCTGACGTCTCTTTTTGAACGGGTTATCGTGGCCTCGGGGACCTCGAATCGACAAACCAAAGCCTTGGCGGCCAGTGTCCGTGATGCGGTCCGGGCGGCCGGTTTTGAAAAGCCGCGCATTGAAGGGGAGGACAACGGGGAATGGATCATCGTGGACTGCGGAGTGGCCGTGGTGCACATCATGCAACCGTCCATTCGTCAGTACTATCACCTGGAGGAACTGTGGGGCGAAAAGCCCGTCAAGTCGCGCAAGGACAGCAAGCCCAGGCCTGCGGCCTCCGGTGGCCGCAGCTCGAGCGCAACGGCACCCGCACCGCCCACCAAAGCAGTTCCACGAAAGCGCTCCGCCAAGACTGCCGATGCCGCGCCGATCGCTCGAAAGAAGGCGCCTGTGTCTGCCAAGTCGCCGCTAAAGGCCAAGAGGTCGACCGCGCGGGCAGAGGGTGCGGCTCCGGCGCGGCCAGCGGCGAAAACGGCTCCATCGGTACCCCAGAAGCGCGCTGTGGCTAAAACCCCGGCGGTCCGGGCGCCGCGGAAGACGGGCGCTGGCAAGGCATGAGATTGCAGATTGTGGCCGTTGGGCACAAGCTGCCTGATTGGGCCCAGACAGCCTGCGATGACTATCTCAAGCGCTTTCCGCCCGATTGCCGGGTCGAGGTCAAGCCGGTCCGCGCGGAGGTTCGCAGCGGCAAACCGGTGGCTGCCCTGCTGGCGGCGGAAGGCCAGCGGCTGGAGGCAGCCATCGGCAAGGGGAGCCGGGTGATCGCCCTCGATGAAAGGGGCTCGGGCCTTTCCACGTCGGCCTTGGCAGAGCGCCTCGAGAGCTGGCAGCGGGAGGGAGGGGATGTGGCCTTTCTGATTGGTGGGGCGGATGGTCTGGATCCGAGCCTCAAGCAATCGGCGCATGAGCGCATCCGGCTGTCTGAACTGACCATGCCCCATGCTCTGGTGAGGGTTCTGCTGCTCGAGCAACTCTACAGGGCCTGGAGCATCAACGCCAACCATCCTTATCACCGCGCATGATTTACCTGGCCTCGCAAAGTCCGCGGCGCGCTCAGTTGCTTGAGCAACTCGGGGTCTCGTTCCAGCCTTTGCTGCCTGATCCGGACGAAGACGCGGAATCGCTGGAGGCTTTGATCGGGCGTGAATCCGCAGCGGCCTACGTGCAGCGGGTGACGGCTCTCAAGCTCGACGCCGCCGTAGCGCGCAGAAGACGTCTGGGCCTGCCGCCAGCGCCCATACTTTGCGCTGACACCACGGTGGCGATCGGGCGGACCATTCTGGGCAAGCCCGCCGATGAAGCTCAGGCTCGCGAGATGCTGGCCCGCTTGTCGGGCCAAACCCACCGTGTGCTCACGGCGCTTGCGGTGCAAAGTGGGCATCGGCGCCTGCAGGCCCTGAGCCAGTCCAGCGTCACTTTCGATCGTTTATCACCGAGGCAGATCAGAGACTATGTGGACAGCGGCGAGGCCCTGGGCAAGGCAGGTGCCTATGCGATCCAGGGACGTGCAGCGGCTTTCGTGGCCCGGATCCACGGCAGCTACTCTGGCATCATGGGGCTACCGCTGAGGGAGACCGCTGTGCTGCTCCGGGGTCTGCGTCAAAAGGGCGCTGGCGTTTCGGGGTTCAGGTCTGAGCGCCCCAAGAACACAAGAGATTAACCGTCATGCCGCAAGATATTCTGATCAATTGGTCGCCCCAGGAAACCCGTGTGGCCGTGATCGAGCAGGCCTCGGTGCAGGAACTGCATGTCGAGCGGGCGCTCGAACGAGGGCTGGTGGGTAATATCTACCTGGGCAAGGTGGCCAGGGTCTTGCCCGGCATGCAGTCGGCATTTATTGATATCGGCCTTGAGCGCGCCGGTTTTCTGCATGTGGGTGACCTGCTCAGTAGCATCGCCGGTCGTCATGCTGACAGCGAGGCCGGGCAGGGCGAAGCCCCGCTACCGATTGAAAAGCAGATCTTCGAGGGGCAGACGCTTTTGGTACAGGTGCTCAAGGACCCGATCGGCACCAAGGGTGCCCGTCTCAGTGCCCAGGTCAGCATAGCCGGCCGCTTGCTGGTTTACCTGCCCCAGGATCGCCACATTGGCGTATCCCAGAAGATCCCGCCTCAGCAGCGCGAGCAGTTGCGTCAGCGATTGCAGGCGCTGGCCGGGGATGCAGGGGGCTTCATTTTGCGCACCAATGCGGAAGAAGCCAGCGACAGTGAGCTGGCCGAGGACGTAGCGTATTTATCCAAGACCTGGGCACGCATTCGGGAAAGAGCCGGGCGATTGCCGCCCGCCTCCCTGCTTTATCAGGACTTGACGCTGCTGCAGCGGGTGCTGCGCGATATTGCATCGCCGGCCACCCAGACCATCCGGATCGACTCGCGTGAACAGCATCAGGTGTTGCGCGAGTTTGCGCAGACCTTCATGCCCGATCTGGCGGCCAAGGTCGTTCTCTATACCGGTGAGCGACCGATTTTCGACCTGCACCAGATCGACGAAGAAATTGCTCGGGCGCTGGGTAGGCGGGTGGATCTCAAGTCGGGGGGCTACCTGATCATCGATCAAACCGAAGCTCTGACCACCATCGATGTCAACACAGGCGGATTTGTTGGCGCCCGCAATTTCGAGGACACCATTTTCAAGACCAACCTGGAGTCGGCGCAGGCAATCGCAAGGCAATTGCGACTGCGTAACCTGGGGGGTATTGTGGTGGTGGACTTTATCGACATGGCGCGCCCGGAGCACCGGGACGCGGTCCTCGATGAGTTGCGCAAGCAGCTGGCTCGCGATCGGGTCAAGACAACCGTCAATGGCTTTTCGGCGCTGGGGCTCCTGGAGATGACCCGCAAACGCACCCGCGAATCGCTGGCGCATCAATTGTGCGAGCCCTGTCCGACTTGCCAGGGCAAGGGCGTAGTCAAGACCGCGCGCAGCATCAGTTACGACATCCTGCGCGAAATCCTCCGCGAGGCCAGGCAGTTCAACCCCCGAGAGTTTCGGGTGGTGGCCGCTCCCGCCGTGATCGAACTGTTCCTGGACGAAGAAAGCCAGCATCTGGCCGGACTGTCCGATTTCATCGGAAAGCCGATTTCACTGCAGGCCGATGCTGGACTGCCGCAGGAGCAATACGATGTGGTGCTGTTGTAGGGCTTGATTCGCCTGAGCCAACTAGAAAAAACTCTTTAGGCGATCAGCTTGAAATGCTTGCGGCTCAAATCTCTGCCACTTAGCTTCTCAATCCAACGTTTGAACCGAAGGCGCTTGTCCCTCGCCGTCAATTGATATTCTGGGTCAATCTGAAAGGTTTGCTCTGCCTCTTTAGCGAGCCAGTCTTTCATGATGGCTGGATGTTGTCCGTAGAAAGGACTTAGCATCTGTGCATCCGCTTGGCTGTACCTAACCTCGGGAGCCTCGTGCGACCAATATTTGCTAACTTGGTTTAGTTTTTCCTGCATTTTTGTCTGTGGCCGAATCCAGCCGTAGTGGTACACATGCGCGTTAGCCAGTGCCGCCCGGGGATTTCGTCCTCGCTTGCTGTTTTCTGTCACCAGCCAGTATTGGCCGTCAGGTGCGTAGGTACGTATGGTGTTGCGTATCAGGCGACACTCTCTTCTATACCACCCGGGACCAGTCCCGATCACGTCAGGAGAACCAAAAAAATGATAATAGTCAAATACCAAGGCCTCGACTGCTGGATTTGGGTGGTGCCGGGCAATGGCTTGCCGGATATTGTCCAGTTCGGCCTCATGGAGCACTTCATCCCCCTCCAAGTAGAACGCCCAGTCACCCGTGCATGCATATTGGGCAATCATCTTTTGCTGGGCGTATACGAAGCCCTTGTTCGACATTCTTTCGTTCCAGACCGTCTCAATAATTCGAATTTTTGAGTCCCCGATGGCCTTGATTTTTTCCAACGTGTCATCGGTACCTTGACCGACGGCGATGAGATATTCATCGACCAGCGGCAAAAGCGATCGTATGGACTGCTCAAAAGGGAAGGCTAGTTCAACCGCGTTGCGGAGGAAGGTGAAGCCGCTGATCTTTGGGTTCATTGGTTTCTCAGGAGAACTTAGCCTTCCAGCGAGCGACCGACGCCAAGACTCGATATCCGGCATGTAATTCCGGTTCGGGTAATGTGATGCTTTCTACCCTTTCGCCGCGGTGAAGATAGTGACGATTAAATAGCGGCAGCGGAACGTCCCATTTGCGTAAAAATTGTCGTCTCCCATCATTTTTTATTATTCTTTTTGTGCTTTTGCACATGAAATGATAGACCAGACTGCTTCCCATGCCCAAAAATATCCGGCAACCCGCTCTCCAAAATTTCATTGAAAAATCATTGTCGCTGGCCATGCCAGGGCTGAACTCGGTGCTATAACCTCCCACCGCATTCCACCATCTTTTATGAACCAGAGTAGGCGGCCACGTCGAACCCAGCCAATCCTGTTTACGGTGTTTTTCTGAGTATGACAGCAAATCGTCTTCTTGGAAGTTATGAATATCTCGTCCGAAATCTGCGACGATGACGCACCTATTTTTGGTGTCGATTGGCTCAACGAGGGTGCTCGAGAGCATCAGTGCATCGTGACCAATCTGTCGCGTCCGTTCGTGCAGTATCGAGTCCCAGCTAGGGCAGCAATACATATCATCGTTCATGTAGACGATCCACTCATGCTTTGCTAAACCGCCGGCCAAGTTAAGCGCAAGACATATTCCAATGTTTTCTTTTGACCATGTATGGTCGATACCTTTTTGCGTTACCCATTCGAGGGTGCCGTCACTACCATCATTCACATGAACAATGATTTGATGGCTATGAGAACTATTTTTTTGAATACTCTCTACGCAGAGTTTTAGATACTCGATATTATTCCACGTGGGAATAAGTATGGAAAAGTTGGGGGATCCGCTTGTTTTTTGTGGTTCTATTTTCATGAGCGCTCCTTGGTACGCTAAGGACCTGGCTTCAAAAAGGCTAATCGAGTCCAAGCCTGTAAAGTCGTTCATATAGGCCGTTGAGCTCCAAAAGCTCCTTATGCGTCCCAGACTCAATGACTCGACCTCCCTCAAGGACGACGATTCGATCAGATCGTAATATCGTGGAAAGTCGGTGAGCTATCACCAACGAGGTTCGACCCGCTCGAACCCTGTCGATCGCTTGTTGGACCGCCAATTCCGATTCATTGTCCAAGGCCGAAGTGGCTTCATCAAGAATCAGAATCGGCGCGTCCTTGTATAGGGCTCGTGCAATAGCAAGCCGCTGTCTCTGTCCGCCCGATAGTTGCATGGCGTTATGACCGAGTTTGCTGTCCATGCCTTCCGGAAGTTCTGTCAGCAGCGACCCCAGATTGGCTGCGATGAGGCATTCGCGGATCCGATCCCGATCCGGCTCCTGTCCGAGGGCGACGTTGGCCGCCAGGCTGTCATTGAGCATCACCACATGCTGGCTGACATAAGCGAATTGTCTGCGTAGACTGGCTAGATCCCATTGGTCGATGTCCGTACCGTCGAGCAAAATCTCTCCGGCCTGTCTTTCAACAAGGCGCGGTAACAGGTTGACCAGCGTGGTTTTTCCAGATCCTGAACTGCCTACCAAGGCAATAGTCTGTCCCGCGCTCACCTTCAGCGTTAAATTGTCCAGCGCCGCGGCGCCCTCGCTCGAGTACTGCACTCGCACGGCCTTCAATTCGATATCACCTTTTGCCCGATCCGTGTTGTGATGACCGCTCTTCTCGTCAGGCACCTGTTCGAGTAGCGAGAGGGCCCGTTCAATGGCCGCTACGCCCCGCGTGAGCGGACTGCTGATTTCCGCCAAGCTCTTCAACGGAGCGATTAACAGCAGCATGGCGGTGATAAAGGCCACAAAGCCTCCTGCCGTTGTGAGCCCGGCTTCACTTTGCAGCAAGGCAAACGCAATGACTGCTGAAAGTGCGAGCGCAGAAAGAATTTGTGTGAGGGCGCTCATGCCGCTGTGGGCGATCGTAGCCTTGAGGGACAACTGTCGCAGGCTGTTGCTCAATTTTCCGAACCGCTCGGCCTGCTGATGCTGCGCGGCATTCAGGCGCACATCCCGATGGGCAAGAACATTTTCCTCGACCACATACGCCAGGTCGTCAGTGGCTCGCTGCGTCTGCTGCGTCACTCTGTAGAGTCGCTTGGTCAGTCCTCGTGTCATGATGATCAAGGGCGGCAGGATAAGGCCGACCACCAGACTGAGTTTCCAGTTCAGATAGATTAAATAAATCACCAAGGCCAGCAAGGTCAGGGCATCGCGTACCAGCCTGACCAGGCAATGAATCAGGATGGAGGAGCCGTTTTGGACCTCATAGACCACTGTGTTGGCCAGCGTGCTGGCATTTTGTTGCTCATACAAGCCTAGGTCGGCCCGAAGCATTTTGGCGAACAGGTCGTTCCGAAGGCGCTGGAGGCCCGTATTGATGATGCTGGCCAGCGCGTATTGGGAAATAAAACCTGCTCCCGCCCTGAGGCCAAAGACCACCAGCAGAAGCGCGGGTACATGCCAAAGCGGCACGCGACCGGGACCCTGGAATCCCCGGTCTAACAGAGGCTTGAGGAGCGCAGGGATCATGGGCTCGGTGGCCGCAGCCAGCACCGTGGCGGCGGCCGCCAAAAGCCATACGGCTCGCGAGGCTCCGAAGTAAGGCCATATGCGAACGATTTGTTGGCGCATCTGGCCAAACAGATGACTTTTTGAGCTCACGTTCAGGGCTCATTCCAAGTGTGCAGTCTTACCATGGATTCAGTTAGAGTCTGGCTCGGCGCAGTATCGGGCGGATCTTGTTTTGGCCCTCGATCCGCAAGTGGGTCGGTACAATCGCTGGACTAATCATTATCAAGCAGTCAGCGCCTGCCGCATCGCTTCGTGCGAGCGCTGCCTCTTTGGGTCAGCGCCGCTCTAGCCTATGCCCATCTCCGTCAACGATTCCACATTCCCTCCGGCGAGGTTTTCCTATTTGCCCAATGGGATGTTCGCTGTGGTTTTCGTCCTCCTGGTCTTGACACCCCTCTCCACCAAATCGGCCGGCCTGCTTTTTTTCATTTTCTTAGGCTTGGCCTTGTGGGTTGGCCTGCGCTGGCCAGTCACCGGTTTTGTTTTGCTGCCCCTGCGCGCCTGGCTTTTTTTGGCCGGGGCCGCGCTTGTCTTACGGGGGGCGGCGACTGTTCTGTGGTCTGATTCCTGGGGCAGCCGTCATTTTGAGGGACGGGTCTTTCTGGCGGCCTTGGCGATCTGGTTTTTGCTGCCACGCTGCCAGCTGAGTCCCGGACAAAAGGCTTGGATGACGCACGCTTTCGGTCTGGCTTGCTGGATCGCCTTGGCCGTGGTTTGGGTCCAGGGTCGAGATCTTCCCACCAATGCCCTGCCTTGGGCGGCAGGCGTGGGCTTCATGGTTTGCGT
>CAZATV010000059.1:0-17917 GCA_964488145.1 uncultured Polaromonas sp.
AGCTTGACCCCGGCCCCGTCGGAGGTGCGCTGACCGCTGATGAGCCGCTCGATGCGGCGGGGCGAGGTAAGGCGTGCAACTTCTGACATAGGACCGATTGTGTCCTCACCAACCGGCCCGGATGGGTCCTCAGGAACCCACGGCCTCGCTCAGGCACTTCTTCACATGGCTGCTCTTGGCTGCGCCGGCGAGTTTCTTTTCAGCGGCCGAGGCCTCGCATTTGGCTTGCGCATCGGCCTCGCACTTCTTCATGAAGGACGTTTTGGCCGCGCCCGCCAGTTTCTTCTCGGTTGCGGTGGCCGTGCAGGTGGGCTCGGCGGCCAGGGCGTTGCCGGCAAATAGACCGGCCACCATCAGGGTGAGCATGGGCTTCATGGGCTATTTAACAAATTGATGACAAACACGGTCGCAGCCTATCACGCGGGACAGGTTTTGTCTTGCGCTCTTGGCGTCCGCTAGCGGTCCAGATTCAGGGTGCTGGCCAGGGGCACACCCTCAGGCGCGGTGTAATCGGCAATCACCAGAGCCCGGTGGCTCAGCCGTGCCCGTGCTGCAAACTGTTCGCGCAGAAAGCCCATGGAGGGGGTGTCCAGCGCGGCAAAGGGCTGGTCCAGCAGGGTCAGCAGGCAGGATCGAGCCAGGCTGGCCGCCAGAAACACCTTGCGGCGGCTGCCGCTGGAGAGTTGGTAGAGCGGCTTGTGCAGGTGCGGCTCGATTGCAAGGCCCTCGATCAGGGCGGCCAGTGCGGGTTGCTCATCCGTGGGCACCCACTGATTGAAGAGCTCGGTCACGACGACCGCGTCGAAGCGGCTGTCCCGCACATCGTGCCAGCAGGTCAGGGCCTGCAGATCTTGGGCGTTCAGAGGCCGGTCGCTCACGATGCGTCCAGCCTGGGCCTGCAGCTGCCCGGCCAGCAATCGCAGCAGGGTGGTCTTGCCGCAGCCCTCACCCCCGGTGACCAGCGTTACGCCCGCAGGGATTTCGGCACTGAGTTGGTGCAGAAGCGGCCGGCTGGTTTGCGGGAAGCTCCAGGATAGACCTTCAAGACGAATCAGGGCTTGGCTCATGGCCAGGAAGGGCTGGGGAAAGAAAAAATCCGCCGCGGCGGATTTTTGTAGAGGGCTGGGCCGTGCTCTTTGGACTCAGGCCATGGCCACGGCAATGAAGGCCAGCAGGAAGATCAGCACCCCGCCTACCACTGGCAGGACGATCGGGATCAGCGGCATGATCTCCTTCATCGAGTCGTCATCTTCGGCGTGGCTGTGTGCGGAGGGGTCGTTCTGGCTCATAGGGGTTTCCTTTGGAAAGCGGACGCATTTTAGCCCTGGTCGGATGGCCCTAAGCAAAGGCTTTGGGCCTAAGCCCTTATCGCTGCGGGGGCGCGGCTCCAACCGGATCCGGCCATAGGTTGGGGGTGCTGCCCCCGGCGTGATGCGGGCTGAGCTCTTTGCTGGTGCCTGTTGCGCTTGGGCCTCGCATAAACTCCAGATTCCAAACCAAGCCCTACCCGGGCGAGGCCTTTTACCAGCCTGTTCACAAGACGGGCCCAGTCCTTGAGGAGATCCATCCATGAACGCCCCTCTGCCCGAGCACATCCTTCGGGCACTCCAATCCGTCACGCTCGACGACAAGTACGCCCTAGACCGGGGCCTGGCCTTCATGAGCGGCGTGCAGGCTCTGGTGCGCATGCCGATGCTGCAGCGACAACGAGATCGGCTGCTGGGCAAGAACACCGCCGGCTTCATCAGTGGTTATCGTGGCTCGCCTTTGGGGGGCTATGACCAGGCGCTCTGGAAAGCCAAAGATTTTCTGAGGGCCCAGCACATTCACTTCCAGCCCGGTGTCAACGAAGAGCTGGCCGCCACCGCCTTGTGGGGCACCCAGCAGCTGGGCTTTGCGCCGGCCGGTTCCCATAAATTTGATGGCGTCTTTGGCATTTGGTACGGCAAGGGGCCGGGTGTCGACCGGTGCTCCGATGTGTTCAAGCATGCCAATATGGCGGGCACTACCCCCTGGGGCGGTGTGCTGGCCGTTGCCGGTGATGACCATGTGGCCAAGAGCTCAACGGCGGCCCATCAGAGTGACCATATCTTCAAGGCCTGCGGCTTGCCGGTGTTCTTTCCCGCCAGCGTGCAGGAGATCCTCGACTTTGGGCTGCACGCGATTGCCATGAGCCGTTACGCCGGCGTGTGGGCGGGCATGAAGACGATTCAGGAGATTGTGGAGTCTTCGGCCAGCGTGTTGGTGGATCCCGATCGAGTCGATATCGTGCAGCCAGACTTTGTCATGCCGCCCGGTGGCGTGCATATTCGCTGGCCCGATACGGCCCTGGAACAAGAGGCCCGCCTGTTTGACTACAAGTGGTACGCAGCCCTGGCCTACATTCGCGCCAACCGGCTCAACCGCAATGTGATCGAAGGCCCGCAGGACCGCTTCGGCCTTATCGCCAGTGGCAAGGCCTACAACGACACCCGTCAGGCCTTGCTGGACTTGGGGCTTGACGAGGCGGCCTGCCGGCGCCTTGGCATTCGGGTGCACAAGGTGGGGGTGGTCTGGCCGCTGGAGGCGCAGACCACCCGCGAATTTGCCACCGGGCTGCGCGAGATTTTGGTCGTCGAGGAAAAGCGTCAGGTCATTGAGTACCAGCTCAAAGAGGAGCTGTACAACTGGCGGCCCGATGTGCGCCCCGATGTGCTGGGCAAGTTTGACGAGGTGGGCGGCGACCACAGCGGTGGCGAATGGTCGGTGCCCAATCCCAGCGCGCACACGCTCTTGCGGGCCAACGCCGACCTCAATCCGGCCATCGTGGCACGGGCCATCGCACGGCGCCTGAAAAAACTTGGCGTTGACGGGCAAACACAGGCCCGCATCGACGCGCACCTGGCCGTCCTGGATGCCAAGGACCGCGCCATGCAGACCCTGACCCTGGGAGCTAGCGCCGAGCGTACGCCGTGGTTCTGTTCGGGCTGCCCACACAACACCTCGACCAAGGTCCCGGAGGGCTCGCGTGCCATGGCCGGCATTGGTTGTCATTTCATGGCCCTGTGGATGGATCGGTCCACCTCGGGCTTTACCCAGATGGGCGGCGAGGGGGTGCCTTGGGTGGGGCAGGCGCCGTTTGTCACCGATTCGCATGTTTTTGCCAACCTGGGCGACGGCACCTACTTTCACAGTGGCTTGTTGGCCATCCGGCAATCGATCGCAGCCGGCGTCAACATCACCTACAAGATTCTCTACAACGATGCGGTCGCCATGACCGGTGGACAGCCAGTGGGCGAGCGGCCGGAAGGTCATTCGGTGCCCCAGATCGTGCAGTCGGTGTTGGCCGAGGGCGCGCGTCAGGTGGTGGTGGTCACCGATGAGCCGCACAAGTATGGTGCTGCCAAGTTGCCCGAGGGCGTGGCCGTGGAACACCGCGACCGGCTGGACGAGATTCAGCGGCAGCTGCGGGAGGTGCCCGGCTGTACCGTGCTCGTCTATGACCAGACCTGCGCCACCGAAAAGCGCCGCCGCCGCAAGCGCGGCACCATGGCCGACCCGGACCGCCGGGTCATCATCAATGAGCTGGTCTGCGAGGGCTGTGGCGACTGCAGCGTGCAGTCCAACTGTCTGTCAGTCGAGCCACTGGAGACCGAGTTCGGTCGCAAGCGGCAGATCAATCAGAGCACCTGCAACAAGGACATGAGCTGCCTCAAGGGCTTCTGCCCGAGCTTTGTGACGGTCGAAGGTGGGCAGCTGCGGCGCAAAGCCCACGCGGGGCGGCCCAACCCCTATGACGATGCGCGCCTGGGCGCCCTGCCCGAGCCGCAGCCACTGTCCTTGCAGGGCCGCAGCGACCCGGTCTGGGGGTTGGTGGTGGCCGGTGTCGGCGGCACCGGTGTCATCACCATCGGCCAGTTGCTGGGCATGGCCGCGCATATCGAGGGCAAGGGCATCGTCACCCAGGACTCGGCCGGGCTCGCGCAAAAAGGCGGCAGCACCTGGGCCCATGTGCTCATTGCCGAGCGCCCCGAGCAGATCGCCACCACGCGCGTCAGCACCGCCGCCGCAGACCTGATCCTCGCCTGCGACCCTATTGTTGGCGCGCACAAGGAGACCTTGCTGCGCATGCGCGCTGAGCGCACGCGCGTGGCCCTGAACGGCCATACCGCGCCGACGGCTGGCTTTGTCAAGGACGGCGGCTGGAACAGCCCGGGCGCCGCCTGTCAGGCTGAAATCGCCCGGCTGGTGGGCGAGTCAGCGGTGGCCGCTTTCGATGTGGACAGCGCTGCGGTCAAGCTGATGGGCGACAGCCTGTACGCCAACCCCATGCTGATGGGCTTTGCCTGGCAAAAGGGCTGGATCCCGCTGGGCCTGCCCGCACTCATGCGAGCCATCGAGCTCAATGCGGTGGCGGTCGATCAGAACAAGGCGGCCTTCACCTGGGGGCGCCGTGCGGCCCATGATCCAGCCAGCGTGCAGCGCCTGCTGAGCACCGCGCAAGTCATCAGCCTGCCTGCGCGGCGGCAAAACCTGGACGACCTGGTGCAGCGGCGGGTCGAGTTTTTGACCGCCTATCAGGACGCAGCCTATGCCCAGCGATACAGCGCTATGGTTGAGCGGGTGAGGCAGGCTGAGCTGGCGGTTTCGACGCGAACCGATCTGGCGGAGACGGTGGCGCGCAACCTGTTTCGGTTGATGGCCTACAAGGACGAGTATGAGGTTGCTCGTCTGCATACCGATGCGGCCTTCAGTCAGAAGATCGACAGCCTGTTCGAGGGTTCTTACAAGCTGGTCCATCACCTGGCCCCGCCCCTGTTGTCGCGCAAGGACGCGCAAGGTCATCTGATCAAGTCGCGCTATGGCTCCTGGATTCGCGGCGCGTTCTCGGTTCTCGCTCGACTCAAGGGTTTGCGCGGCACCGCCTTCGATGTGTTTGGTTATACCGAGGAGCGCCGCAGTGAGCGGGCGCTGGTGGGTCAGTACATGGACACGCTCGAAGAAGTGATGGCGGGCTTGAGCGCAAGCAGTTTGCCCAGGGCCCTTGAGGTCGCAGCGGTGGCCGAGCAGATCAAGGGCTTTGGCCATGTCAAGGCACGCAATCTGCAAGCCGCGCAGCAGCAGTGGCAGACACGCCTTCAGGCCTTCCGTGAGGTGGCGCGGTCCCCGCAAAAGCAGGTCGCCTGAGCGGTCCGGGCGGGGCATCTCGCCGGGGGCGACGCTCCCACGACCCATGGCCCGGATAGATTCTGCGAATCTGAAATTTTTGTAGGAGCAGCGCCCCCGCGGCGACCCGGGACCGCCCCCCAGACCGGGTCAGCCCTGCACCTGTGCCCGGAAGCCGGCTGCGCGCAGGGCGGTGATCACCTGCTCGATATGTGCCGGTCCGCGGGTCTGCAGCACCAACTCAACATCGACGTTCTGCACGGACTGCATGGAAAACGCGCGCTGGTGATGCACCTCATCGATGTTGGCGCCCGCCTCCGCGACTGTGGTCGTGATCTGGGCCAGCGAGCCGGGTACATCGCGCGCGCTGACCTTCAGCCGGGTCAGTCGCCCCGCCCGTACCATACCCCGTTCAATGATGGAGGCCAGCACCAGCGGATCGATGTTGCCGCCGCAGAGCACGAGGCCCACCTTTCGGCCCGCAAAGCGGTCCCGGTGCCGCAGCACCGCTGCCAGGCCCGCCGCCCCGGCCCCTTCAACCAAGGTCTTCTCCACTTCTAGCAGCATCACGATCGCTTGCTCGATGTCGCCCTCATCGACCAGCAGCCATTCATCGACCGTTCGTTTCAGGATCGCCTGTGTCAGGCGCCCGGGGCTGCCTACGGCGATGCCTTCGGCCAGGGTGCTTTTACCCTGCGGATGCTGGCTGCCAGTGAGCGCATTGACCATGGCCGGGAACTGCCTGACCTGCACCCCCACCACCCGGAGCCCAGGGCGTAGCGTCTTGGCTGCGGTGGCCATGCCCGCGAGCAGGCCTCCACCGCCTACGGCGACCACCAGCGTGTCGATTTCGGGTTGGGCCTGCAGCATCTCCAGCGCTACGGTACCCTGGCCGCAGATGATGGCCTCATCGTCATAGGGGTGCACCAGAACCAGCCCCTGGGCTTGCGCCAGCTGCAGCGCATGGGCACGAGCCTCTTCCAGGCTGTCCCCGTGCAGGATGACTTCAGCGCCAAAGCTTTGCGTCCGCTCGACCTTCACCCCAGGCGTGAATCGCGGCATCACGATCACCGCCCGCAACCCCAGACGCTGCGCATGGTAGGCCACGCCCTGGGCATGATTGCCAGCGCTCATCGCGATCACGCCGCGGCCCCTTTCGTCGGCACTGAGCGTGCTTAGCTTGTTGTTGGCACCCCGCTCCTTGAAGGAGGCGGTGTATTGCAAATTTTCAAACTTCAGGAAAACATCGCAGCCCGCGATTTGCGACAGGGTGCGTGAGGACAGGCAGGGCGTGAGGAGAATTTGTCCCTCGATGCGTCGACCCGCCTCTGCAATATCAGCCAGAGAAATCATGCGCTCCATTGTGCAGCCCGTCGCAGCCGTCGGCACTGCGGGGTGTTGGTGCCAGCTGGGCTTGGGGGCCGATGACCATCAGCGCGGCGACGGCTTGCGCATTCCTGGCTCAGCGGCCGCTGCGCTCCTGCAGCATTTGTTCGCGCAGCAGCGCCTGCAGTTGGCGTGCACGGGTGTCGATGATCGAAGCCTCGATGTGCAGGTTTGATCCGTCCGTACCGGTGCGGCCGCTGCGCAGCAAATCCTGCGCGGCCTTGAGGCGATCGACCGCCCCCTGGTAGTCGAACTCAGCTGCCCGTCCTTCGGCTTCGGCCCGGACCGCCTGAAGCACTTGCCCTTGCTGGTGCAGGGACTGCGCCAGCATGGCCCATGCGCTGCCATCGCGGGGATGCAGGCTGACCCATGCGCGCAGCCGCTCGCTCACTTCTGCCGCTCGGCCGGCGCGCACGAGCACCCGCCCCTGGGTCAGCAGTTCGGCCCGCGAAGGCGAGGCGCTCCAGTTCACCAGCGCGGCCGCGCCTTGCGGATTGCCCAGCCACTCTTCAACCTCCAGGCCCAGCCAGCGCGCCGCTTGTCCAATCTGCGGCTGCCCACCGGCCAGGCGCATCACCCTGGCGAGCATCTCTCGGGCCAGCGCAGCTTCCCGCTGGCGGGCGGCAGCCAGAGCGGCCGCGTAGTACACCGACAGGCGCTGTTCACGTGAGGCATCGGCTGGCAGTTGCTGCGCCTGCTGGAGCCGGGCCTGCAAGGCATCTGGGCTGCTGTCGCTGAGCACGCGGGCGCGCCCACCCATCATCGCGTGCCAGGCCAGACTGGGCAGTGTGGCGCGCTGCTCGGGCCGCAGTGAGCCTGCGGGAACGCTTTGCTGCCGTACGCGGGCATCGGCGATGCGCTCGGTGGTCAGGGGATGCGATCGCAAATACGGAAAGGCGCCGCTGTCGTTGAAGCGGTTGGCCTGCTGCAGTTTCTCAAACATCGCGCTGGCTCCTTCGGCGCCAAAGCCGGCCTCCAGCAAAATGCCAAAGCCGACCCGGTCGGCCTCGCGCTCCATGTCGCGCGAGAAGTTCAGCTGGCCCTGTGCGGCGGCGGCCTGTCCGCCCACAATGGCTGCGCTGGCTGCATCGCCGCTGCGTCCGGCAGCCATCACGCCCAGCACCATGGCCGCGACCAACCACGGCATCTGAGCCTGTTGTTGACCGATCATGCGTGCAATATGCCGCTGCGTCACATGGCTGAGCTCATGGCTGAGCACGGCGGCCAGTTCGTCGGGCGAGGTCACCGCCGCAATCAGACCGGTGTGCACGCCCAGGTAGCCCCCCGGTAGCGCGAAGGCGTTGACCGATCGGTCACGCACCAGAAAGAGTTGCCAGGCAAAACGCTCTTGCAGCTCCGCCGTCATCTCGCCTTTTGCCAGCGCTGCCTGAACCAGCGGCTGCCAGATCGCTTGCAGGTAGTCTCCCAGTATGGCGTCGTCCAGCCAGGCCGGATCGCGGTAAATGCCGACCGCAATACGGTCGCCCAGGCGCCGCTCGTTGTTGATGGTCATGCTCAGACCATCGCCGAGCGAGGGCAGGCTTGGCGCCTGGGGCTGTGCCGGCGTGAGCGTGCTGGTCAGCGTCATCAGGAGAGCGGCAAGACCCGATGGCCACCGCCGGCTGCGCTTGCCAAGCGGCTGGGCTTCATGCGGGGGGATCGCCTTCATGCTCTTATGATCGCTGATGCTTGTAAAGATGCGGTTTCAACGTGCAAATGAAAGGTTCGGGGGCTGGCCATGACGACCGACAAGACGCTCACCCATTTTGACGCACAAGGACGCGCCCACATGGTGGATGTGGCGGCCAAGCCGGCCAGCCACCGCGTGGCTGTGGCCAGCGGCCGCATCCGCATGCAGGCCCAAACCTTGGAGCTGATCGTCCAGGGCGGCGCCCGCAAGGGCGATGTGATCGGCGTAGCCCGCCTGGCGGGCATCATGGCCGCCAAAAAAACCAGCGAACTCATTCCTCTGTGCCATCCCCTGGCGCTGACCCGCGTAGCCCTGGACTTTGCCGATGCGCCGGACCTGCCAGGCATCGCCTGCACCGCCACGGTCGAAACCGTCGGTCCCACCGGGGTCGAGATGGAAGCCCTGACCGCCGTTCAGGTGGCCCTACTCACCATCTACGACATGTGCAAGGCGGTAGATCGCGGCATGGTCATCACCGATGTGAAGCTGCTGGAAAAGCACGGGGGCAAGAGTGGGAGCTGGGCAGCGGGGGAGTAGGCGCTGACCGACTGAGTAAATCGGAGCTCACAGCACCTTCGCGATCGCTCAATGATTCTGACCTTGCCCGACCGCTTCCCTGCCCCGCATTGGCATGAACGAGGTGGTGCCGGGTCGCCCCGGAATCTGCAGTGCGGCGGTATCGGCGGGCGACTGGGCCAGCAAAATCCCGCGCCGCCAGACTTTGAGCCGCGTCGCGCGCAGGCGGATGGCCTCGACCGGATCTCGGGCTTGCAGCAGTACAAAGCTGGCATCGCAACCTTTGTCGATGCCGTACCGGGGTAAGTGCATGATGCGCGCCGCGTTTGTGGTGACTGCCTCGAAGCAGGCGCGCATACCGGCCTGGCTGGTCATTTGCGCCACATGCAGGCCCATGTGCGCGACCTCAAGCATGTCGCCCGATCCCAGCGAGTACCAGGGGTCCATCACGCAGTCGTGACCGAAGGCGACCGTGATGCCGGCCTTCATCAGTTCAGGCACCCGGGTCATGCCGCGCCGCTTGGGGTAAGTGTCGTGCCGGCCCTGGATGGTGATGTTGATCAGGGGATTGGCCACCGCGCTGACCTCGGCCTCGGCGATCAGGGGGATCAGCTTGCTGACGTAGTAGTTGTCCATGCTGTGCATGGAGGTCAGGTGAGAGCCGTTGACACGCCCCTGCAGGCCCAGCCTGCGGGCCTGGCTGGCCAGTGTCTCAATATGACGCGACATCGGGTCGTCGGTCTCATCGCAATGCATATCGACCAGCAGGCCGCGCTCCGCCGCCAGTTCGCACAGCAGCTTGACGCTGGCCGCACCGTCTTCCATGGTGCGTTCGAAATGGGGAATGCCGCCGACCACCTCCACGCCCAGGTCAAGTGCCCGCACCAGGTTTTCTACGCCTTTGTCGGTGCGCAAGACGCCGTCCTGGGGGAAGGCCACCAGCTGCAGGTCCAGATAGGGCGCCACCCGTTTCTTGACCTCGAGCATGGCGCGCACCGGCAGCAGACTCGGGTCGCTGGTGTCCACATGGCTGCGGATGGCCAGCAGTCCGCGAGCGACCGCCCAGTCGCAGTAGTCCAGGGCGCGTTCGATCAGCGCCTGCTCGGTCAGCAGCGGCTTGAGCTCGCCCCACAGGGCAATACCTTCGAGCAAGGTGCCGCTTTCGTTGATGCGCGGCTTGCCGTAGCTCAGCGTCGCGTCCATGTGAAAGTGGGGGTCGCAAAACGGCGGGCTCAGCAGCAGGCCGCTGGCATCGATCGTCTCTCGCGCGGGCGCGCTCAGCCCGGGGGCCACTTCAACGATGCGGCCGTTCTCCACGGCCACGCTCATCGCCTGACGCCCATCGGGCAAGGTGGCGTGGGTAATCAGCAAGTCCAGCATCAGCGTTCCCCTTTTCGATAGGGTTTCATCAGCGCCTGGGGGTAGGCGGCGCGCCGCGCCACCATGACCAGCGCAAGAATGGACAGCGCGTAGGGCAGCATCAGGTAGAACTGATAAGGCAGACCGGTATCGCCCATTTGCTGCACGCGCAATTGCAGCGCATCAAAGAAGGCAAACAGCAGCGCTCCCAGCAACGCCTTGCCGGGTCGCCAGGAGGCAAACACCACCAGGGCCACGCAGATCCAGCCGCGCCCATTGATCATGTTGAAGAAGAAGGCGTTGAAGGCCGACAGCGTGAGAAAGGCACCCGCCACACCCATCAGGGCCGAGCCTGCGGCGATCGCGGCGGTGCGAACCGCCGCGACCGAAAGCCCCTGGCCTTCAGCCGCTTGCGGGTTTTCGCCCACCATGCGTACGGCCAGCCCGGCCGGGGTCCGGTAGAGAATCCAGGCAGACAGGGGAACGAGCGCTAGGGCCAGCAGGGTCAGGGGTGTTTGGGCCGAAAGCACGGGAATGCCCAGCCCTTCCATCGGCGCAAAGGGTGTGATGGTCGGCGGCGTGCTCACCTTGGGAAAAGTCACCCGGTAACTGAAGTAGCTCAGCGCAGTGGCCAGCAGGGTGATGCCCAGCCCCGCGACATGCTGCGAGAGGGCCAGTCCCACGGTGAGTAGCGCGTGCAGCAAGCCCAGCACAAGCCCGGTCAGTGCTGCCACGGCCACTCCGGCCCAGAGCGGCCAGCCTTGATAGACCGCCAGCCAACCGGTGAAGGCGCCGGCGACCATGATGCCCTCAATGCCCAGATTCAGCACCCCTGCGCGTTCGCACCAGAGCACCCCCAGCGTACCGAGGATGAGCGGGGTGGCAATGCGCAGCACCGCCACCCAGTAGGCAGAAGACGTCAGCAGGTCGAACAGTTCGGCCATCAGGGGCTCACCTCCAGCGCAGCCGGTATTGCGTGAGCAGCGTGGCCACCAACACACAGATAAGTGACACGGCCACGATCACATCGGCCAGATAGGTGGGAACGCCAATGGCCCGACTCATGCTGTCGGCCCCTACCAGGATGCCGGCAATAAAGACGCTCGCAGCCACCACCCCGATCGGGTGCAGACCCGCCAGCATGGCCACCACGATCCCGCTGTAGCCATAGCCGGGCGACATGTCCAGCGTGACATAGCTGGTGCGCCCGGCGACCTCGATCGCCCCGGCAAGACCAGCCAGCGCCCCAGAGAGCAGGGCCACCAGCACCACGGTGCGGGTGACGGGTACCCCGGCAAAGGCGGCAGCCCGCGCATGGCTGCCCAGTGCCCGAATGTCAAAACCCAGCAAGGTGTATTTGAAGACGGCCCAGAGCACAAGGGCCAGCGTGAGGCCCCAAATCAAGCCCGAATGCACGCGTGTGCGCTCAACCAAACGCGAGAGTTCCAGCTCGCCGTGCAGGGCCACGCTTTGAGGCCACCCCATGGCGGCGGGATCTTTCATCGGGCCATCGAGCATGGCCGACACCAGAAGCAGCACCATGAAGTTCAACAGCAGGGTGGTCACCACTTCGTCCACCCCCAAGCGAACCTTCATGAGGGCCGGGCCCAAAAGGAGCAAGGCCCCCGCCAGTGCCGCCGCCAGCATCATCAGGGGAAACAGCAGCCACACGGGGCCGGGCAAGCCTTCGGCGCCCTGCATGCCGCCAACGGCAACGGCGGCCAGGGCGCCCGCGTAGAGCTGGCCTTCAGCGCCGATGTTGAACAGCCGCGCCTTGAACGCCACCGTCACAGCCAGTCCGGTCAGCATCAGCGGAATGGCCCGGGTGAGCGTCTCGCTCCAGGCGAACACCGAACCAAAAGCGCCTTGCAGCAGCAGGCCCCAGGTGCGTCCGACTGGCGCGCCGGCCCAGGCCACCAGCAGGCTGCTGATGATCAGGGTGACCATGACTGCGATCAGCGGCGCCATGACCCAGGCCACGGGCGATGGGCCGAGTCGTTTTTCAAGATGCATGGGTACCCCCCGCCATGGCCAGGCCGATGCCCTCGCGCGTCCATTGCGAATGCGGCCTGGCTTCGGTCAGGCGTCCGTCGTGCATCACCGCGATCCGGTCTCCAAGCGCCATGATTTCATCGAGGTCATCGGACAGCAGCAACACGGCAGCGCCAGCGTCTCGCGCGGCCACCAATTGTTCTTGAACATACGAGACAGCGCCGACATCGAGTCCCCAGGTCGGTTGATGCGCCACGATCAACCGCGCCCTGGCCGCCCGCCCGTCCTGTGGAGGCAGGAGCGCCCGGCCCAGGATGAGCTTTTGCATATTGCCACCCGACAGCGATCGCGCCGGCGATAGCAGGCCGGCGCCGCGCACGTCGAAGGTATCGATGACGCGCTGCGCATGAACACGTGCGGCTTCGCGCTTGATCCACGGGCCGCGCGAGAACGCCGGGCTGCGCAGGCGTTCGGAGACCACGTTTTCCCAGAGCGGCAGATCACCGACCACACCTACCGTGTGTCGGTCTTCGGGGATGCGCGCCACCCCGCGGCTGACCAGCCAGGCCGGCGATGCGCGCATCGGCTCACCCTCAAGCCGGATCGTGCCCGAAGATGCGCCACGCATGCCGCACAGCAACTCGGCCAACGTGGCCTGCCCGTTACCGGAGACACCCGCAATTGCCACAATTTCACCGGCATGCAGTTCGAGACAGACCTGATCGAGGCGGCCTCGCATCCCGGCCGGGGTGCTGACCCGTTCGAGGTGACAGATGGCCCGGCCGACGTTGCGCGCCGGCCGGCGCTCGGCGGCATCGACCGCATGACCAACCATCCATTGGGCCAGCTGCGCTTGCGTGGTGGCTGCGGTATCGGCCTGCGCCACCAGTCTGCCTTGGCGCAGCACCGCAACCCGGTGCGACAGGCGCATCACCTCGCCCAACTTGTGGCTGATGAAGATGATCGACAGCCCTTGCGCGACCATCTTCGACAGGGTGCTGAACAGCACTTCGCTTTCCTGTGGCGTGAGCACGGCGGTGGGCTCGTCCAGGATCAGGATGCGAGCGCCACGGTAGAGTGCCTTGAGGATCTCCACCCGCTGCCGCTCGCCGACTGACAGACTGCCTATCAGTGCTTCGGGCTGCACCGACAGGCCAAAGCGCGCGGCCACGTCCATCAGCCGTGCGCGGGCCTGGGCACGACGCGAGCGAGGCTGCCACAGCGGCTCGGTACCCATGATCACGTTGTCCAGGACAGACAGGTTGTCGGCCAGTGTGAAGTGTTGATGCACCATGCCGATGCCCGCAGCCAGCGCAGCGCGCGGATTGCCAGGCGCCAGAGGCTCTCCGTCAACTTCGATGGTTCCCGCATCGGCCCTGTAGTGGCCAAACAGGATAGACACCAGAGTGGACTTGCCGGCCCCGTTCTCGCCGAGCAAAGCCAGAACCTCACCCTGTGCCAGCCAGAGCGAGATGTCGTCGTTGGCCACCAGCGTGCCAAATCGCTTGGTGATTCCCGACAGGCGTAGAACGGGCGCAGCTGCCATCGCGGATCGCGGGTGCGTTGCACCCGCGATCTTTTCAGGGGGTCATCACTTGCCGGACTTGGGCTGGGTGTCGTTCACCTTGACGGTGAATTTGCCCGCAAGGATTTCGGCCTGACGGGCCTTGACCTTGGCCACGATCTCAGCGGGCACTTTTTTCTCGAAGGTGCCCAGGGGTGAGAGTTCCGAGCCCTTGTACTTCATCATCGAGTACTGGCCGTAGTCTTCGGCGGTGAACTTGCCGTCCTTGACCATCTTCAGAGCGCGGTCGATGGTTGGCTCCATATTCCACAACGCCGAAGCCACCACCGTGTCGGGGTACTGTTCCTGCGTGTTGATCACGTTGCCAATGGCCAGCTTGCCGCGCTCCTTGGCGGCGTCCGATACGCCGAATCGTTCGGCATACATCACGTCAGCACCCTTGTCGATCATCGCAAATGCAGCCTCTTTGGCCTTGGGCGGGTCGAACCAGCTGTTGATGAAGGTGACGCTGAACTCGACCTTGGGGTTGACTTCCCGAGCCCCTGCCATGAAGGCGTGCATCAGGCGGTTGACCTCGGGAATCGGGAAGCCGCCCACCATACCGATCTTGTTGGTTTTGGTCATGCCGCCGGCAATCAGGCCGGTCAGGTAGGCCGGCTCCTGGATGTAGTTGTCGAACACGCTGAAATTGGGTGCCTGAGGCTTGCCTGACGACCCCATCAGGAAGGAAACCTTGGGGAATTCCTTGGCCACCTTGCGGGCGGCCGCTTCCACTGCGAACGATTCGCCCACGATGAGCCGGTTGCCGGCGGTCGCGTATTCGCGCATGACACGCTCATAGTCGGCATTGGACACGTTCTCGCTGGCTTTGTACTCGATCTCGCCGCGCGCCTCGGCAGCCTTCAGAGCCTTGTGAATGCGGCTGACCCATTGCTGTTCAAAGGGCACGGTGTAGATGGCCGCCACCTTGAGTTTGCCACCGGCCTGCGCGAAGGACAGGCTGGGCAGAACAGACAGGGCCGCCACAGCAAGTGCTGTGACGGTGCGGCGGCTGATACGGTTTCGAGTCATGGTCACGATCTCCTGTGCGGGGTTGAAAAAACGTTCGGGAAACTCTTAAGAGGCAAAGGCCGGTTATTTGGTGCCAAAAATGCGGTCGCCTGCATCGCCGAGCCCCGGCAGGATGTAGCCGTGGTCATTGAGCTGGCGATCGATGGCCGCGGTGTAAATCGGCACATCCGGATGCGACTCGTGAAAGGCCTGGATGCCTTCCGGGCAGGTCAGCAGGCAGACGAACTTGATGGAGCGTGGCCCAAGCTCCTTGATGCGTTCGACGGCTGCGATGGCCGAGTTGCCGGTCGCCAGCATGGGGTCGACCACGACCACATCGCGCTCGTTCATGCCCAGCGGCATCTTGAAGTAGTACTCGACGGCCACCAACGTTTTGGGATCGCGGTACAGGCCGATGTGTCCGACCCGCGCGCCGGGTACCACGCTGAGCATGCCATCCAGGATGCCGGTGCCTGCGCGCAGGATAGACACAAACACCAGCTTCTTGCCATCAATGGCCTTGGCCTTCATCGGCTCCAGCGGCGTTTCGATGTCGATCTCGTGCAGGGGCATGTCGCGCGTGACCTCGTAGGTCATCAGCATGGCCAGCTCGTTGAGCAGTCGCCGAAAGCTGTTGGTGCTGGCGTCCTTGCGGCGCATCAGCGTCAGCTTGTGTTGGACCAGGGGATGGTCGATGACGTGGACTTGACGCATCTTGTGGGTGTCTCCGGGTTCGATGAATCAGAAAACAGTGCCGTCGCTGGCAATTGTCAGAGGCGGAAGACCCTGGCGCAAGGATTGTGCCAGCGCCCGCCCGGCTGCCCAGGTGCCTCCTTCGAGCACGCAGGCCAGCGGCATGTCCTGCGCAGTTTGCCCTAGCGCATGGCGCACCAGGGGTGCAAGTTCATCGAGCAGGGCCACGGTCAGCGCACGCCACTCGACGATGAAGGGCTCGCCCACCTGCCAGGAGCGGGTGGCATAGCCTGGGACCTTGGGGCGCAACACCCCGGTGTCAAGAAACAAGCCGCCATTGCGATATTCGGGCAGGCCGGTCAGCGCATCGAGTCCATGCACCGTCAGTCCCGCCCACTGGAGAGGCTCCAGCAGCGAGTAGGTGAGCCACTGCGAGAGCTTGTGAAAAGGCATCCAGCCTCGGGTCAAGCCCTCACCGGGCGCACCAGCATGGCGCCAACAATCCCCCAAGGGGAGATCTCCGATCGAATTTTGTGCGGCCCAGATGCCCGACAAGGAGAACAGAAGCGCACGCAGCACCTCGTGCGCTTCAATGCCGCCGTCGGCGCTTCGGGGCAGGCTGTCAAAAAGACCGCCTGGCCGACCGCTTGCCCCGAAACGGTCGGGCTGGTCTGCAAGCGCTTGACCGAGCCGCTGCAGCAGGGCCGCTCGACCTTCCAGTCCGACCAGCGGGTTGGACTCGGAAACCTGGAAAGCCTGGGCCAGCCGGCCGGCGTTGATCGCTTGCAGCCCGGCTGCGTCGGCCTGCAGCGGCTGGGCCGGATCGCTTGAAAACAGGCCACTTGTAAACGCCTGAAAGCTGGCAACGCCCAGTCCTTCGGATCGCATCAGGCTCAGGCCGGTGTCCGCTTCGAGATACTGCCACTGGGCTCCGGCCCCCGCATCAAGCAGCACGCTGACCAGGGCCAGATCGATGTGCGCGCGCGCCCGATCGGCGCCCTCCCCCAGCCTTGAGTCGAGCCGTGCCGCCCGTGGAATGCCGCCCGCTTCAAAGTGACGCCACCGGCTGTGATACGGAATGCGCAGCGAGGGATAGCGGCTGCGCGTCACATCGGCCACATGGACGGCGGTAGTCCTCAGGGCTGAATCGTCCACCTCAAAATACGGGGACCGACCCGCACGCGCCTGGGTCAGCAGCGCCTGGGCACGGAGTCGAACGGCGCTGGTGCTCCGAAGTACATCGGCCGCCCCTTGCGGCGTGCCCACATCGGCCCTGACATGGCTCATGCCCCCAGACCCCGGCCCTTGGCCTTTTTCAGCTCATCGGCATCGGGCACCGGCCCTGGCGTGAAGTAGCCTGCCGCCATCTTGGCGTCGATCTCCACCCGGGCATCGGCCGGGACCAGCTCGTCGGGAATATTGACGCGCTCGCCCACCTCAATGCCGGCGCCCGTGATGGCGTCGTACTTCATGTTGCTCATGGAAACCAGGCGATGGATTTTGCGAATCCCCAGCCAGTGCAGCACATCAGGCATGAGCTCTTGAAAGCGCATGTCCTGCACGCCGGCCACACACTCGGTGCGCGCAAAATACTGGTCGGCCGTATCGCCGCCGGGCTGGCGCTTGCGCGCGTTGTAGACCAGGAACTTGGTGACCTCGCCCAAGGCGCGACCTTCCTTGCGCGAATAAGCGATCAGGCCGACCCCCCCAAGCCCGCCGACGGCGCGCGGCTGCGCACCGCGTATGCATTCTTCAATGGCGTGCGTCAGGTAAGGCCGGCAGGTGCAGATGTCCGACCCGAACACATCCGAACCGTTGCACTCATCATGCACCCGCGCCGTCAGCTCCACCGTTGGCCGGGCCAGGTCCTGGGGATTGCCGAAGATATAGATCGTCTGTCCCCCGATCGGCGGCAGAAAAACATCGAGATCGGAGCGAGTGACGAGTTCAGGGTACATGCCGCCGGTCTCTTCAAACAGCACGCGCCGCAGGTCGGTTTCGGAGCAGCCAAAGCGGCGGGCGACCTCGGGCAGATACCAGACCGGTTCAACAGCCACCTTGGTAACGACGGCGGCACCGCCCGGCAGCAGCAGTTCACCATCGGGCTGCAGGCGTTGCTTGTTCAGCGCGTCGATGATCTCGGGCAGGATCACATGGGCCTTGGTCACGGCAATCGTTGGCCGGATGTCGTAGCCCGCGCTCAGCTCCTGCGCGAAGACATCGGCCACCTCGGCACCCCAGGGATCCAGGCTCACGATCTTGCCCGGATCGCTCCACTGTGGATAGGGGCCTATCCTGTCGGTGGGTGAGGTGTTGGTCAGGTCGGCCCGATGCTCGCGCTTGAGCGCCCCGGCTGCGACGGCCAGCGCCCGGTAAACGCTGTAACTGCCGCTGTGGGTGCCGATCACGTTGCGATGCCCTCGCGTGGTGGTGGTGCCCACCACCGGGCCGCGCTGCGCTGCGGTTGGTGCTCCCCAGCGTATGGGCAGGGCGCCAAAGCCGCCCGAATGGGACGTCAGCCGGATATGCCCGGGTGAAGACACCGGGGCGCTTGCGCCGTT
>CAZATV010000060.1:0-17651 GCA_964488145.1 uncultured Polaromonas sp.
TCCGGCTCCGGCTCCGGCTCCGGCTCCGGCTCCGGCTCCGGCTCCGGCTCCGGCCTGCATCACATCAGCGGCCGCCTGGGTGCAGAAGCAGTCCTATCCCGCCGGCAGCGTGGTGTCCTACAACGGCGCACTCTATCTGGCCAAGTACGCCAACCCGGGCTACAACCCGACCATTAGCACCTACTACTGGGCACCCTACAACTGCGCCAACCTGAGCGTCGCCCCCATCTGCGGCAGCCCGCAAAGTTGGGTTCAGGGCAGCTCCTACGCTGCAGGCCAGGTAGTGAACTACAACAGCGCCTCCTACATCGCCCGCTATGCCAACCCCGGCTACAACCCCACCATCAGCACCTACTACTGGGCGGCCTACGCCTGCAACGGAGGTTCGACGGCAGCGACCTGCAGCAACCCCATCGCCCACTGGATCCAAGGCAACAACTACGCCGCCGGCGCAGTCGTGATCTATAACGGATTGCAGTACGTCGCCAAGTACGCCAACCCGGGCTACAACCCAACCATCAGCACCTACTACTGGGCACCGGTGGGCGCCTGGGTTCAGGGTAAATCCTATGCGGCGGGCAGCGTGGTCACCTACAGTGGTGCCACCTACAGGGCCAGCTATGCCAACCCGGGCTACAACCCGACTATCAGCACCTATTACTGGGCGAGGCTGGGCTGCTGATCCGGCGACTCAAGTCTGCTTCGGGCTGCAATCAGGCTGGCCAGTCCCTGACGGACTGGCCAGCCTTTTTTGGCCCCGACCGCAAGCTCGCCTCAGTGGATCGCAACAGGCTTCGACGGACTCCGCTCACCCCTCTACGTATCTTCCCTTACTTCGATCCATCGTACGAACGAGGCGAACGAAAAAAGCTGCAAAAAACGCGAGGGGCATAACCCTGCGCGCTCCATCCTGAAACTAGAATGCCGGGTTTGGCAGGGTGGTTCTTCTGCCCAAATCAAATCATTGGCTGACGGTCTCCACTGACCGTTGGAGACCCTCCAGCCTGACCCCAAGGAGCAAGTGTGGCCCCTCTATTGACACTGTCGAACGCCATAGACAAGTTCAACGACGGCATCGGCAACCTCATACGCTGGCTGGTTCTGGCCGCTGTTCTCATCAGTGCAGGCAATGCCATCGTGCGAAAAGCCTTTTCTATTGGTTCGAACAGCATGCTGGAAATCCAGTGGTACCTGTTCGCTGCGGTTTTCATGCTGGGCGCCGGCTATGCGTTCCTGCGCAATGTGCATGTGCGGATTGACTTCGTCTCGAGCAAGCTGTCCAAGCGCACCAACACCATCATCGACATTCTGGGCATCATCATCTTCCTGATTCCCCTGTGCCTCATCCTCATCAACCTGAGCTGGCCCTTGTTCTACAGCGCCTGGAAGATCGGCGAAACCTCCACCAACGCAGGCGGCCTGATCCGATGGCCCGTCCTGATTCTCATACCCCTGGGCTTTAGCCTGTTGCTGCTGCAAGCCTTTTCGGAGTTGATCAAGCGCTTTGCCTTTCTCAAGGGCCTGATCCCGGAGCCCTTCAGCACAGAGGGCACCAAGTCCGATGAGGAACTGCTGGCCGAACAACTGGCAGCCGAAGCCGAAAAAAAGAACATGGCAGGAGTCAAATAAATGGAAGCCGGTTTCATCGCGCAAAACTTTGTGCCCCTGATGTTTCTGGGGCTGTTCGTTTTCCTGCTTTCCGGCATTCCGGTCGCCTTCGGTCTGGCCGCCACTGGCCTGCTGTTTGGCTTTATCGGCATGGAGGCTGGGCTTTTCAGCAGCAACCTGTTTCAGGCACTGCCGCTGCGGGTCTTCGGCATCATGCAGAACGAAACCCTGCTGGCCATTCCCTTCTTCACCTTCATGGGGATCATTCTCGAACGATCGGGCATGGCCGAAGACCTGCTTGAGACCGTGGGCCAAGTGTTCGGACCGCTGCGCGGCGGCTTGGCCGTGGCGGTGATCCTGGTGGGCGCCCTGCTGGCCGCCACCACCGGCGTGGTGGCGGCGGCCGTGATCTCGATGGGCCTGATTTCTCTGCCCATCATGCTGCGCTACGGGTACAACCGAACCATTGCCACCGGCACCATCACGGCCTCGGGGACCCTGGCCCAGGCGATCCCGCCCTCCCTGGTGCTGATCGTTCTGGCTGACCAGCTCGGTCGGTCGGTGGGCGACATGTATGCGGGTGCGCTGGTGCCGGGCCTGCTGCTCGTCGGCCTTTACCTGCTGTTCATTTTTGCCGTAGCAATCGTGCGGCCATCCTGGGTGCCCGCTCTACCCGCCGAGGCTCGCATCTATCGCGAGAGCAACGGCGCCAGCGGCTACATCTCGCTGATTGCTCTGGTGGTGGTCTGTGCTCTCGCCGGCTGGATCTGGGCGCAGTTTCACGATGGACTGATGAAGAGCTGGACCGGACGCACCACAGCGGCTCATGGTGACGAGATCGTGATCATGTCGATGACCGTGTCCTCGCTGTTGGCTCTGGCCCTGGCCCTGATCAACAAATTCACCGGCCTTGGACTGTTGTCACGCCTGGCACAGCAGGTCACCTTTGTCTTGATCCCGCCCCTGGTGCTGATCTTCCTGGTGCTGGGCACCATCTTCCTGGGTGTGGCCACACCCACCGAGGGCGGTGCGATGGGAGCGCTGGGTGCGCTGATCATGGCGGTGGCCCGGGGTCGGTTGGGCATGAACCTGCTCAAACAGGCGCTGGACAACACGGCACGGCTCTCTACCTTTGTGCTCTTCATTCTGATCGGCTCGACCGTCTTTAGCTTCACCTTCAACGCGGCTGACGGCCATATCTGGGTGGAACACCTGTTCGACGACATGCCAGGGGGCGCGCTGGGCTTCCTGATCGTCGTCAATATTCTGATCTTCATACTCGGCTGCTTCATCGACTTCTTCGAAATCGCCTTTATTGTGATCCCCATCCTGGCACCGGTGGCCGAGAAAATCCTGCCTGAGCTTTTCCCGCCCGGCACCCCGGTGGAGGCCATCATGATCTGGTTCGGCGTCGTCATCGCCATGAACCTGCAAACTTCCTTCCTGACGCCGCCCTTCGGGTTTGCCCTGTTCTACCTGCGCAGCGTAGCCGCCAAAAAAGACTACAAAGACCGCATCACCGGTCAGACCATACCGGCGGTGACCACGGCGCAGATCTACAAGGGCTCCATTGCCTTCATCCTCTTGCAGCTGATCATGGTGGCCGCCGTGATCGCCTATCCAAAGCTGGTGATCGATGGCATTGACCAGGGCGTGACGGTCGATGTGGACAAGGCGCTTGATTCGCTGATGCAGCAAACGCCGGCGGCGCCTGCCCTGCCCGCATCCCCCGACCCCTTGGCCCCCGCAGGTCAGCCCGGAGCGCCGTCGGCGCCTGGGGGTCAGCCCGCCCCTGCGGCAGCCCAAGACGACCCCATGAAAGCGCTGCTGGAGGCGGTCAAGGAAGACGCCCAGAAGAAAAAGTAGCCCTCCAGCCCGCCCCGGGCCCCGGGGCCTACGCCCAAAACAAAAGCCCCGCGAAGCGGGGCTTTTGTTTTGGCGGGCTGCGTGCAGCCCGCCGGGGAGTGCAGGCCCTTACAGACGCTGACGCAGCATGAAGTTGTCGTAAGACGACTCAGCAAAGCGGAACCACAGGTTGGAGTCGCGCTGGAAGGCCAGGTAGTCGTCGTACACCCGCTTCCAGTTCGGATTCCTCGCGCTCAATTCTGCGTAATGGTCGCGCGCAGCCTTGAAGGCAGCTTCCATCATGTCGTTCGGGAAAGCAAAGAGCTTGGCACCCTGCGACACCAGGGTCTTGAGAGCCTGGGCGTTCTTGCCGTCGTACTTGGCCTGCATGTCCACATGGCAATAGGCCGACGCACACTCGACGATGGCCTTGTACTCGGGCGTGAGGGAGTCCCAGGCTTTGGAGTTGATGTGCAGTTCAAGAATAGCGCCACCCTCCCACCAGCCCGGGTAGGCATAGTTCGGAGCGACCTTGACAAAACCCAGCCTCTGGTCGTCGTACGGCCCCACCCACTCAGCGGCATCGATGGTGCCTTTTTCAAGGGCCTGATAGATCTCGCCGCCCGGAATGTTTTGCGGCACGCCGCCGATGCGCTCAACGATCCGACCGCCAAAGCCACCCACGCGGAACTTGGTGCCGCGGAAATCGGCCAAGGACTTGATCTCTCGGCGGAACCAGCCGCCCATCTGCACCCCGGTGTTACCCATCGGGAAGTTCACGCAGTTGAACTGGCGATAGAAGTCACGGAGCAACTTCAGGCCGTTACCCTCGAAATACCAGCCGTTTTGCTGACGGCTGTTCATGCCGAAGGGGATTGCACAGGCCAGCGCAAAGGTCTCGTCCTTGCCGAAATAGTAATAAGGCGCGGTGTTGGCCATCTCGACCGTGCCCTTCTCGATGGCGTCCATGGTGCCGAAAGCAGGGACCAATTCGCCCGGGGCGTGCGTGGTGATCTGAAAGCGACCGCCCGAGAGCTCGCGCACCTTGGCCGCGAAGATGTCATTGACGCCGAACAAGGTGTCGAGCACCTTGGGGAAGCTCGAGGTCAGGCGCCAACGAATCGTGGGCTGCGCGTGAACGGCAGGTGCCACGCCGGCAGCCAACACACCGGCAATGCCAGCGTTCTTGATGATCGATCTGCGATCCATAAAGGACTCCTGTGAGTTGAGTTTTAAAGCGGCCCGCCCGGATCAGGGGACAAACCTGGACAGTTTAGGGAACCGCGATTTTAGGAAGCGCGGCCGGCCTCAGCGCAGGGGTTTTCCCTTGAGAAAAGCCAAGGTTTTTGAAGGGTCATCGGGGACATTGAGCGTCCTGGAGACGATGGGCCGCGTGTGGGGTAGCCTGGCACTCAAAACAAGGGTCTGCGACTTGCCCGCAGGCGCCGAAAGCAAGCCCTGAGCGGGGACAAGGGTCCGCCGGGCTCGGGCCCCCGCAACAAAACGCCACCCCTGGGGTGGCGTGTGTCATGACCGAAACTGGTAGGCGCGATTGGACTCGAACCAACGACCCCCACCATGTCAAGGTGGTGCTCTAACCAGCTGAGCTACGCGCCTGGGATCGAAGAGGGTAGAGTGTAGCACCCATGAAACTTTTTGAGTTTATACCGCTGATAACGGCCGCAACGACCGCACTGATCTTCGGATCGCAGGTGCACGGCTGGATCACCGGTTTGGCGGTCGTGGCCCTGCTGGCCGCGGTCATGTCTTCGGTGCATCACGCCGAGGTGGTGGCGCACCGCGTCGGGGAGCCCCTGGGCACGCTGATATTGGCCCTGGCTGTAACGGTCATCGAAACCGCCCTGATTCTTTCCGTGATGCTGGCCGGCGGAGCCCACACCGCCGCCTTGCCGCGGGACACGATCTATGCCGCCGTGATGATCATCTGCAACGGT
This sequence comes from uncultured Polaromonas sp., assembly GCA_964488145.1. Classification (GTDB taxonomy): domain Bacteria; phylum Pseudomonadota; class Gammaproteobacteria; order Burkholderiales; family Burkholderiaceae_C; genus Polaromonas. The sequence continues at coordinate 5,409 of CAZATV010000060.1, forward strand.
GTGATCGGGCTGTGCCTGCTCATTGGTGCCTGGCATCACCGGGAGCAACAGTTCCGTATTGAGGGCATGGGGGCCGGCTTCGCGGCTCTGGCAACGCTGTCGGTCCTGGTGCTGATCATGCCCTCCCTGACGACGACTGTGACCGGACCGGTGTATTCCTACTCGCAGCTGCTGTTTGTAGCCCTGTCGTCGGGCGCCTTATGGCTAATCTTCGTTTTCGTGCAGACCGTTCGGCACCGGGACTATTTCCTGCCGACCGTCCACGCCGACGATGAGTCCGTCCATGCGCCAGCCCCGACCCGGCGTAAGGCGGGGCTGAGCTTGCTGATGTTGTTGCTGGCCCTGGTCAGCGTGGTCGGACTGGCCAAGCTGCTTTCTCCTCGCATCGAGCAACTCGTGCAGGCCTTCAATGCACCCCAGATGATGGTCGGTATCGTGATTGCCATGATCGTGCTGCTGCCGGAGACCTGGGCTGCCCTGCGTGCGGCGCGCGCCGACCGGTTGCAGACCAGCATGAATCTGGCCATCGGCTCGGCACTGGCCAGTATCGGACTGACCATTCCGGCGGTGGTGCTCGCCTCCGTCTGGCTCGATCTTCCTCTGGAACTGGGTCTGCATGCCAAAGATATGGCCTTGCTGGCGCTGACCTTCCTGGTGGGTTCGATCACGCTGGCCTCGGGCCGCACGCACCTGATGCATGGCGCGGTGCACCTGGTACTGTTCGCCGCCTTCCTGTTCCTGACCCTGGTACCCTGAGTTGCCCCACCGAGCCTCAGCGCCGCCGCGCCCAGCGCACGCCGGCCACATCGGCAACTACATGGAGGACCCGCGACAGGCGAGCAGCGTCAGAGATTTCAACCGTGAAAGTCATCCGGGCCGTGTCGCCGTGCGGGGTGCGGACCGATTGAGTCTGCACGCCAATGACATTGACCTTCTCGCGCGCAAGCACCTCCGAGATGTCGCGCAGCAAGCCTTGGCGGTCGGCCGCCTCCACCGCGATATCAACCGGATAGACCGAGGCTGCTGACGGACCCGCCTGCCAGCGCACCTCGGTCACCCGCTCGGGGCTGACGGCAGCCATGTTTCGAAAGTTGCTGCAATCCCTGCGATGAATGCTCACGCCCTTGCCCCGGGTGACAAAACCGCAGATCGGATCGGGCGGGGCGGGCTTGCAGCACCGGGCCAGCTGCGTCAGCAGGGAATCGACACCGACCACCAGCACCCCGCCGGAATGGCTGCGCCCGCTGCCGCCCCGAAGGCGGGCCAGCACCAACTCATCGGCCGAGGGCGCCGGCTCGGGCGGCCGCAGCATGTTCTCGATGGTGCGCAGCGACAACTCGTCCTTGCCCACCACCTCAAATAACTCATCGGCAGTCTTGAACCCCAGTTGCAAGGCCAGATCATCCAGGGCGATCGCTGTCTTGCCTTCGCGCTGCAGCAGTTTTTCGACCGCCTCACGTCCGCGCGAGACCGTCTCTCTCAAGGCCAGCGCATTGAACCAAGCCCTCACCTTGGCGCGGGCCCTGGGGCTGGCCAGAAAACCCAGTTCGGGATTGAGCCAGTCACGCGATGGCCCACCGTCTTTGGCCGCGATGATCTCCACCGTCTGTCCATTGCGCAAAGCGGTGTTGAGCGGCACCATAACCCCATCGACGCGAGCCCCGCGGCACCGGTGTCCCAGATCGGTGTGCAGGCTGTAGGCAAAGTCCACCGGTGTGGCTCCCTGGGCCAGTTCGATCACGGCCGCCTCGGGCGTGAGGACGTAGATACGGTCCTCCAGCAAACCAGAAGCCGTCACGGCCAGCGGCTCGGATATCTCGCGCTCCCAGGCCAGGAGTTGGCGCAGCACCGCAATCTTGGCCTCGTACGGCCCGCTGGCGGCCACGCCCGCATAGCCCTTGGCCCCCGCCTCCTTGTAAACCCAGTGCGCAGCCACGCCACTTTCAGCGTGCTCATGCATGGCTGCGGTGCGAATCTGGATTTCGATAGCACGACCGGCGGCATCACGCACCACCGTGTGCAGCGACTGGTAGCCGTTGGCCTTGGGTCGGGCAATGTAATCGTCGAACTCTCCCTCGACCTGCTCGAAGCGCTGGTGCACATGGGCCAGAACGGCGTAACAGGCTCTCACATCGGAGGCAATGACCCGCAGCGCCCGCACATCAAAGACCTGGTCGAAGTCAAGCGACTTGCCCCGCATCTTCCGCACGATGCTGTAGATGTGCTTGGGCCGCCCCTGCACCGTGACCTCCAGTCCCTGTGCCCGCAGCTCATCCTCGAGTTGCTGTCGCAGGGTATGGACATAGTCTTCACGCTGCAGTCGTTTTTCATCGAGCAGGCGGGCCACCTCACGATAGGTTTGCGGCTCGGTGAATCGAAAGGCCAAATCTTCCAGTTCCCACTTGAGTTGCCAGATGCCCAGACGATTGGCCAGCGGCGCGAAAACCTGCAGGGCCTCCTGCGCCATATCGAGCGGCGGGATTTGACGGCTTAGCGCGAAGTAACGAAGGGTCTGCAAGCGGGAGGCCAGTCTCAGCATGACCACGCGCAAGTCGCGCGAGAAGGCGAGCAACATCTTGCGCACGGTCTCAGTCTGCGCTGCCTTGTCGACCGTCCCCCCGGTGCGCACTCGCGCCAGCCGCGACTGCCGCTGAAGCCGCACCAGCTTGGTGGTCTCCAGCGCCAGGTCGGCATAGGTTTGCCCAAAGCCGGCGGCAATCACTTCGGCGGGCTTGTTCAGATGGTCACAGGCGTAAACCAGGTAGGCAGCGGCCTGCATGGCTGACGACCCACCAAGCCCGAGCAAGATATTGGCCACCCCATCGGCGTGGTCCATGATGGGCTCGCCCGTATCGAGAAGACGACCCGCGAGCAAGGGTTCGGCCAGGGCCCGCGCGCGCTCCAGGGCTTGCGGCTGCTCGGGCAAGGCTTGACCGGCCACCGCCAGGATGGGACTCGGCGGCGATGCGCTGTCTGCGGCGGTATGCACCGAACTTTTCATGACCAAGCCGCCCGCCTTTAACGGGGCAGCAGAAAGTCGAGCACAGGCGCCAGTTGCTCGTAGGTGACCAGCGTCGGGGCATGCCCCACCCCGGCAAACTCGATCAGGCGGGCTCGCGGCCCGCACTGCGTCATGGCCACAGCCGCTTCTTGGGTCAGCAAGTCCGATTCAGCGCCCCGCAACAGGAGCGTATCGGCGCTGAGGCGTTCGTAAACGGCCTGCATCAGATCGCCCGCCTGCTGATTGGAGGCCTCGGTCAACTGCGCGAAGGGTCGGGCAATGGCCGGGTCATAGTGGAAGGCCCAGCGCCCATCGCCGGTGGGCTTGAACAGGGGGGCATTGAGCGCATGCCACTGCGCCTCGGTGTGGGGCCCAAAGCCACTCAAGGTGGTCCGCAGCGCAGCCACGCCGGCCTGCAGAGTGTCGAACGGCCCGCCTTGCCCGACATAGGACTTGATGCGCGCCAGCCCAGCCCAATGGAGCCGTGGGCCGACATCGTTGAGCAACAGCCGGCCGATGGGCTGCGGCAGGCCCTGCGGCGTTGCGGCAGCCAGCATGCCCAGCAAGCCGCCCATGCTGGTGCCGACCCAGTCCAGCGCCGAAATGGGCGCCTGCCGATTCAGATGCGTCAACAAGGCCTGCAAGTCGGCAAGATAGGTGGCGGGCTGGTAGAGGGCTGGGTCAGACAACCAATCACTGCTGCCGCGGCCCGGCACATCGGGGCAGACCACCCGCAGGGTTTGGCCTTGCGCCGCCGCGCGTTGGAGCAGCGCGCGGGCCAGCACATCAAAGTCACGGCCGAGACGGGTCAGTCCGTGGACGCAAAGCACCAAAGAGCCGGCCCGAGGCTCGCCCCATTGCCAATAACCCATGCGATGCCCGCCAGCGGCGCTGGTGCATGGCAGGTAGAGCAATTGCGGCAGATGCATGCAAGCCTGGCAAAACAAAGGAACGGGATAATCTGGGCATCGGCTCGGCATGGCTGAGCCCTTCTTTCCAATTGTCGCCTCAATCCCCAGGGAGAACTTCATGCTCAAGGGCAAAACTGCACTCGTGACCGGATCCACCAGCGGCATTGGCCTGGGCATCGCCAAGGCTCTGGCCCGGGAAGGTGCCGATTTGGTGCTCAACGGCTTTGGCGATGCCACCGGCCCACAGGCGGAAATCGCTGCCCTGGGAGCGCAGGTGGCCTATCACGATGCCGATATGAGCCGGCCCGAGCAGATCGAAGCCATGATGAAGTTTGCGGCCGAACGCTTCGGTCGCGTCGACATCCTGGTCAACAACGCAGGCATTCAGCATGTAGCCCGCATCGAAGACTTTCCGGTCGAGCGCTGGGACGCCGTGATTGCCATCAATCTCTCCAGCGCCTTTCATGCCACGCGACTGGCCCTGCCCGCGATGAAAGCGGCCAACTGGGGCCGCATCATCAATGTAGCCTCGGTCCACGGGCTGGTGGCCTCGGCCGAAAAGTCAGCCTATGTAGCGGCCAAGCACGGCCTGGTGGGCCTGACCAAGGTGACCGCCCTGGAGACGGTCACCACGGGCGTCACCTGCAACGCCATCTGCCCCGGTTGGGTGCTCACCCCCCTGGTGCAAAAGCAGGTCGATGCGAAGGCCCAGGCCCACAAGCTCTCCAACGAGGACGCCAAGCGTTTGCTGCTGGGTGAAAAAGAACCCTCCATGCAATTCACCACACCTGAAGAACTGGGAGCCCTGGCCGTGTTCTTCTGCTCGCCGGCCGGCAATAACGTGCGCGGCGCGGCCTGGAACATGGACGGCGGCTGGGCCGCACAGTAGTGAGACAGCGCCGCTGGGAGAGCCTGCCTAGCGAGGGGCCGTTTCGGGGCTGGGAACCGGCAATGGGCCGGCTCGGGGAGGCTCTGGCATTTCTAGTGCGATGCGCGTCGGCTCGCGATTGATCAATTCCAACTCGGCGTGGCGCCCGTGAACCGCCCGTAACACGACACCGTCCTCAATGATCGAGCCCACCCGATAAGGACGTGCCGGCCGACCATCGACCGACACCAGCGCCACGCCTGCGCCAGCCTGAACAATTACCCCGCGCAACTCGTAACGGGATGCAAACGAGGATGGGGAGCCTGATTCGGGTGAAGCCGAGCCCAGCCATGCGGCCACGGCGTCCGGAGAGACCGGCACTGGCTGGTGGGCATCGTGAGGCATCGAGGGCAGAGCCGATGGCGGCATGACGCGCCACCATGCCAACGCACTGAACCCCACCAGCAGCCAGACAGACGCTGCCATGACAACTGGAAACGAAATGGTCCATGTCCATCGCATACGCTGATTATCATGACTTGAATGCACTCGGTGAATCACGATCTTGCTCTTCCGCAGCGGAAAAATCGATATCCGGAAGGCTTTACGCTCATCGAATTGATGGTCGTGCTGGTCATCATCGGCGTTCTGGCCGCGCTGATCGTCCCCAATGTGCTCGACCGCGCCGATGAAGCCCGCGTCACCGCCGCCCGGTCTGACATCGCGCAAATCGAACAGGCCCTCAAACTCTACAAGCTGGACAATCAGAGATACCCTAGCGCCGAACAGGGACTGCAAGCTTTGGTCAGCCGGCCCGCTGTCGGGCCCGATGCACCCAACTGGCGGGCCACGCTCGAGCGCTTACCCAAGGACCCCTGGGGTCGGCCCTACCAGTACCTTCAGCCTGGCTTAAAAAGCGAAGTCGATGTGATCTCGCTCGGTGCCGACGGTCAGCCAGGGGGCACCGGAAAAAATGCTGACATCACGTCTGCCCCATGACAAACCGTCGGCCTCGGCAGGGACAGTGCCGAAAGACGACAGCCATCGGCACCGTCCCTCAGGGATTGACGCTCATCGAAGTGCTGGTGGCCCTGTTCATCACCACGCTTGCCCTGTCGGCGGGATTTAGAGCCAGCGGGGCCCTGTTGTCGGACATGGAACGTCAGCGCGAACAACTGCTGGCTCAACTGTGCCTCGACAACCACTGGGTGGAGTTGCAACTGTCGCAGCCATTTTCCACACAGGTCAGCCGCAACCTAAAGTGTCAGCAGGGCGGACAAAGCTTTGACCTCAGGCTGACGGTCAGCCCGGCAGGAAGCCCCATTCTCAAGCGCTTCGACGTGCAAGTTCGAGACTCGGCCGGGCGCCCCGTGCTCAGCCAGTGGATGTACCTCAAACCAACTTGAAGCGTCGATCACGGAACGACACCCGTTTCGTACAAACGCGGTGGCCCCCGGTTTAGATCAATCGGCACGCTCCCGACACCGCCTAGACAGCCGCAACTGAAGGCCATTTAAGCCCAAGGCCTCGAGATTCCCGCCCAGAGTTGACCTTGTATCAATAGCTTGACATTAATAAATGTCATGTTAAATTGACACATAGGGGTATCCGCCCTTTGAGACACCCCGCCGCAGGAGGCCCCGATGAACATCAGCCTACGAATCGAGCAAGCCCTCGATCAGCATTTTTCCCGCGTGGAAACTGCGGGAGCCCCCCCTCGATTGTTGACCGCCATGCGCCATGCAGTCTTCCCCGGAGGAGCGCGCATCCGGCCGCAGTTGTGCCTGGCTGTTGCAGCGGCCTGCGGTGACGATGCCCCGGCACTGAGTAACGCGGCCGCCATCTCGCTGGAGTTGCTGCACTGCGCCTCGCTGGTCCACGATGACATGCCATGCTTCGACAATGCCGATCTGCGGCGCGGCAGACCGACCGTGCACAAACAATTTGGCGAGCCGCTGGCGCTGTTGACGGGCGATGCGCTGATCATTCTGGCCTATCAGGCACTGGCTCACGCCGGCACGCGCTGGCCGCAGCGGCTGGCCCCCTTGCTGCAGATCGTCTGCGATGGCACCGGTGCCCCCGATGGCATCGTGGCGGGCCAGGCCTGGGAGTGTGAACCCAAGGTGGCCCTGAGCCAGTATCAGCGGGCCAAGACCGGCGCGCTGTTTGTTGCCTGTACTGGCGCGGGCGCCGTGGCCGCCGGGGCCGATCCGCAACCCTGGCGCCGGCTGGGTGACTGCCTGGGCGAAGCCTACCAAGTGGCCGATGACATCCGCGACGTGATGGGGCAGGCGCTGGCCACCGGCAAGCCGCAGGGCCAGGACGCCCAGCATGGAAGACCCAGTTCTGCAGCCGATCTGGGACTGCTCGGTGCCTTCGGCTACTTCAGGGAGCTCATCCAGGCTGCGGTCGACTCGGTCCCGGCCTGCACTTCTCGCGGCATGATGCAAAAACTGGTGCTGGCCGAATCCGAACGCTTGCTGCCGCAACATGCGCGTGAACAGATCACGCGCGGGATTGCCGAACCCGGTCTGGCATGAGTCGTCTGGCCTCCGCAGACATGCAGGGACCGTCCGCCGGCTGGCGCGAACGCTGGCTGTCTGCGCTGGATCGATGGCTGAGCAGCCCAGGCCTGTACCGCTGGGCGCTGGCCAACCCCATCGGACGCTTCGTGATGCGGCGCCGCTCATCGCAGCTGTTCGACCTCATGGCCGGCTTCGTGCACAGCCAGGTACTGCTGGCTTGCGTGCGGCTGGGGTGGTTCGAAGCCCTGCTGGCCCAGCCGCGCAGCTTTGGCCAGCTCCAACAGATGGGCGGCCTGCCCGCCGACAGCCTGCAGCGCCTGCTGAGTTCGGCCATCGCCCTCGGCTTGGTCGAAAAGCGGGGCAGCAGCTACGGCCTGGGCCCCCTGGGAGTGCCGGTGGCGGCCCATACCGGCTTGAGGGCCATGATCGAGCACAACGCGCTGCTCAATGCCGATCTAGTCGATCCGCTCCATCTGCTGCACAGGCCCGAGACATCGGGCATGCACGCCTACTGGCCCTACCCCACCGGGGACGCCGACGAGTCGCCCCGGCCTGCCGCTCGGCCGGCGGCTGAGGACCCGGCGGAGCCCGTCCTCGATCTGCAGGCATTCAGCCAGAGCCGGCCCGACGAATCCCAGGTCGCCCGTTACTCCGAGCTGATGGCCCGCTCGCAGAGCTTCCTGATCCAGGAACTCCTGGCCGCCTACGACTTCAGCCAGCACCAGGTGGTGCTCGATGTTGGCGGCGGTCAGGGGGGGTGGGTCAGTGCGCTGGCCCGGCACCTGCCCCATTTGCAACTGCATTTGTTTGACCTGCCAGGCGTGGCGGAGCTGGCCCGCCAGCGCATCGCCGAAGCTGGCCTGAGCCACCGCATCCGCTGCACCGGTGGCAGCTTTCGCAGTGACGAACTGCCCCACGGGGCCGATCTCATCACCCTGCTCCGGGTCGCGCATGACCATGCCGATGAGGCGGTGCTGGAGCTCATGAAGTCCATCCATTCGGCCCTGCCCTCTGGCGGGCACCTGCTTTTGGCCGAGCCCATGGCCGAACCTGAAGGTCGACCTTGTCCGAGCGATGCCTACTTCCACTTTTACCTTTTGGCCATGGGCCGAGGACGCCTGCGCACAGCCTCGGAGCTTGAGGACCTGCTGATCCAGGCCGGTTTCGAATCGGTCCGCGCCATCCCCAACCCAGTGCCCCTGCACGGCAGCGTGCTGCTGGCCTGCAAGCGGTAACCCCCTCATCTTGCCGGAAATATTAGTGTTTACCCTAGTTTTCCGCCCGATGCGTCAATTTAAGTTGACACATTAGCCTGTCAACTCAAGAATGCAGTCATGAGAGCCTCAGCCATCGTCTTTCAAAGCCCGCGGCAGTTGTCGGTACGGTCCTTGGAAATGCGTGACCTGGCGCCGGGCCAGGTGGAAGTCGAAGTGGACTTCAGTGGCATCAGCACCGGCACCGAGCGGCTGCTGTGGGATGGCAGCATGCCGGCTTTTCCGGGTATGGGCTACCCCTTGGTTCCGGGCTACGAGACCACCGGTCATATCGTGAGGATGCACCCGCAGGACAACGAAGGCCTATCCATCGGCGACCGCGTCTTCGTACCCGGGTCTTACAGTTTTGAGGGCGTACACAACCTCTTCGGCGGAGCCGGTTCGCGCCTGGTGGCCGCCAGCGCTCGAGTCGTCAAGGTGGAAGACTCGCTGGCGCATAACGCCACGCTCCTGGCCCTGGCGGCAACCGCGTACCACAGCGTTGCCGTGGGCGGCACCCGTGAGCCGGCAGCACCGCCAGCCCTCATCGTCGGACACGGCATCATGGGGCGGCTGCTGGCCCGCCTGACCGTAGCCTCTGGCGCCGCCCCGCCCGTGGTGTGGGAGACCCATCCTCAGCGACGCGACGGAGCCCTGGGATACACCGTCATCGATCCCGCCGACGACGACCGCAAGGACTATCCGGCCATCTACGACGTCAGCGGTGACGCCAGCATCGTCAACTCGCTGATTGGCCGCCTCAAGCCGGGCGGCGAAGTGGTGCTGGCGGGCTTCTACAAACACGATATCAGTTTTGCCTACCCGCAGGCCTTCATGCGCGAAGCCACGATCCGGGTGGCCTCCGAATGGAAACGGGCCGACCTGCTGGCCACCACGGCCCTGGTTCATGACGGCACCCTCTCGCTGGAGGGCCTGATCACCCACACCCAAAGCCCAGGTCGGGCGCACGAGGCCTATGAACAGGCTTTTGGCGACAGCACCTGCCTGAAGATGATCCTTGACTGGAGACACTGATGAGCCCTTCCAACCCCGCCCAGACGGTCCAGTTTGTACAGCGCCTGCGCAGCGAAGCGGCTCAGGAGCCCGCGCCGGTGGCCACTGGCGCGCCGACCAAGGAAACGCAGATCATCGCCATTTACGGCAAAGGCGGCATCGGCAAGAGCTTTACGCTAGCCAACCTGAGTTACATGATGGCTCAGCAGGGCAAGAAGGTGCTGTTGATCGGCTGTGACCCCAAGAGCGACACCACCAGCCTGCTGTTTGGCGGCAAGGCCTGCCCGACCATCATCGAGACCTCATCGAAGAAAAAACTCGCCGGTGAGCCGGTCTCCATCAGCGATGTCTGCTTCAAGCGCGATGGTGTGTTTGCGATGGAACTTGGCGGTCCGGAAGTCGGTCGCGGCTGCGGTGGCCGCGGCATCATCCACGGCTTCGAAACCCTGGAAAAGCTCGGCTTCCATGATTGGGGCTTTGACTACGTTCTGCTGGACTTTCTGGGCGATGTGGTCTGCGGTGGCTTCGGTCTGCCAATTGCCCGCGACATGTGTCAGAAGGTGATTGTGGTGGCCAGCAATGACCTGCAATCCCTGTACGTGGCCAACAACGTCTGCTCGGCGGTGGAGTACTTCCGCAAGCTCGGCGGCAATGTCGGTGTGGCGGGCGTTGTGATCAACAAGGACGACGGCACCGGAGAGGCCGCCGCCTTTGCCGAGCAGGCTGGCATTCCGGTGCTGGCCGCGATCCCGGCCAACGAAGACATCCGGCGCAAGAGCGCCAGTTATGAAATTATTGGTAAGCCCGGTGGAGACTGGGGCCCGCTGTTTGAGGGCCTGGCCGTCAACGTCGCGGAGGCCCCGCCGCAGCGACCCAAGCCGCTTTCACAAGACGAATTGCTCGGCCTGTTCAGCGCCTCGGCCGTGGGCCGGGATGTGGTCCTGGAGCCGGCCACCGAAGTCGATATGACCGGCCAGAAGCAGGTCGTCAAGCCCAGTCTCGAAGTGGTCTACGAAACCGTCTGAGGCCGGCCATGAAGTCCATCCCCATCACGGCCCTGCCCAACCCGGCGGCCACCACCGAGCAGGGCCTGGGTTGCCACGCTGGCAAGGACGAGCTGCTCAAGGCCGCCGCCAGTGCCGGCAAAAGCGAGGTGCTCGAGCAGTACGCGCAGGACTATCCGAAGGGACCGCACGACCAGCCGCAAAGCATGTGTCCGGCCTTCGGATCCTTGCGTGTGGGTCTGCGCATGCGTCGCACTGCCACGCTGCTGTCGGGGTCGGCCTGCTGCGTCTACGGTCTGACATTCACATCGCACTTTTATGGGGCCCGCCGCAGCGTGGGCTATGTGCCCTTCAATTCCGAAACCCTGGTGACGGGCAAGCTGTTCGAGGACATCCGCGAGGCTGTCCACCGCGAGGCCGATCCGGACAAATTAGATGCGATCGTCATCATCAATTTGTGCGTCCCCACCGCCAGCGGCGTACCGCTGCAGTTGTTGCCCAAAGAAATCAACGGCGTCCGGATCATCGGCATCGATGTGCCCGGCTTCGGAGTACCCACCCACGCCGAAGCCAAGGACGTATTGGCCGGAGCCATGCTGCGATACGCGCGCGAAGAGGCGATGGCCGGGCCGGTGGCCCAGCCGCGCCAGAGCCGCACAGAGCTGCCCACCATCAGTTTGCTCGGAGAGATGTTCCCGGCCGATCCGGTCATCATCGGCCAGATGATCGCGCCCATGGGTTTGGCCGTTGGCGCCAGCGTACCCACCCGCGAATGGCGCGAGCTCTACAGCGCACTGGACTGCGCCGCCGTGGCCGCCATCCACCCCTTTTACACCGCCAGCGTGCGCGAATTCCAAGCCGCGGGCAGACCCATCGTAGGCTCGGCGCCGGTCGGCCTTGAAGGCACGCACGAATGGCTCGGAGCGATCGGCCAGGCCTGTGGCGTGGCTACCGAAAAGGTGGATCTGGCTCGCAACCAGGTGCTCGGCGCGATGCGCGGCCTGCTGGCTCAAGCGTCCATCCGCGGTCGCATCACGCTCAGCGGCTATGAGGGCTCGGAGTTGTTGGTGGCGCGACTGCTGATCGAATGCGGGGCCGAAGTGCCATATGTGGGATCGGCCTGCCCGGCCACCCCGTGGAATGCGCTCGATGCCGCCTGGCTGCAGTCCAAGGGGGTACACGTTCAATTCCGTGCTTCCCTGGAGCAGGACATTGCGGCGGTGCATGAATTCAAGCCTCAGCTGGCCATAGGCACCACGCCAGTCGTGCAGGCAGCCAAGGAGGCCTGCATTCCTTCGCTCTACTTCACCAATCTGATTTCGGCCCGCCCCCTGATGGGGGTGGCTGGAGTGGGCTCGCTGCTACAGGTGGTGCAGGCAGCCATGGGCAATCAGGCCCGATTCGATGCGATGAAGGACTTTTTCGGCAGCGTGGGCATTGGCGACGAAGCCGGAGTGTGGCAAGAGCCACCGGTGCTGCACCCAGAATTCAAGGCTGACATGCGCCGGATGGCCGAAAAGAAGCGCAAGAAAGCCAAGGCCGAGGAGATGGGCTCATGAGTACCCCGCAGTCGAGCCCCGGCACAGCAGGCAAGTCACCGCTGGTGCTGGATCACGACCGCGCCGGCGGCTATTGGGGCGCGGTCTACGTCTTCACCGCCATCAAGG
>CAZATV010000061.1:0-17641 GCA_964488145.1 uncultured Polaromonas sp.
GTCATGGGCAACAAGAATCCGCTGATGCTCAGACCCCATGCGCACCGTCCCGATCTGCATGCGCGGGTGGAACAGGCGTTTGCGGCCCCTTCGCTGTACGACGAGTGCCTGCGGCTGCTGGCCCGCCGCGGCTGCGCGCTGCCCCCGGCTGTTCTGGAGCGCGACTGGCGTCAACCCTACCAGCCCAGTGCCGAGGTGGAACAGGCCTGGCTGGGCATCTACCGGGCCGCAGATCAGCATTGGGACCTGTATCAACTCGGTGAGGAACTGACCGATCTGGAAGACGCCTTCCGCCTGTGGCGGTTTCGGCACCTGACCACGGTGGAGCGGGTGATTGGCTTCAAGCGTGGCACCGGGGGCACCAACGGCGTGGGCTACCTGCGGAAAATGCTCGATACGGTGATGTTCCCGGAAATTTGGTCGCTGCGGACCCATCTGTGAAGCCCGCTGGCTGCGAGGCCTGTGGGCGACACCCGGGATCGGCCTGATCGGCGGATGCGGCCTTTGGGCTTAAGATTGTTTTGACTAACAGTCACATTTCCAGAGCGCCCATCCATGAAGGCTGACCTGAACGAACGCATCACCCGCATTGGGCCGGAAACGCCTTGCGGGCAGCTGATGCGCCACTATTGGCAGCCGGTGGCTCTGACCGATGAATTTGACCCCAGCCTCGACCCTGCCATGGCCCAGCGGCCCCTGAAGGCGGTGCGGCTGCTGGGCCAGGATCTGGTTCTGTTCAAGAACGAGCAGGGGCAGTTCGGTTTGCTCGACCGGCCTTGCCCCCACCGCGGCGCCGATCTGGCTTTCGCCCGTCATGAGGGCGATGGTCTGCGCTGCCCGTTTCACGGTTGGAAGTTTGATGTCACGGGCCAGTGCGTGGAGACGCCGGCTGAGCCGCCTGAGAGCCGTTTGTGCAGCCGTATTCGCCAGCGCAGCTACCCGGTGATCGAGCGCAGTGGCGTGCTCATGGCCTGGCTGGGCCCTCAAGGTCCTGAGCCACCCCCGCTACCGACCATGGACTGTTTTGCAGCGCCGGGTAGTCACACCTTCGCCTTCAAGGGCTTGTGGAATTGCAATTGGCTGCAGGCTTTCGAGGTGGGCATTGATCCGGCGCACACCTCTTATCTGCATCGGTTTTTTTCAGACGAGTCGCTGGAGGCGAGCTACGGCCGGCAGTTCCGCGGCGCCAGCGCGGGCGAGGTGGAGGGCGAGCGCTGGCCGATGACCCGCATCATGCGTGAATTTGATCGCCCACAAATCCGTGTGGACGCCAGGCCGTATGGCATGCAGCTGACCACGCTGCGTCCGATGAACGCCGAGCTGACCCATGTGCGGATCACCCATTCGGTCTTCCCCCACACCTTTGTCATCCCGCTGTCGGAGAGTATGACCATCACCCAGATGCATGTGCCGGTGGACGACACCCACACCTACTGGTATTCCATCTTCACCAGCTTTGCCGAGCCGGTGGACAAGCGCGCCATGCGCGAGCAGCGCCTGCGGGCGGTGAGTCTGCCCGACTATCGGCCACGCTCGGGTCGGCACAACCAGTGGGGCTTTGATGCCCAGGAGCAGCGCACGCGAACCTATTTGGGCATGGGCGAAGACGACATCAATGTGCACGACCAGTGGGCCTGCGAGAGCATGGGGCCGATTCAGGACCGCACCCGCGAGCATCTGGCCAGCACCGACGTGGCCATTGCGGCCAACCGTCGTCAATTGCTGGAGGCCATCGATCAGGTGCAAGCCGGCCAGTTGCCGCCGGGCATGGCGCAGGGCCCGGTGGCCCGCCAGCGCATCGGTCCGGACACCGTGGACGGTATTGCACCGGCCGAACAGTGGCAGACCTGGTGGCAGGATCGGGTGCAAAGTCGCCGCGAGGGGGCCCCCTGGAGGGCCGATCTGAGCCCCGCATCGGCATGAGGTCTCTGGCGCGTCAGATCCAGGCGCTGGGTCTCCAGCAGGTCCGCTTTGCCTGGTGCGACCTGCACGGACAGACCCGCGCCAAGGCCCTGACCCCCAATGCGGCGGTGGCTGCCCTGAGCAAAGGTGTAGGCATGGTCAGCACGCTGGCCCTGAAAGACAGCGCAGACCGCACCGCCTTCGCGGTTTTCGATCCGGAATTTGCCGTCCGGCATCCCGCGCTGGCCGGTGCTGGCAATCTGCTGCTCAAGCCCATCGAACACAGCTTCAAGGTTTTGCCCTGGGCGCCCGGCACCGGTTGGATTCAGTGCGAAGCCTTTTTCATGGACGGCACGCCCATGGACCTGGACACCCGCCAGCAATTGCGGGGCGCCCTGCGGAGGCTCGCTGCGCACGGCCTGGGTCTGGCTTGCGGGCTGGAGGTCGAATTTCATATTTACCGATGGGCACACCCTGACGGGCAGGACGCGCTTAACCCCGAAAAGGCAGACTGGCCCGGACCGGCCCCCGCGGTGCAGATGCTCCATCCGGGCTATCACCTGCTGTCCGAGGCGAGCCTGGACCAATGCCATGAGGCGCTTGAAATCGTGCGCAGCACTGCCCAGGGTTTGGATTTACCGCTGAGTTCCCTGGAAATTGAAATCGGGCCGAGCCAGTTCGAGGCGGTCTTCGATGTGCGCGATGCCCTCACCGCCGCAGACCAGATGGTGCTGTTTCGCAGCGCGGTCCGTCAGGCCTTGCGTCGGGCGGGCTATCACGCCACCTTCATGTGCCGGCCGCCTTTTCCCAAGATCATGTCCAGTGGCTGGCATTTGCATCAGTCGCTGGTGGACCTGCGCTCGGGACGCAATGCTCTGATGCGACCAACCTCATCGGGCGCGGCAGATCCGGGCGATGCGCGCGCAGTCCTGTCGGACCTGGGCGTTCACTATCTGGCGGGACTGCTGGCCCATGCACCGGCCATGACGGCCTTGTGCACTTCAACGGTCAACGGCTTCGGGCGCTTCAGCGCACATGCCATGGCGCCCCAGTCCCTGGTCTGGGGGCGTGACAACCGCGGTGCCGCCTTTCGGGTGATCGGTGGGCCGGGGGATCCGGCCACCCGGATTGAAAACCGGCTGGGTGAACCGGCGGCCAATCCTTATCTGTACGTCGCTGCGCAGATTCACGCCGGGCTCGATGGCATCGTGCGGCAGTTGCAGCCGCCGCCGGCCACGGCCTCGCCCTACGCCGCGCAAGCAGGGCCGCACGATGAAGCGCTGCAGCGCATTCCGGCCGACCTGCCCGAGGGCTTGCGGGCCTTGTCGGACGATGCGGTCCTGTCGGAGGGTTTCGGAGCCGATTTCATGGAGAACTACCGGATCATCAAGCGCCTGGAGCAGGACCGCTTTGATGCCGCGGCGGACAAGCAGGAATTTGCGCGTCGCGAGTACTTCGGGCGGATCTGAGCGACTAGACTGCGCCCGAGGCCCAACGCGGTTGGGCGCGAACAGACTGCAAGTGCATGGACATCAAGTGGCTCGAAGACCTTGTGGCGCTGGGACGTGCGGGCAGCCTGGCCCTGGCGGCGCGGCAGCGTCACATCACCCAACCGGCCTTCGGTCGTCGCATTCAGGCTCTTGAGGCCTGGGCGGGCCAGGCGCTGGTGGATCGTCAGCGCAAACCTGTGGCCCTGACGCCCGCCGGTCTTCGGCTGATGGCCCAGGCCGAGGACATCTTGCAGTCGGTGCAGGGGGCGCGTCATGAACTGCAGCAATTGGCGCAGCCCGATCAGGGCCTGCGCCTGGCCACCGGCCGAACCCTGGCCCGAACCTGGGTGGCCGACTGGCTGCTGCGCATCAGTGCCCACGCCCAGCCCGCCTGGGTGCAGATTCGCACCGGCAGCCTGGCCGAGACGCTGGGCTGGCTGGAAAACGGGCAGGTTGATTTGCTGGTGGCTTATCACCACCCTTCGATGGCCCAACGGCCGCAGGGCAGGGGTTTGCTGCAGAAGGTGCTGGCGCAGGACCAGTTGGTGCCGGTCATCCGCCGCCAGTTAGAGGTGCGCAGGGCCGCCCGATCGACACCCGGTTCCGCTACTGCCTGGCTGGCCTACGCGCCTTCTTTGGCCTTGGGCGGGCTGGTGGAGGATCACCTCAAGCGCTGCCCGAGTCCGACGCCGCTGAAGAAGGTGCTGGAGTGCGACTCGGCCGACGCCCTGCTGGAGTATGCGATCAAGGGCCTGGGCCTGTGCTGGTTGCCCTGGTCTCTGGCGGCCAGTGCGTGCCGTCAGGGCTTGCTGGAGGTCTGCTGGGATCGCAGCATGGTCATTGCCTTCGAGGTGCGTCTGGTGCGGCGGCGCAGTCGCCTACCGGTCGTGGCCGAGAAAATCTGGCTCGCCACCCCCGCCGGATAATGCCCAAACCGCACTTTAGAAAGCCGAAACGGCAAGTTGAAGCTGCGCGGTCTGCTGACAATAGGGCATCTCCACCCCTTGCAAGGAAACTCCCATGACCTTTCTGGCCCGACCCCTGCTGGCTCTGCTGAGCCTTTGGACCGCCACCCTGACCCTGCCGGCCTGGGCCCAGGCTGACCACTATCCGTCTCGCCCCATCACCATCGTGGTGGGCTATCCGCCCGGTGGCAGCACTGACCTGACCGGAAGGGCGGTGGCCGCTGCCCTGGCCAAAAGCCTGAACGCCACCGTGGTGGTTGAGAACGTGGGCGGCGCTGGCGGCGCCATTGGGGCGCAGAAGGTGCTGGCTGCACCCCCCGATGGTTACACCCTGCTGGTAGGGGCCAACAACGAGGTGGCCATCAACCGCCTGGTGTCGCCCTCCATCAAGTATCAGTGGCAGGACTTCACCCCGCTCGGTCTGATCGCCTCACAGCCCATGGTGTTGGTGGCCTCCACCCGCATGGGGGTGAAGAACACGGACGAGTTCATCCGTCTGGTCAAGACGCGGCCGGGCCAATTCAGCTATGGCAGCTCTGGCGTGGGGACGGCCTTGCATCTGGCCGGCGAGATGGTCAAGGAGCAGGCGGGCATTTTCATGACGCATATTCCTTACCGCGGTGTGGCCCCCCTGACCAGTGATTTGCTGGGCAATACCCTGGAGTTTGGCGTCTTCGTGCTCTCCAGCGGTCTGCCGCACATCCGCAGCGGCAAGGTCGTCGCTCTGGGCACCACCGAGAAAGCGCGATCGAAGGTGACGCCCGATATTCCGGCACTGGCCGAGCATCCGACCCTGAAGAACACGGATATCAGCTCCTGGTTTGTGCTGATGGCCCCCGGCAAACTGCCCGAAGCCCTGCAAGCGCGTTTGAAGAAGGCTCTGGCTGAGGCGCTGCAAAACCCCGAGTTGCGCAGCAGGCTCGAAGCCTCGGGCTCGACAGTGGCGTCGGCGCAGCCCGACATGCAGAAGTTCCTGCGGGAGGAAACTGCGAAGTACCAGCGCATCGTGGACTTTGCCAAGATTCGGGAATGAGTGCGCTGCACTTTGAGCTGCCGGCACCGGACCTCGGCGCCTGGCGGGGGGGCAACACCGGCGTCGAGGGGCTGTGGCACTTTGACTCGGGTCGGCCGGGACGGCATTTGCTGATCAGTGCGCTGATTCACGGTAACGAGCTGTGTGGTGCCTGGGCCCTGAAGGAACTGCTCGAATTGGGGCTGCGGCCCCAGGCGGGCCGTCTCACGCTGATGTTTGCCAATCTTGCCGCCTTCGATCGTTTCGATGCTGCCCGACACGATGCGTCCCGTTTTGTCGATGAGGACATGAACCGGCAATGGACGGCCGAGCGTCTGGCTCAACCGAACAGCCAGGAGCGCCGGCGGGCGGCCGAGCTGCTGCCCTGGGTCGTGCAGGCCGACTGGCTGCTGGATTTGCACTCGATGCATGAGCCCGGCCCACCCTTGCTGTTGACGGGCATGCACCGACGCAATCGCGAGTTGGCGCGGCAACTGGGCCAGCCGGCCCATATCGTGGTTGATGCCGGACACCAGGACGGCGTGCGCATGCGCGACCTGGGTCGCTGGGGGCTTTCCGATGCGCAGGCCGGCGACACACGGTCGCTGCTGATCGAGTGCGGTTTTCATGGTGATCCCGACAGCGTTCGGGTGGCCCGTGACCTCTGCGCTCGCTTTCTCCACCTGGGCGGAGTTCTTGCGGCAGCCGATTCAGGTGCGTTGCTGGCGAACTGGCGGCAGGCCGATGCGCCGCAGCAATGGGCGCTGGAGGTGACCGAGGCGGTGGTGGCCCGAAGCGAGGGCTTTCGCTTTGCCGGCCCATGGCAAGCTTTGCAATGCATCCCTCATGCTGGAACCCTGATTGCCGACAACGACGGACAGGCCGTGGTCACGCCCTACGATGACTGCGTGCTCGTCATGCCTTCCCTGCGGCAGTTGCGAGCTGGCGTCACAGTGGTGCGTTTGGCCCGGCGCGAACCGCTCTGAGCCGGGCCTAGCGGGCGGGAATGCGCGAGCTCAGGGGCTGGGGCTGGTAATCGGGCAGGAAGCGGCAGCCGGCGGCCTGCGCCGGCCGCAGGACCGGGCATTTTTCGGCGATCGTCCGAGGGCTGGGCTTTTCACCGTGCTCGACCCAACGCAGCAGGGCCTCGAACAGTGGCGGGTAGTGCGGGTCGCCCCAATAGCTGTGTTCCGCCGAATCGACATAGGTCTGCACCAGGCGAGCGCCGTAGCCGGTTTCGTTCATGCGCTGGCGCAGCACCTGCATGCCCTCCACGAAGACGGTGGAATCGCCCACGCCATGCGCCGCCAGCACGGGAGCCGCAAAGCGCCCCGCATAGTCGACGTCGGCGGCAAACGCTCTTTGGGCACGAGGATCGGCTCTGAAGCGAGGCACTCTGGCGTTGAGCGTGGCATCGTCATCGGATCCCTGGTAGGTGACGTCGCTGTTGCCAAAGGGGCTGACCCCCTGGGTGCGGGAGACCACATCGCGCAGCATGAACGTGCCCCAGTTCAAGTGGCTGAGGATGGAGCTCTCGGGGACACGAACGACCTGCGTCAGGGTCTTGATCTTTTGCAACTGTTCCGGCGTGCGCTGGGCGGCGGGTCGGCGCAAGCCCAGACACTCATCGGCCCGGGCCGTCAGGTCGGCCGGCGTCATTTTGGAGTCGGCGGGCAAGCCGATGGACAGGGGATAGGCCGGCTCCGTGGGTCGGGGATGGTTGTTGCACAGGGATTGGTAGAGCGCTCGCAGATCCAGCCGGAAATCGTAGGCCGTCGGTCCGGCCACCACAGCGCTGGTCAGCAAGATGCCGTCCCAGGACCTGGGGTAGAGCTCGGCAGCCCGCGTGGCCACCATACCCCCCCAGGACTGCCCGTGCAGCAGGATGCGCCGCGGCTGGGCCACATGGTCCAGAAAGATCTGCCTGACCCGTTCGGTATCTTCTGCCGCGGTGGTCACCGCAAACCCCCCTTGCCTGAACACCGACCCGGCCCAGGCGTGTCCTTCCTGAACTGTGATGGCCCAGCGCTTGATGTCTTCATCGGCCCGGCTCGCCTGGGGCGGCCCAAGCACCGGCCCGCCGTGGGCATGCACCACCAGAACACCGCTCCAGCGCGCCGGCATGACGATCAGGTAGTGGGCGCCGGCTGAATCCTGCCCCCGTAGGCAGCGGGCGCCGGCGGGAACCCCTTCGGGACATACCGCAGCAACCGGCGCCAGTTCCTTGGAGGCGCGAGGATAGGAACAGGCTCCCAGCCCCAGGACGAGGCACAGGCTTATGGCAATCAAGCTCCAAATGCGATAGGCCACCATTACTTGTCCTTGTAAAACCAGGCCCTCGACAGAGCCGAAAAATTTTTTGGCGATGGTAAGCCCCTCGGTCCGAGGCGTCATGCGGGTTACCCACAAGGGGCGAGGGCGGCGCAGAGACCGGTGCACGCACATCACCGGCCCGTCTCAGCGATCGTCCGCAAATGGCCTCAGGCCCTGGGGGCGGGCTGCCCCTGTCTCACCGCCCGGTGCTGGGGTTCTGCATTCGACGGGCCTGCAGCAGGGCGTGGGCGAGTTCGGCAAAGCCTGCACCGCGCTCGGCCTGACAGAGATAGCCGGGGGCATGCGTCAGTTGCGGCAAAAAGGGTGCCAGATTGGCCACGCCCACGCTGTGGCGCATTTGTTTGAACATCACTTCGTCGTTGCTGGAGTCGCCGACATACACCCAGTGGTCCAACTCCGAGGGCAGCTTCCGGTTCAGCCAGGCTTGTACCGCCCAGCATGCGCCCACCCATTTGTCATGGTCGCCCAGCCAGGCATTGACATGAATGCTGCTGACCGTCACCCGAAGCCCATGGCCCTCGAGTCGCTGCACGACCTGCATGATTTGGTCGGCATTGAGTTTTTCAAATTCGCTGTGATCGATGGCGATGTCGGTCTCGCGACCCTCGCTGTCGCGAGCACGGCGCACCCGGGGCATGCGGCTTTCCACCTCTGCCAGAGCGGCCTGCAGTCGGGCGTATTGGCTCTGGCGGGTGGCTGCGTCGGTCCGGTAGAGCTTTTCGATGCTGCCGTCGGCGTGGGCCCTGAGGGCCACCGCACCGTTTTCGGCCACGATCCCCAGCAGCGGCCCAGGGCTGCCTCGACCACTGGCGCGGGCATCGAGCAAGCGCAGGCTCCAGCCCACAGGTCGACCGGTAACGGCGAACACCACCACGCCGGCCTGATGCAGCTGATCGAGAGCAGCCTCGGCCTCGGGCATCAGCCGGCCCTCCAGCGTCAGGGTGTCGTCGATGTCGGTGATCAGCCCGGTGATGCCGGCCCTTTGTGCCACAGGCCAGCGCACCAGGGGCAGGGGGCGGGTCATGCCGCGGGGCCGGGCGTCGGCTCGTGCTGAGCGGAGAACAAGTCCACCCGGTCAGTGATGATGCCATCCACCCCCAGACTTTGCAGCGGCTGCACATGATCGGCCTGATTGACGGTATAGCACAGGCAGCGCAGTCCGGCCGCGTGAATCTCGGCCACCTTCTTTGCGTCATAGACCGGGTAGTGGGCCACGACCGCGCAGCACTGAAGTCGCAGGGCGGTTTCCTTCCAGCCTTGCCACCAGTTCTCCAGCAACAGGGCCCGCGGCAGATGCGGGGCGCTGGCCAGAGCGCCCTCAAGCGCCTCGGGCTTGAATGAACTGAGCAACGGCATGACCGGCTCTCCGGCCCACAGCTGCGCTGCTTGGGCAGCCACCGTGCGACCGGTGTGCCGTTCGGTTCCCGGGGTTGGCTTGATCTCGATGTTGAGGTGGTGCCCGTTGACCCGGCAAAAGCGCGCCAGAGCCAGGAGGCTGCACAGCGGCTCGCCGGCATACAGACGAGAGTGCCAGCTGCCGGCATCGAGTTGCGACAGCTCGCTCCAGGGCAGGTCTGCGCCCAGGCCGCTGCCATTACTGGTGCGATCCAGGGTGGCATCGTGCAGCAGAAACACGGTGTCGTCAGCGCTGAGCTTGGCATCGCACTCGAACATGCGGTAGCCGTAGGAGGCGCCTAATCTGAAGGCGGCCAGGGTGTTCTCCGGCGCCAGCTTGCCGGCGCCGCGGTGGGCGATCCAGTAGGGATAAGGCCAGGGTTTGGAATTCATGCGGACAGGCGGCGCCCCGAAGCGGCGTCGAAATAATGCAGCGCGCTCTCGCGGGGTGTGACGTCGAGCCAATCTCCCGGGCGAGGGGCGGTTACTGAGGCGTCGAGTCTCAAGATAAGGGACTCTTCATCCAGGCGCATGTGGACCAGCCGCTCAGCGCCCAGCAGTTCGACCGTTTGTACTTGCACACGCCAGCCGCTTCCGGGGCTTAGCTCGATGTGCTCGGGCCGTATACCCAGGATGCGGCCCGCGGCCACCCCCGGGGCTGACTTGAGCAGATTCATCGGGGGCGAGCCTATGAAGCTGGCCACGAAGGTGCTGGCCGGTCGGCTGTACACCGCCTCGGGCGTGTCGAATTGCTCGACATGGCCTGCGTTCATCACGATCATGCGTTGGGCCAGCGTCATGGCCTCCACCTGATCGTGGGTGACGAACAGGCTGGTGATGCCCAGGTCGGCATGGAGTTTCTGAATCTCCAGCCGCGTCTGGGCACGCAACTTGGCATCCAGGTTGGACAGCGGCTCATCGAAGAGAAAAACCTGAGGCTGCCGGACAATGGCGCGGCCCATCGCCACCCGCTGGCGCTGCCCGCCCGAGAGCTGCCTGGGCTTGCGCTGCAGCAAGGATGACAGCTCGAGAATGGCGGCTGCCTTTTGCACCCGCGCCTCGATTTCGGGCTTGGGCAGCTTCTGGATCTTGAGCCCATAGGCCATGTTGTCGAACACGCTCATGTGCGGATAGAGGGCGTAGTTCTGAAACACCATGGCGATGTCGCGTTCGGCCGGTTCGAGCGTGTTGACCACCCGATCGCCAATCAGGATGTCGCCGCCGGTGATTTCTTCGAGCCCCGCCACCATGCGCAGCAGGGTGGACTTGCCGCATCCCGAAGGCCCGACGATAACCACAAATTCGCCATCCTCGATCTGGGCACTGACCCCGTGGATGACTTGCAGGGACTGTCGGCCCTGGGTGTATTGCTTGACGATATTGCGCAGGGTGAGCGTTGCCATGTTTTATTTGTCAGTATCGACCAGGCCCTTGACGAACCATTTTTGCATCAGGATGACCACCAGCGCGGGGGGCAGCATGGCCAGCATTGCCGTCGCCATGACCACATTCCATTCGGTGTAAGCCTCGCCGGCGATCAGGCGCTTGATGCCCAGCACCACCGGGTACATGCTTTCATCGGTCGTAACCAGCAGGGGCCAGAGATACTGGTTCCAGCCGTAGATGAACTGAATCACAAAGAGCGCCGCAATGGAGGTCGCCGACATTGGCAGCAGCACATCCCGGAAAAAGCGCATCGGACCGGCGCCGTCGACCCGCGCCGCTTCGACCAACTCGTCGGGGACGGTCAGGAAGAACTGGCGAAAGAGGAAGGTGGCGGTGGCGGAGGCGATCAGCGGAATGGTCAGGCCGGCATAGCTGTTGAGCATGCCCAGGTCCGAGACCACCGCGTACGTGGGGCTGATGCGCACTTCCACCGGCAGCATCAGGGTGACAAATATCATCCAGAACACCAGCATCCGAAAGGGAAAGCGGAAGTACACGATGGCAAAGGCCGACAGCAGGGAGATGGCTATCTTGCCGATAGCGATCACCAGAGCGCTGATCAGGCTGACCAGCATCATCGGGGCACCTGCGGGGAGTTTGCTGCCGGCGCTGGTCTCGCCCCCGAACAGCGCCACCTTGTAAGTCTCCAGGGCATGGCTGCCCGGCAGCAGTGAGAGGGGGCGGCTCGATGCAATTTCCTGCGCCGATTGGGTAGAGGCCACCAGAGTCAGGTAAACCGGAAAGGCCACCACCACCACCCCCAGGATCAGGATGGCATGGGCCAGAATATCAAGCAGGGGGCGGCGTTCGATCATGGTCTTCAGTACTGAACCTTGCGTTCGATGTATCGGAACTGAACCAGAGTGAGGGCAATGACGATCGCCATGAGGATGACAGACTGCGCCGCTGAACCGCCCATATCGAGGGCCTTGAAGCCGTCGTAATACACCTTGTAGACCAGAATCGCCGTGGCCTTTCCAGGCCCCCCCTGAGTGGCCGCATCGATGATCGCGAAGGTATCGAAGAAGGCGTATACCACGTTGATGACCAGCAGAAAGAATGTGGTGGGCGAGAGCAGCGGGAAGATGATGGTCCAGAAGCGGTGCCAGGGCGAGGCCCCATCAATGGCCGCCGCCTCGATCAGGGATTTGGGAATGGATTGCAGGCCGGCCAGGAAAAACAGGAAGTTGTAGGAAATCTGCTTCCAGACAGCGGCCATGACGATCAGGGCCATGGCGTGCCGGCTGTTGAGCATGTGATTCCAGTCCAGCCCCAGGCTTTGCAGCAGGTGGCTGATCACGCCCATGGGCGAGGCAAACATGAAAAGCCAAAGCACTCCGGCCACCGCCGGGGCCACCGCGTAGGGCCAGATCAGCAAGGTCTTGTAGATACCCGCGCCTCGCATCACCCGGTCGGCCATAACGGCCAGCAGCAGCGCAATGCTCAGACCACAGACCGCCACCAGCACGGAAAACACTGCCGTCGTTTGAAACGACTCCAGGTAGGTGTCGTCAGCGAACAGACGCTGAAAGTTCTCCAGGCCGACAAATTCTGTGGATGTCCCGAAGGCATCTTGCTGCAACACGCTCTGATACAGCGCCTGAGCAGCCGGCCAGAAGAAGAAAATCAGCACGATGGCCAGTTGCGGAGCCACCAGGGCCCAGGGCAGCCACCGGGAACGAAATCGGACGCGTTTTTCCATACCCAAAAAGTTGACCTGAGGCCAAATTGGCCTCAGGTCAGATTAGCGGTCAAGCGCCAAACCCAGCCCTGCAGGCCGGGGATGACTGATCCTCAGTTCTTTCCCTGGTTGGCTTTTTGGAAACGCTCGAGCTGTTCATTGCCCCGCTTGACGGCGGCATCCAGCGCTTCCTTGGCCGTTTTCTTGCCAGCCCAGACCTGCTCGAGCTCCTCGTCGTTGATGGTGCGGATCTGAACAAAATTGCCCAGACGGATGCCGCGCGACTTATCGGTGGTCTTGCGGATCATCTGTTCGACCGACACATCGGTGCCCGGATTTTGCTTGTAGAAGCCCGATTTTTCGGTCAGCTCGTAAGACGCCTTGGTCAGAGGCAGGTAGCCGGTACGCTGATGACTCTTGGCCGCCTCCTCTGGCTTGGACAGGTGAGCGAAGAACTGGGCCACGCCTTTGTATTCGTTGTCTTTCTTGCCTGACATCACCCACAAACTGGCGCCGCCGATCACCGTGTTCTGCGGTGCGCCCGTGACATCGGGGTAGTAGGGCAGGGGAGCGATGCCTGAGGCAAACTTGGCGTTGCGCTTGATATTGCCGTAGAGCGCCGATGAACCGGTAGCCATGGCGCATTCACCCGACACGAAGACCCCGTCGGCCGTGTTGCCACGTCCCTTGTAGACGAACAAGCCCTGCTTGGCCATATTGCCCAGGTTCTCGATGTGACGCACATGCAGCGGTCCGTTGAAATTCAGGCGTGCGTCAATGCCGCGCATGCCGTTGCCCTTGGTGGCGAACTCGGTGTTGTGCCAGGCGGCAAAGCTCTCGAGCTGGGTCCAGCTGACCCAGCTGGTGGTGAAAGGACATTTGTGCCCCGACGCTTTGAGTTTGGCCGCAGCCAAAGCCACTTCTGGCCACGTTCTTGGGGGAGAGTTGGGATCCAGGCCCGCTGCCTTGAACGCGTCCTTGTTGTAGTGGAAGACGGTGGTTGAGCTGTTGAACGGGAAGCTCAGCATCTGACCGTTGGGAGCGGTGTAGTAGCCTGCCACGGCAGGCACATAGGCGTTGGGATCGAAGGTCACGCCGGCCTTTTTCATGACCTCGCCGACCGGCACGATGGCCCCCTTGCTGGCCATCATGGTGGCCGTTCCGACCTCAAAGACCTGAAGGATGTGCGGAGCGTTGCCAGCACGGAAGGCGGCAATCGCGGCGGTCATCGACTCGTCGTAGCTGCCCTTGAAGGTGGGAACCACCTTGTATTGGGTCTGGCTTTTATTGAAATCATTGGCCAGGTCGTTGATCCACTCGCCCAGGGCTCCTCCCATGGAGTGCCACCACTGAATTTCGGTCTGGGCCAGAGCGGGCGCCGACATTGCAGCGCTCAGGGTCAGAGAAGCTGCTATTTTTTGAAACTTGTTACGCATGAAGCCTCCTTGGATTTGAAACTGCCATCAAGCTTACGATGGTTGTTTGTGTTTCTAATTACAGATGGATTTCGGGGGCGTGACAATCGGGTTTTCCAAGGTTTCGCCCCAAAGTGGGGCGAAGGTGCCAACGCAAGCCATAACGCAGGGTTGACTCTGTTGACTAAGACACCCGGATATTGCAGGTAGACTAGCATCGGACCCCGTGCTAGGAGGAAGGTGGAGTCTGCTGCCAGCAGTTTGCCCCCGAAAGACCTAGAACTCGCAGTTTGCGGCCTGCGCAATTTTGCGATCCGGTCGCCCCAAAGCTTGTCCCGTCACCAGGTGTTTCAATGTCTACTGTCAAAGATTGCCTCAAAAGAAAAACGGGACAGGTGTTCTCGCTTGAATCCTCCGACCCGGTCATCAAGGCCCTGGAGTTGATGCGCTCAAACCGGATCCGGTCGGTCATGGTCATTGATGACGGAACCCTGGTCGGTATGGTCTCTCAGGGCGACTGCGCCATCAAGGTCTTGCTGGCTGGCCTGAACCCGACCACGACGCCGCTGAGTCAGATCATGACGCGCAACCCGATGACGGTGGCTGTTACCGACACCATGCAATCGTGCATGGAAACCATGTCTTCGCGGGGCTTCAGGCATTTGCCCGTGGTCACCAACGGCAAAGTGGTGGGCATGGTGTCGATCGGCGATATCGTCAAGGACATCATCAGCCAGCAGGGCGACCATATCAAGCACCTGGAAACCTTCATCAGGGGACACGGCGTCGCCTGATGATCCAGCTGAAGCGGCATCGCCGTCACTGGTTGATCCGCAGCGCCGCTGTCTTCGGCGGTGCCCTGGCGGGGCCGACGCTTTGGGCCCAGGGTCCGGCCGTCGCTGCGACCCCCATTCGCATTCTGGTGGGTGCTTCGCCCGGCGGGTCCACGGACACGCTGGCTCGCTCTCTCGGCGCAGAGCTGGGTCGGCTGCTGGGTCGTCAGGTCATCATTGAAAATCGCGCTGGCGCGGGCGGCAACCTGGCCGCTGATGCAGTGGCCAAGGCGCCCGCCGATGGCAACACGCTCCTGATGAGCTTTACCAGCCACGCCATCAATGCCACGCTATATTCCACGCTGCCTTTTGATCCATTGCGGGATTTCACCGCGCTGACCTGTGTAGCCACGCAGCCGTCGGTACTGGTGGCGCATCCCTCGGTCCCGGTCAAGGATGTTCGCGAACTGATTCAGTACGCCCGGGGCCGGCCCGGGAAACTCAATTTTGCGATCGGAGGCATCGGGTCTTCCTTGCATCTGGCCGGCGACCTGTTCAAGATGCAGACGGGTCTGTTCATCGTCAACATTCCCTACCGAGGCACGGCGCCTGCGGTTCAGGATGTCCTTGCCGGTCAGGTCGAACTGATGTTTGCGCCCATGGTCAACACCCTGCCGAACATCCGTGCCGGCAGGCTCAAGGCCCTGGGCGTGACCAGTCGGCAGCGCCTGTCCCAACTGCCCGACGTACCGGCCATCGCTGAGGTGGTTCCTGGCTATGAATCGAGCGCCTGGTTTGGCCTGTTCGCCCCGGGGCGCATGGACCCTGCGCTGGTGCGACGCCTATCGGATGCCGCTCGCCAAGCCTTGCAAAACCCTGAGGTGCGACGAAGGATAGAGAACGACGGCGCTAGCGCGGTAGGCAACTCGCCCGAGGAATTTGCCCGCTTCGTCGAAGCCGAAATCGATCGTTGGGGCAAGGTGGTGAAGTTTTCGGGGGCACGACCCGAGTGACCCTGTTGGGTGGCCTCGGTCGCATCGACGCAGGCACACTTAGGCCTCCGGGTCCAATCCTGATGTCGGTGGACTGCGCCGCCCCGTCCTGACGTTTCGCAAGCTGAGGAGCCCATCGCATGACCCCCTGCCGCCTGGCCGTGATTGGCGCCGGAACCATAGGCAAGACCCACATCCTCCATGCGCTGCAGTGCCCCGACATTGAGATCGTGGGCGTGGCCGAAAGCCAGGGCCCGGCGGTGGACTGGGTCAGAGCCCAGGGGCTGCCCTGCGTGGCCGGGCATGCCGAGTTGCTCGAACGTTTCAAGCCGCAGGGCGTGGTGATCGCCACCCCAAACGACCTACACGCCTCCATGGCTCTGGATGTTCTGCTCGGGCAGCGCCGCCCTGGTGGAAAAACCGATCGCCGACAGCCTGGCATCGGCTCGCGCGATCGAGCGGGCCGCTCGTGAAACGGGTCGACCGGTTTTGGTAGGGCAGAAGGGATTGCTCAACTAACTCGCTCAGTTTTCAGCCCCACTGTTTTGGGTGGGGTCGGGGATTCGAACCATGAAAAACCCCACCTGCTGCTCGTTTGAATTTGAGGATGGCCCGTCACCAGACTTGACTAGATGCCCGACAACACCGTGTCCATCGCAGACACCAAGGCAGAGGCCTGCGCTGCAACATTGTCGACAGGACGCCGTAGGACCTTGGCTGGCAAGGGCGCTGCATAGTGGGCAAGCGCATGCAGGCGCTTGCCTTTGACCGTGATGACGGGGCAAAGCGCGGTCGGTATCCGGGTGGCAGCATCGAACACTGCCAGCGGCATGGTCAGGCGCGTGGCCAAGGCATTCAGCAGATCGCTCTGGATCACGACCACATAGGGGATGCTCGCACTGGCGCTGCTACTCGGATTGACGAAAACATCGTACTGGGCCATGCGTGTCTTACCAAGGACGCAAGTCGGCACCAGGAACGCCGTTCGCTTCAACGCGGGCGTTTTCGCCGGCGATCCAGTCCCCGAACTCGGCTTCGAACCTCTTCTTGCGCCCGGCTCGGCTGGCCTTGTCGTGGTTGGCCTGCAGGGCGTGGTAGTGCTCGGCAGAAAGGATCACAGTGTCGAGCTGTCCGGCCTTTTCGACGAACACCGGTTCCCGCTTGGCTTGGGCCGATAGGCTGCCGAATCGATTCTTGGCTTCAGTGGCAGAAACGCGCATCGTGGTTCCTCAACGAATTAGCTATTTTAGCTAACCAGTCACCGCCACGGCAACACCATCATGCCGCACCCAAACAAAACAGGCGCCGAAGAGCGCCCGCAAGTTGGAATTGAAGTACTGAAGTAATTGGCGGGGCACAAGCGATTTTTTAACTAACTCGCTCAGTTTTCTGCCCCCCTATTTTTGGTGGGGTCGGGGATTCGAACTCGCAAGCTGCTCTAAGCCGAGCTTGACGGAAATGTTTCCCATGGGATACATTAAGGCGTGATCCCGATCCAGCAGACTGAAGCCGACGTCAAATGGTTTTCTGAACTGCGAGACCGAGTCGCCCGCGCCCGCATCGACATCCGCATCCGGCGTCTGTCTCTCGGCAACGCCGGCGATGCCAAGCCTGTGGGCGATGGCGTGTCGGAAATGAGGGTTGATTACGGGCCAGGATACCGGATCTATTTCGTCCAGTGCGGCGAGGTCGTAATTGTCTTGCTGGCCGGAGGCGACAAGTCCACTCAGGACAAGGACATCCGCAACGCCAAGGTATTGGCAAAAGATCTGAAGGAGTCGTGACCATGACCAAAACCAAGACCCAAGTTTGGGATCCTGCCGAGCACCTGATCACCAACGAGGACATGGCAGCCTATCTGGAAGCGGCGCTTCAAGAAGGCGACTCCGCACTGATCGCCGCTGCGCTCGGCGATATTGCGCGCGCCAAGGGCATGAGCCAGATTGCCCGCGATGCAGGGCTAGGTCGCGAGAGCCTCTACAAGGCGCTCTCTGCGGAAGGCAATCCAGAGTTTGCGACCATCATGAAGGTCATCGCGGCACTCGGGTTGCAGTTGCATGCGTCTCCATCAAGTACTGCCGCATGACGGCCAAGAACATGCAAGGTGCACATGAAGAACTACTGCGAGCGAATCAAACCCTACTGGGACCTCGAGGGTGGCCTGTCTGGTCGATCAGCGTCAACGGCAACTGGCGTCTGACTTTTGCTTTTGAAAACGGCGATGCCATCCTGGTGG
>CAZATV010000062.1:0-17195 GCA_964488145.1 uncultured Polaromonas sp.
GGTCGTTGCCGCGGAAGGAGAAGCTCACATTCGAGACGCCGCCGGAGACCTTGGCCCCGGGCAGGTTTTGCTTGATCCAACGGGTCGCTTCGATGAAGTCCACCGCGTAGTTGTCATGCTCTTCGATGCCGGTGGCAATAGCAAAGATGTTGGGGTCGAAGATGATGTCTTCAGCGGGAAAGTCCAGTTCGTCCACCAGGATGCGATAAGCGCGCTCGCAGATCTCGATCTTGCGCTTGAAGGTGTCGGCCTGACCTTTCTCGTCGAAGGCCATCACCACGGCGGCAGCGCCGTAGCGGCGAATCAGCCGGGCCTGACGCTTGAATTCCTCGACCCCCTCCTTCATGCTGATGGAGTTGACGATCCCCTTACCCTGGATGCAGCGCAGACCCGCCTCAATGACGCTCCACTTGGAGCTGTCGATCATCACGGGCACGCGGGCAATGTCAGGCTCGCTGGCCATGAGGTTGAGAAATCGCACCATGGCTGCCTGGCTGTCGAGCATGGCCTCGTCCATATTGACGTCGATGACCTGCGCGCCGTTTTCCACCTGCTGGCGGGCCACCGCCAGTGCCTGTTCGTAGTCGCCGGCCAGAATCAGGCGAGCGAAGGCTTTGGAGCCAGTGACGTTGGTGCGTTCGCCAATATTGACAAACAGACTACCCTGACCGACGCTCACCGGCTCGAGACCGGATAGGCGCATGGCAGGGGGATGGACGGTTGCAGACATGGACTCACCTTGAAGCGAAGGTGAGCGTCGTTGCGTGGCGGGGCTGACCCGTGCCCCAAGCCTGGCCTTCTCATTGAATGGCTGCAACGCTCCTCGGGGCGAGGCAGGATTTTAGCGGGGACTCAGTTCTGCCTGCGGCCGATACCCCTACAGCCGATACATAGCCCGCGCATTGCCGCCCAGCACCGCCTGCTGGGCGCTGGGCTCAAGGCTTTCGATCAGGCCGAGGCAGAACTGATGCCACAGGGCGTAGCTGCCAGCACACTCGAGCACCGGCCAGTCGCTGCCCCAGATCAGCCGCTCGGGTCCCCAAATGTCCAGCAGGGTCTGTGCCCAGGGTGCCACGTACTCGCAAGGCTGGCCTGCAGGGGCTTCGGTCCACAGGCCAGAGAGCTTGCACATCACCTGCGGCCCTTCTGCAGCCAATGCCTGCAGCCCCTGCCGCCACAGGCCCAAGGCGTTTGCGTCAGCGTCCTGTCGCATGTCCGGCTTGGCGCCATGGTCGACGATGATGCGCAGGTTCGGGTGGCGACGCGCCACTTCGGTGATCGCCGGCAGATGGCGAGGTTGGATCAGCGCATCGAAGGCCAGGCCGATCTCGGCCATGGCCGAAAGCGCAGGCCTGGCAGCGGCCTGGGTGATCCACTCGGTCTGTGCGATGTCCTGCAACATCGGTCGCAGGCCCTTGAGCAGGGGTTGGCGCGACAGGCGTTCGATCTGGTGCGGGGCGTCCCGCGCCAGCAGGTCGACCCAGCCGACCACTCCCAGCACCCGCTCCGAGTGTCGATTGGCCTGCTCCAGCAAAAAGGCGGTCTCTTCGGCGGTGGGCGCAGCCTGCACCAGTACACCGGCATGGATGTCTTGCGCGGCCGCCTGCGTGGCCCAGTGGTCGACTTCAACGTCGCGGTAAATCGGCGCCAAGGCGGGCGTGAGCCAGCCGTAGTCAGCGCGCTCCAGTCGCCAGGCGTGGAAGTGGGCATCGATCTTCATGGCGTGGGCGCCTCCTCGGGCAGCAGACCCTCGCGTTGCAGATCCTGCCAGAACCGCTGCGGGATGGGTCGGCGCAGATGTTCGCGGGCCTCATGCCATTGCGAGGGCTCCTGCGCGCCCAGAAGCACGATGTCGGTGGCCGGATGCGCCAGAGCGAATTGCAGCGCGGCCGCTGCGATGGGCACCTGATGCCGGTCGCAGACCGCCTGCAGGCGCAGGGCCCTCTCAAGCCAGGGGCCGCCGGCCGCCGCATAGTTGAAGGTCGGCTGCGTCCTGGGGTCCACCCGTTGCGCCAAGATGCCCGAGTTGAAAACGCCGCCGAGTGCCAGTGCAACGCCCCGGCGCAAGAGTTCGGGCAGCAACTTGGGCAGGGCGCTCTGGTCGAGCAGGCTGTAGCGGCCGGCCAGCAGCAGGCAGTCCAGCGGGGCATGGGCCAGTACCTGTAACACCACGTGGTGGTCATTCACCCCCAGGCCGACGGGGCCGACAAGTCCCTCGGACTGCAGTTGGGCCAGCGCCGGCAGGGTTTCGTCCAGAACTTGGCCAAGCACAGCCTGCGCTCGCTCTCCGTGGTTGGCAGCGTCGATATCGTGAATGAAGACCGCATCCAGTCGGGCTAGGCCCAGCCGCTGCAGACTGTCTTCCACGCTGCGTCGCACCCCGGCGGCGGACAGGTCCCATGTCTGAACAAAGGGCAGAACCTGAACATAGCCGTTGGCCTCCAGGGGCGCTCTTGCGTCGGGCAAGAGCAGGCGGCCGACCTTGCTTGAAAGTTGCCAGCTGTCTCGCGGCCGGGCGCGCAGCGCATCGCCCAGGCGCCGCTCCGACAGGCCGTGCCCGTAATGCGGTGCGGTGTCGAAGCAGCGGCAGCCGTCGGCCCACGCGGCATCTAGCAACTCGCGGGCCTGCTGGTCGGAAACGGGCCTGTATAGATTGCCCAAGGGAGCGCCGCCTAGACCCAGCCGGGTGCCATCGGTGCAGGGTTGGAACCGCAGCGGCCGGCTGTGGGTCGAGGCAGGTTGGGGGTCTGGATGTGACATGTCAGTTACCAGACAATTTCACCACCGACCCGGCCCGATCACCCATAAGGGTAAGCCCCACGCACAAGCGACCGGCCCCGAACTAACATGTCAGTCGCCCATGCTGAAGTTGATTCCGCCCCTGCTCAACCCAGATCTGCTCTATGCCTTGGCCAGTTTGGGCCATGGCGATGAGCTGGCGGTGGTGGACGCCAATTTCCCCGCCGACCGATTGGCGGTTCAGGGGGGCGGGCGGCTGATTCGCCTGTCCGGCGTGGACAGTGCTGCGGCGCTGCAGGCGGTGCTGGCCGTCCTTCCCCTGGATGACTTCGATCCCTGCTGCGCCTGGAGCATGCAGGTGGTTGGCCAGCCCCAGGCGGTGCCCGCCCCCGTGGCCCAGTTTCGCGAGTTGTTGCGCCAACAGGGGCATGGCATGGACAGCCTGGAGCGTCGCGCCTTCTACGACCGAGCGGCTGCATCGCGTCTGCTGGTGCAAACGGGGGACCTGCGCAAATACGCCAATGTGCTGTTGCGCAAGGGCGTGATCGCCATTGATTGAGGTCAGAGCGCCAATGAATGCCCCCTTGCCCCAAACCCTGCGTGCCCGGGCTTATGAGAATTTCCGTCAGCAGATCCTGCACGCGCGGGTGCGGCCAGGGCAGTTCGTCTCGCAGCGCGAACTCATGCAGCTGCTCGATATGCCCCTGGGGGCGGTGCGAGAGCTCATTCCCAGGCTGGAGGCCGAGGGTCTGCTGCGGACCGTGCCGCAGCGCGGCCTGCAGATTGCACATGTGGACCTCAAGCTCATTCACAACGCTTTCGAGTTGCGAGCCTTGATCGAGCGCGAGGCGGCGCTGCGCTTTGCGCAAGTGGTCAGTCATTCCCAGCTGCAGGAGATTGAATTGGAGCATCTGGACATCGTGGCGCGGGCGCAGCGCGGCGAGATGGGCGATCAGTTGCTGGCCGATGCCCAATCGGTCGACTGGGGCTTGCACGATCTCATGATCGACTCGTTGGGCAATGACCTCATTTCGCAGACCTATCGCATCAACAGCCTGCGCGTGCGGCTGATCAATCTGGAACGGTCGACCCTGTCGGCTGATGTGCTGCTGCCGGCCATGCAGGAGCACCTCAACCTGATCGAGGCCCTGAAAAAGCGAGATCCGCAAGAGGTGGTCCAACGCCTGGCTTATCACATCAACAGTGCCCAGCAGCGGGTCCTGGGACAGGATCGTCGGCTGCTGGCCCCCGTAGACAGGGATTTGCCTCGAGCGATCTCCTGAGTTTTTGAATTGGAGTTGACCTTGACCGTCTCCCATCTCAATGAGCGCAATGCCTTTCGCGGCGCCTGGCCGGCCTTGCTCACCCCGCTCGATGCGCAGCTGCGTATTGACCATGACAAATTTGCAGCGCATGCGCTCGAACGCCTGGGTGCCGGCTGTCAAGGGGTGACTCTGTTCGGCACCACCGGTGAGGGGCCTTCGTTTTCGATGCAGGAACGCAGCCAGGCTTTGGAGATGATGATCTCGCGGGGCGTGCCGGCCGAGCGCATCATGGTCTCGACCAGCTGCGCGGCCTTGCCGGAGACACTGGCGCTGACCCGTCATGCGGTTGACCAGGGGGTGCATGGCTGTTTGATGCTGCCGCCCTTTTTTCTCAAAGGCGTCAGCGACGAGGGTATCGTGGCCAGTTATGTCCAGGTCCTTGAGGCGATGGGGACGGGTCATTGGCGCCTGTACCTCTATCACATTCCTCAGGTGGCGGCGGTCGGCTTGTCGCACGACGTCATTGGGCAGCTGCTCAAGCGCTACGAGGGCACCATCGTCGGCATCAAGGACAGTAGCTGCCAACGGGTGCAATCGGTGGCCCTGGCCCAGGCCTTCATGCCGCCCCTGAGCGTGTATGTCGGTTTTGAGCCCGACCTGCCCACCCTGGGGCGGATGGGCAGCACTGGCGCCATCAGCGGATTGGCTAATTTTTTCGGGCGTGTAGTCACGCGCATGGTGCTCGAGCCTGACTCGCCGGCGGCTGCACATGATGCCCAGCGCGTGCAGGCCATGCTCGATTTGCTTG
The DNA here is from genome assembly GCA_964488145.1 of uncultured Polaromonas sp. Classification (GTDB taxonomy): domain Bacteria; phylum Pseudomonadota; class Gammaproteobacteria; order Burkholderiales; family Burkholderiaceae_C; genus Polaromonas. The sequence goes on from CAZATV010000062.1 coordinate 4,813, forward strand.
CACCGTACTCGCTCATGCCCGCCCTCAAGAGTGTGATGGCCACCTTGCACAAGGACCTGGGCTGGTTACGTGTGCGCCCACCCTTGGTGGCTCTGGACCCACAGACCCATGCCCGTTTTTCTGCGACGATCGAGGCCTTTGCGATCGACCGGAGTCGGGAGTGACTGCATTGCATAGCCTCAGGACTTGAGACCTTCCTTCCTAAAACCAACCAGGAGACCCCCCATGACAAAACCCTCGAATCTGCGCCGCGGCCTTCTGGCCGCCAGCGTTTGCGCTCTGGCCCTGTTGGGGCTGAGCGGTCAAGCCTTGGCGCAAGGCAAGATTACGCTGCGCATTTCCACCCCGGCTGTGCCCGATGACTGGCACGCCAAGATGTGGACGGTGTTCAAGGAGTCGCTCGACAAGTCCTCGCCCAATCAGTTCGATGTGCAGATCAACCTCAACGCCTCCCTGTTCAAGCAGGGGACCGAGCCGGCTGCGATGGCGCGAGGCAATCTGGAGTTGTCGTCGATCTCAGCTTTTGATATTGCCAAGCTGGTGCCGGAATTTTCCATCTTCACGGCTGGTTATGTGGTGCAGGATCCGCAGCATCAGCAGAAGGTGTTTAATGGCCCGATTGGCGAGCAGCTGTTCAAGACGGTGTCGGAAAAGATGGAAGTGACGGTGCTCTCGACCATTTACCTGGGGACCCGGCAGGTCAATCTGCGTGAGGTCCGCAATGTGCGCACGCCTGCTGATCTCAAGGGCGTCAAGCTGCGCATGCCGGGCTCCAAAGAGTGGTTGTTTCTCGGCGAAGCCCTGGGCGCTACGGCCACCCCGCTGGCTTTCGGTGAGGTCTACATGGGATTGAAGACCGGTACCATCGATGGGCAGGACAATCCGCTGCCGACGGTGCGCGCCGCCAAGTTCTACGAGGTGACCAAGCAACTGGTGCTGACCAACCATCTGGTCGATGGCATCTTCATCGCGATTTCTAACAAGACCTGGAATGCGCTGTCCGCAGCCCAAAAGCAGAACGTGCGTGCGGCGGCCCAGGCGGCAGCCCAGTACAACAATGAGAACCGCATCAAGGAGGAAGCCCAGATCGTCGACTTCTTCCGTCAACAGGGTCTGCAGGTCACCACGCCGGATGTGGAGGCCTTCCGTCGCGCGGTCCAGGACACCTATGCCAAGTCCGATTACGCCAAGGTTTGGCCGGCAGGTCTGCTTGACCGCATCAACAAGACCCGCTGATTGATGAACGGGCTGCGCCGTGCCGCCCAGGCTCTGGGCGGCCTGATCTTTGTCACCTTGTTCGCGGTATTCCTGATCCAGATCACGGCGCGCTTTGTCTTTAACAAGCCGCTGCCCTGGACCGATGAACTGGCGGTGGTGCTCTACTTGTGGGTCATCCTGTGGGCCAGTGCCTTTATGGTCAGCGAGCGAGAGCAGGTGGTGTTTGATCTGGTCTGGAATAGTGTGGGGCAGCGCGCCCGGCAAGCCATGCGGGTGATCGGTCACCTGATGATCGGCTCGCTGGCGGCGGTTGCCCTGCCGGGCAGTTGGGACTACGTCCGTTTCATGGCTCGCGAGGGAACGCCGGTGCTCGGTCTGTCTTTCCAATGGGTTTTCATGCCCTTTGTGCTCCTACTGGCTGCCCTGGTGCTGCGCAGCGCGTGGGGGATCTGGGACGCCCTGCGCGGCCGCGGCTTGCAGGCGCAGGGCTTGCCGCCATGAGCTGGGCTTTGGGGGCCCTGGTCGGTGTGGTGCTGGCGGGCATGCTGCTGCGCATGCCCATCGGGTTTTCAATGCTGATGGCCGGTGTGGCCTATCTGCTGGTCAAGGGTCAGGACCTGGGCCTGGTGGCCGAGCAGGTCAGCAATGGCCTGTACAACAGTTACGTCTTGTTGGCCGTGCCGCTGTTTGTGTTTGCAGCCAACATCATGAATGCCGGCACGGTCAGTGAGCGCATTTTCGATTTCTGTCGCATCCTGGTCGGTCGCATGCGAGGGGGTCTGGCCCAGGTCGACGTGCTGGTCAGTGTCATTTTTTCCGGCATGAGCGGCAGCGCCATTGCCGATGCAGCCGGCCCTGGACTGGTGACCATTCGCCAAATGCTTCGCAAGCCGGAGTATTCGCGCGGCTTTGCCGGTGCGGTGGTAGTGGCCAGTGCCACCCTGGGCCCCATCATCCCACCGTCCATTCCCATGGTGATCTATGCGCTGGTCTCCGGTGCCTCGGTGGGTGCGCTCTTTCTGGGTGGCGTCGTGCCGGGCTTGTGCATGACCCTGATCATGATGGGCGTGGTAGCCTGGATCGCCCATCGTCGCCAGATGCCGCGTGAGGAGCCCATCCCCTTGGCGCAGTGGCCTTCGATCATCTTGCGTGGAGCGCTTCCGCTGTCCATGCCTATCGTATTGCTCGGGGGTATTTATTCCGGAGCCTTCACCCCGACCGAAGCGGCTGCGGTGGCGGCCTTGCATGCCCTGCTGCTTGCGGCGCTGGTGTTTCGCGCCCTCAATTGGCGGTCGTTCTGGGGGGTGGTGCTCGAATCGACCCGCGCCAGCGCCGTCATCACCATCATTCTGGCCGGCTCCTTCATGCTCAATTACGCCTTCACTGCCGAAGGCGTGCCGCAGGCCATGGCCGCTTGGGTTGAGGGCCTGCAGTTGAGCCAGCTGCAGTTCCTCTTCATGGTCAATGCCCTGTTCCTGATTCTGGGTTGTTTCCTCGATGTTTCGGTCTTGCTGCTGGTCTTTGTGCCCATGTTGCTGCCTGCGGCGAAGATGCTGGGCGTGGATCTGGTGCATTTTGGCGTGCTGGTGGTTCTCAACATGATGATCGGGCTCATCCATCCGCCCTTTGGCATGCTGCTCTTCGTGACCAAGGCGCTCACCGGTATCCCGATCGGCGAGATGATGAAAGAAGGCTGGCCCTTCCTGGTGTTGCTGATCCTGTTGCTGGTGGCCATCACCTTGTTTCCGCAAATCGTGCTGTGGCTGCCGCAGACCATGGGCTATGGAGCCAAGGGCGGATAGTGGCCGAGGTCGTTTGCATTGCCAGCTGGAATGTGGATCTGGTGGCGCGCGTGGCGCATCCGCCCGAGCGTGGCCAGACGCTGCCCGCGAGCGAATTGGAGCGCTTACCCGGCGGCAAGGGCAGTAACGCGGCAGTTGCCGCCGCTCGCCAGGGGGCGAGCACTGCGCTCATTGCCCGCATCGGCGCCGACGATTTTGGTGACATGGGCCTGAGCTTGTGGGCCCGCGAGGGCATCGATGCTCGGTGGGTCTGCCGCGATCCGGTCCTGCCCAATGGCACGGCCCTGATCCTGGTCTATGACGATGGAGACAACTCGATTGCCGTCTTTCCTGGCGCCGGTACCGCGCTGGATGTGGCCCAGGTGCGGGCGGCCCATGAGCTGTTGGCCGACGCACGGGTGGTCATGGCCTCCTGTGAAGTGCCTCTGGCCGCGACCGAGGAGGCGTTCCGTATCGCGCGTGGCCTGGGGGTCTGTACCTTGCTCAATCCAGCGCCAGCGATGCCCTTGCCCGATGCTTTATGGGCCTGGGTCGATGTGCTCACCCCCAATGAAGGCGAGCTGCGCCAGCTGTCCGGATCTGACGATGTGGCCGCCGGCGCGCGGGTGTTGCTTGAGCGTGGCGTCGGCGCGGTGGTGGTCACGCTGGGTGCCAGGGGCTGCTGCCTCTACCGCGCTGGACAGGATCCACTGGCGCTGGCCGGCCACCCGATGCAGGTGGCCGACACCATCGGCGCAGGAGATACCTTTACCGGGGCTTTAGCTGCGGCTCTGGCTCGCGGGGAGGGCTGGCCCGAGGCGATCGATAGCGCTAACGCTGCGGCTGCGCTGTCAACCACGGGCCGCGGCGCTTTGTCTGCCCTTCCTTCTTTGGAGCAGGTTCGTCAGTGGCGCCAGCGGTCAGTTGCCTGAGTTTCTCAAGTGCGCCAGACCGGAGCGCTCGGGTGCTGACCTGTCTGGTCTAAACCGGACGCAGCGCCGGTTGGGGTCGATGCGGCTCAGGCGGCTTCGCCAAAGAGCGTGCCGCGGCTGAGCTGACGCGGTTTGAGTGGGCTGACGGCGTCGCGAATGGCGCCGATATGCTCGGGCGTGGTGCCGCAGCAGCCCCCGACGATGTTGACCCAACCTTCGGCCGCGAACTCGTGCAGCAAGCGACTGGTGACCTCGGGCGTTTCATCGAAGCCGGTCTCGCTCATCGGGTTGGGCAGGCCTGCGTTGGGGTAGCAGCTGATGAAAGCCTCGTCGCCGACCACCCGGTGGAGTTCCTGGATGTAGGGTCGCATCAGCGCCGCACCGAGTGCGCAGTTCAGTCCGATGGCCAGGGGCCGGGCATGGCGCACGCTGTGCCAAAAGGCGGTGACGGTCTGTCCGCTGAGGATGCGGCCGGAGGCGTCGGTGACCGTGCCGCTGATCAGCACGGGCAGGCGCTCGCCGCTGGACTCGAAATACTCGTCGATGGCAAACAGGGCCGCCTTGGCATTGAGGGTGTCGAAGATGGTCTCCACCAGCAGCACATCGCTGCCGCCTTCGACCAGGGCCTGAACTTGCTCGAAATAGGCCAGCCGCAGCTGCTCGAAATCGATGTTGCGCGCACCCGGATCGTTGACGTCGGGGCTGATGCTGGCAGTCTTGGGGGTCGGGCCCAATGCCCCGGCCACATAGCGCGGGTGGTTGGGGGTGCTGAACTTGTCGCAGGCCTGGCGAGCCAGCCGGGCCGACTGCAAATTCATCTCCCGCGCGAGTTCCGCCATGTCATAGTCGGCCTGGGCCACGGTGGTGGCACCAAAGGTGTTGGTTTCGATCAGGTCGGCGCCGCAAGCCAGATAGCCCTCGTGAATATCGCGGATCACGTCGGGTCGGCTCAGGCTCAGCAATTCATTGTTGCCCTTCACATCCCGGGCAAAGTCCTTGAAGCGCTCGCCCCGATAGTGGGCCTCGCCGAGCTTGAGCCGCTGGATCATGGTGCCCATGGCGCCATCAAGGATGACCAGACGCTGGCGCAGAAGGTCGGGCAGAGCCTGAGCCCGGGTGTAGCTGGGAAAATTCATGGGCCGATTGTAGGCAGCGCCCCCGGTCCAACGGACTCGCGCGGGTGTTGTCGCGCTTGTTCGACAATAGGGTCTTCGGCGACTTGGCATCGACTCTCCAGCATGAAGCACCTGCAACCCCAGCAAGCCTGGCAATGGCTCAAAAGCCGTGACGATATTGTCTTTGTGGACGTGCGCATGGAAATCGAATCCCTGTACGTCGGGCGTCCCCCTGGGGTCGTCAATATTCCCTGGTACGAGTATCCGGAGATGACGGCCGACCCGCAGCGTTTTGTGGCTGCGGTCGAGCGGGAAGCGGGGCACAAGGACAGACCGGTCTTGCTGATTTGTCGCTCCGGGCAACGCACGCTGGATGCCGGCGCTGCTCTGGAGGCCGCCGGCTTTGCCGAGGTTGCCCACGTGGTGCATGGTTTCGAGGGCGAGCTGGACGAGCACTTCAAGCGTTCGAGCCTGTCGGGTTGGCGCTTCGATGGCCTGCCTTGGGAGCAGATGTGAAGGCCTGCATCGCCACGCGATGATGAGTTCGGCGCAGCCGCTGCAGATCCTGCAGCAAGTCTTTGGTTATGACTCCTTTCGAGGCCCGCAGCAAGCCATCATCGACCACGTGATTGCGGGCGGTGATGCGCTGGTGCTCATGCCCACCGGGGGCGGCAAATCCCTTTGCTATCAGGTGCCGGCCATTGCCCGTCACGCCCAGGGGCGCGGCGTGACTCTGGTGGTCTCGCCCCTGATTGCGCTCATGCACGATCAGGTGGGCGCCTTGCTGGAGGCCGGCGTGCCGGCCGCCTACCTCAACTCCAGCCTCAGCCTGGAGCAGTCCCAGGACGTGCAGGGCCGGCTGCAGCGCGCCGAGCTGACCCTGCTTTATGTGGCGCCTGAGCGGCTGAACACCTCGCGCATGCTGTATTTGCTCGATGCCCTCTACGAGCGTGGCCTGCTCAGCCTGTTTGCCATCGATGAAGCCCATTGCGTGAGCCAATGGGGGCATGACTTCCGGCCGGAATACCGCGGGCTCTCTCTGTTGCATGAGCGGTTTGCCTCGGTGCCGCGGGTGGCGCTGACCGCCACAGCCGACGACCTGACTCGGCTGGACATGATCGAGCGGCTCCGGCTGGAGGGTGCGCGCCAGTTCATCAGCAGCTTTGATCGCCCCAATATTCGCTATGCCATCGTTGAGAAGACCGACCCGATGCGACAACTGCTGCGCTTTATTCAGAGCGAACACGAGGGGGAGGCCGGCATCGTGTACTGCCAGTCGCGCAGGCGGGTGGAGGAAGTGGCCGATCAGCTGCAGGCCGCGCAGGTACCGGCCCTGGCCTATCACGCCGGATTGCCCTCCGATGTCAGGCAACAGCGGCAGGATCGTTTTCTGCGCGAAGAGGGCCTGGTCATGGTCGCGACCATTGCCTTTGGCATGGGCATCGACAAACCCGATGTCCGTTTTGTGGCTCACCTAGACATGCCCAAGAACATCGAGGCCTACTACCAGGAGACCGGCCGCGCCGGTCGCGATGGCCTGCCCGCCGACGCCTGGATGGCCTATGGCTTGCAGGATGTGGTCAACCAGCGGCGCATGATCGACGCCGGCGAGGTCGCAAGCGAGGAGTTCAAGCGGGTGATGCGCGGCAAGCTCGATGCCTTGCTGGCGCTGGCCGAGAGCAGCAGTTGCCGCAGGGTCGATTTGCTGGGCTACTTTGGTCAGGCGAGCCATCCGTGCATGAACTGCGACAACTGTCTCAGGCCGCCGCGCATCTGGGACGGCACCGAGGCCGGCCGCAAGCTGCTGAGCTGCATCTACCGGGTTCGGCAGGCCAGCGGCGTGGATTTCGGGGCCGGGCATCTGGTGGATATCCTGCTGGGCAAGAGCACCGAAAAAGTGCGTCAGCATGGACATGAGCGGCTCTCGACCTTCGGCATAGGCACCGATTTGGCGCCGGCGCAGTGGCGAGCGGTATTGCGCCAGCTGATCGCCCGAGACATGGTGCAGGTCGACAGCCAGGGCATGAGCACCTTGAGTCTGCGACCGGCGGCGCGCCAATTCCTGCAAGGCCAGGGCAGTTTGCTGCTACGACACAGCCCGCAGGAGTCAAAGTCTGGGCGTTCTTCGGCCCGCCACAGGCGCACCTCCGTCCGCGGGCTGGCCGAGGCCAGCCTCAATGCCGGCGCGCTGGAGCGCTTGCAGCGGCTCAAGGCCTGGCGGGCTGAAGTGGCCCGGGAACACAACCTGCCGGCTTTTGTGATCTTCCACGATGCCACCTTGCGGGCGATTGCCCAGCTCAATCCACGCGACGCTGCTGCGCTGGCTGGCATCGCTGGCATGGGAGAGAAAAAGCGGCACGCTTATGGTGCGCAGGTGCTCCAGATCTGCGGCCAGACCGGCTAGAGCTCATCCATGCGGGCTTGGCATGGGGCCATGCCGGTTGGAGCATGAGGACGCACAAGACCCGGGTTAGCCCTAGGGATATCGGCTCTCAAGCCTGTGGCCGGGGGTCCAGTTTCGGATAGCATCCTCGCCTCTGAGCCTCTTATGGGCTCGGTTAACCTTTTCTTTTTTTCGGGAGTACCTCGTGTTCAAACTGACCAAAACGCAGGGCCTCAAGGCCCTGGCCGCCGCCGGGCTGACGCTGGCTGTGCTGGCCCCCGCCCACGCCGGCAAGACCCTCGATGCCATCAAGCAGCGCGGTCAAGTGGTGTGCGGCGTCAACACCGGTCTGGCCGGCTTCTCGGCCGCCGATTCCAGCGGGAACTGGAGCGGTCTGGACGTGGATATGTGCAAAGCCATCGCGGCCGCCACGCTGGGCGACGCTAGCAAGGTCAAGTACGTTCCTCTCAACGCTCAGCAGCGTTTTACTGCCCTGCAGTCGGGCGAGATCGACGTCCTGTCGCGCAACACCACCTTCACCCTGACCCGTGATGGATCCCTGGGCTTGCACCAGACCGTCGTGACCTACTACGACGGTCAAGGATTCATGGTTCCGGTCAAGAGCAAGATCAAGAGCGCCAAGCAGCTCAAGGGTCAAACGGTTTGCGTGCAGTCGGGCACGACCACCGAGAAGAATCTGACGGACTTCTCGCGCGCCAACAATCTGGGCATCAAGCCTGTGGTGTTCGAAAAGGTGGAAGCTGCAACCGGAGCCTATTTCGCAGGTCGCTGCGTGGCTTACACCACAGACGCCTCGGGTCTGGCTTCGGTTCGCAACAAAGAAGCCAAGAATCCAGCCGATCACATCATTCTGCCTGAGCTGATTTCCAAGGAGCCCCTGGGCCCCATGGTGCGCCGCGGTGATGACGAGTGGTTCGCCATCGTCAAGTGGACCATCTACGGCCTGCTGGAAGCCGAAGAGTATGGCGTGACTCAGGCCAACGTCGATCAGCTCAAGGCCAGCAGCCAGGATCCGGTGGTGCAGCGTCTGCTCGGTGCGACCGAGGACACCGGCAAGCTGCTCGGCCTAGACCGTGACTGGATGGTGCGCGCCATCAAGGCCACTGGCAATTACGGCGAGATTTTCGAGCGCAATGTCGGGCCGAAGTCGGCTCTGGGTCTGCCGCGCGGCGTCAATAACCTGTGGAACAAGGGCGGCCTGATGTACGCCTATCCGATCCGCTGAGTATTGGGCCATCCGTAAAAACCGCCTGTCGGGCTCGGCCTGGCAGGCGGTTTTTCTCCGATGGGACGAAGCGTTGCAAAAATTCGTTAAGGTCCTTGGCTTGCATGAGTGGATTCCATGAACCGTCCTCCTTCTGCCCCCCCAAAGAAAAACAGCTGGTCCTGGCGCAGTCAGGCTTTTCGTGGCCTGGTCTATCAGATCCTGGCTCTGGCGCTGATTGCCCTGGGCATCTGGTATCTGGGTCACAACACGCTGGTGAATATGCGCGAGCGTGGCATCCAAAGCGGCTTTGGCTTCCTGACCCAGACGGCCGGATTCGATATTGGTGAGGATCTGCTCGGTTACGACTCGAACCAGAGCTATCTGAAAGCCTTCCTGGTCGGGCTGGTCAATACCCTTCGTGTGGCGGTGATCGGCATCATCCTTACCACCTTGCTGGGCACGCTGGTCGGCGTGGGTCGTTTTTCTCGCAATGCGCTGGTGCGCGGCCTGTGTCAGGCCTATGTCGAATTTTTCCGAAACGTACCCATCCTGCTGCAGTTGCTGATGTGGTATCTGCTCTTTACCGAGCTGCTGCCTGATGCCAGCGAGGCCCTACAGGTGGGCGGGGTCTTCCTCAGCAAGGGAGGCTTCAATTTCCCCATCCCGGTCTGGGAACAGGGCCATCTCTGGGCCGCCCTGGGCTTGCTGGCCGGCTTGTTGCTGGCCTGGATGCGCAGCCGCTGGGCGCAGGCCCAATTTGAGGCGACTGGCCAGCCGCGCAGCGTTTTCTGGGTGCCCCTACTCATTGTTGTGGTGATGGCTTTCCTGGGTTGGTTGCTCGGGGGGGCTCCGACGCAGGCCAACTATCCCAGCAAGGGTGAGTTCGCCATCGAAAACGGCGGAGCCCTGACGCCTGAATTCATGGCGGTGTTGCTGGGTCTGACGGTCTACACCGCAGCCTTCGTCGCCGAGGTGGTGCGCGCTGGTATCGCTTCGGTGCCGCGTGGGCAAAGCGAAGCGGCCGCCGCCTTGGGCCTGTCGAGCGGGCAGGAAATGCGGCTGGTGATGTTGCCCCAGGCTTTGCGCGTGATCATCCCGCCGATGACCAATCAGTACCTCAATCTGACCAAGAACTCGTCGCTGGCGGTGGCTATTGGCTATCCCGATGTGGTCTCCATTGCCAACACCGCCATCAACCAGACCGGTCGTGCGGTCGAGTGCATTGCCATCGTCATGTTGGTTTACCTGACCACTTCATTGACCACCTCGGCCTTCATGAATTGGTATAACGCCCGCGCGGCGATCAAGGAGCGCTGATCATGGGCGTGCGTGTCTTTCAATCCTTGCCGGCCCGTCCAGCGCCGGTGCGGACAGGCGGCCTGGTGGGCTGGCTGCGCAGCAATCTTTTTGCCGATACCCGAACCACCCTCAGCACCCTGATCTTGGGGGGGCTGCTGCTTTGGTATTTGCCCAGCTTCCTGAACTGGGCCCTTTTTTCGGCCTACTGGCTGCCGGATGCGCAGGCCTGCCACCCGGTCGAGGTGGGAGCTTGCTGGGGAGTGGTGGCCGAGAAATACCGGCTCATTATTTTCGGCCGCTACCCCTTTGAGGAGCAGTGGCGGCCCCTGGTGGCCACTTTGCTCATGATGGGTCTGCTGGTGGCCAGTTGCACCCGCGCCTTCTGGAAGCCCTGGCTGGCCCTGGCCTGGGCGGTGGTGCTCGTGTTGTTCTTCTGGCTCATGCTGGGCGGCTTTGGCCTGAGCCGGGTGGAGACCGACCGCTGGGGTGGGCTGCCGCTGACCATCCTTCTGTCGACCCTGTCGATTGCCATGGCCTTTCCCTTGGCCTTGCTGGTGGCGCTGGGCCGGCGCTCCGAGTTGCCGGCTATCCGGACCCTGTGCACCCTGTATGTCGAGCTGATCCGCGGTGTGCCGCTGATCTCGGTGCTTTTCATGGCCTCGTTCATGTTCCCGCTCTTCATGCCGCAGGGCACCAAGATCGATGTGCTGATCCGCGTACTGGCCGGTATCACCCTGTTCGCAGCGGCCTATCTGGCCGAGGTGATTCGTGGGGGCTTGCAGGCCATCCCCAAGGGGCAGGTGGAGGCGGCGGCCTCGCTGGGGCTGTCGTACTGGCAGACCCAGCGCAAGGTGGTGCTGCCGCAGGCACTGGCCATGGTGGTGCCGGGCATCATGAACAACTTCATCGCCATCTTCAAGGACACCTCGCTGGTGACCATCGTCAGCCTCTATGAGCTGACCGGTGCCCTGGGTCTGGCGCTCAACTCCGACGCCGATTGGCGTCCCTACAAGATTGAGGGCTATGTCTTCATTGCCCTGATTTACTTTGCCTTCTGCTTTGCCATGTCCCGCTACAGCCTCTGGGTGGAGGCGCAGGTCAACAAGGGTAAGCAACGCTGATTCACTGGACGGTTTCCACCATGAGCACTCCCATCATTTCCTTCGATAAAGTCAACAAGTGGTACGGCAACGATTTTCACGTCTTGCGCGATATCGACCTGAACGTAGCCAAGGGTGAGCGCATCGTCATTTGTGGCCCATCCGGTTCGGGCAAGTCGACTCTGATTCGTTGCATCAACCGCCTGGAGGAGCACCAGCAGGGGCGGCTGGTGGTCGACGGTATCGAGCTGTCTGACGATCTCAAGGCGATCGACACCATCCGCAAGCAGGTGGGCATGGTCTTTCAGCAGTTCAATTTGTTCCCGCACCTGACCGTTCTGGAGAATCTGACCCTCTCGCCCATGTGGGTGGGCAAGCTGCCCAAGAAAGAAGCCGAAGAGCGGGCCATGCAGCAGCTCGAGCGGGTGCGCATTGCCGAACAGGCGCTCAAATACCCGCTGCAGCTCTCCGGAGGGCAGCAGCAGCGGGTGGCCATTGCCCGCGCCCTGTGCCTGACCCCCAAGATCATGCTCTTTGATGAGCCGACCTCTGCGCTTGACCCCGAGATGATCAAGGAGGTGCTGGACGTCATGATCGAGCTGGCCGGTCAGGGCATCACCATGCTGTGCGTCACGCATGAGATGGGCTTTGCCAAGGCAGTGGCCGATCGGGTGATCTTCATGGACCAGGGTCAGATCGTCGAGCAAAACACGCCCGACCGCTTCTTCAATGATCCTCAGACCGATCGGGCGCAGGACTTCCTGTCGAAGATCCTCGGGCATTGAATGGGCAGCAGCCCCCGCCGCAGCCCCGGGGCCTGGAGACCGTGGCCCGCCCACTGACTTGGGTCGTTAAGGTCAAGCATCAGCGCTGCTGACGCAGCGCTGGGCGGCCACTGGCCTGAGCTCCCTGACTCAGCCCCTGAGCTTGCGTGCCACGTCCAGAGCGAAATAGGTCAGTACACCGTCGGCGCCAGCCCGCTTGAAGGCCAGCAGGCTCTCCATCATGACGGCATCGTGGTCCAGCCAGCCGTTGGCCGACGCAGCCTTGAGCATCGCGTATTCGCCCGAGACCTGATAGGCGAAGGTGGGTACCTTGAACTCGTCCTTGACCCGGCGCACCACATCCAGATAGGGCATGCCTGGCTTGACCATCACCATGTCGGCGCCTTCGGCGATGTCCATGGCCACTTCCTTGAGCGCCTCGTCGCTGTTGCCCGGGTCCATCTGGTAAACCTTCTTGTCGGCCTTGCCCAGGTTGCCGGCCGATCCGACCGCATCGCGGAAGGGGCCATAGAAGGCGCTGGCGTACTTGGCGCTGTAGGCCA
>CAZATV010000063.1:0-5814 GCA_964488145.1 uncultured Polaromonas sp.
CCGATCGCAGCAATGAGGTGATCATCGAGCTCTTGCCGGTGGAGCAGAAGACCCGGCAGGAGCGTGAGGAGCGCCTGCTGGAGCAGTCGCAGGTGAACAAGGAGCTGATCCGCAACCTGGCGCATGAAATCAAGAATCCGCTGGGCGGCATCCGTGGTGCGGCGCAGTTGCTGCAGATGGAGATGGATTCGCGCGAGTTGACCGAATACACCCAGGTCATCATTCATGAGGCCGACCGTCTGCAGTCTCTGGTGGATCGGCTGCTTGCGCCGCACCGCAGGCCGCACCAGGTTGGGGATGTGAACATCCATGAAGTGTGCGAAAGGGTGCGTTCCCTTATCCTGGCCGAGTTTCCCAAGGGCCTGAAGGTGGCGCGCGATTACGACACCTCCATTCCTGAATTCCGGGGCGACCGCGAGCAGCTCATTCAGGCTGTGCTCAATATTGCCCATAACGCGGCGCAGGCCCTGGCCGATCGGGTTTCTGCGGGCGATGCACAGATCACGATGCGAACCCGCATTGCTCGACAGGTCACCTTCGGCAAGAACCGGTATCGCTTGGCACTGGAATTGCATGTTATTGACAACGGGCCGGGCGTGCCCGATTCGATCAAGGACCGCATCTTCTACCCCCTGGTCACAGGACGCGATGGTGGGTCCGGTTTAGGGCTGACGCTGGCACAAAATTTTGTTCAGCAGCACCACGGCCTGATTGAATGCGACAGCGCCCCGGGCCGCACGGACTTCAAGATCCTCATACCTTTGCCGTGATGCGTTTTCTTTCACTGTCGGATCCATACAAAAGGGGCAGACCAGCATGAAACCGATCTGGATCGTTGATGATGACCAGTCCATCCGGTTCGTTCTCGAAAAGGCTTTGTTGCGGGAGGGATTGCCCACGCGCAGCTTTACCAGCCCGAGGGAATTGATGGCGGCCCTGGAGGGCGCCTCTGAAGGCAGCGGACCACAGGTGTTGGTCAGCGACATCCGTATGCCGGGGGGGTCCGGCCTCGAGTTGCTTGAAAAGGTCAGGGCGGTGCTGCCGGGGCTGCCGGTCATCATCATGACGGCCTACTCGGATCTGGACAGCGCGGTTTCGGCCTTCCAGGGCGGTGCTTTTGAATACCTGCCCAAGCCTTTTGATTTGCCCAAGGCGGTCGAACTGATTCGCCGTGCGGTCGAGGAAAGTCAGCGTGAGCAAGTGGCGGTCGATGGCATGAGTCAGACCCCGGAGATGCTGGGACAGGCTCCGGCGATGCAGGATGTGTTTCGCGCCATCGGTCGGCTCTCGCAAAGCCACGTGACCGTGATGATCACTGGCGAATCGGGCTCCGGCAAGGAGTTGGTGGCCCGTGCGCTGCACAAGCATTCCACCCGTGCCGCCGGTCCTTTCATTGCCATCAATACCGCTGCCATCCCGAAGGAATTGCTGGAGTCCGAACTGTTCGGTCATGAGCGCGGCGCTTTTACCGGGGCACAGACTATGCGCCGTGGCCGCTTTGAGCAGGCCGAGGGCGGCACGCTGTTCCTCGATGAAATCGGTGATATGCCGCTCGATCTTCAGACGCGTCTGTTGCGTGTTCTGTCGGACGGGCACTTCTACCGCGTCGGGGGTCACAGCGCCATCAAGGCCAATGTGCGGGTGATCGCTGCCACGCATCAGGATCTGGAGCAGCGGGTCAAGGATGGCATCTTCCGGGAAGACCTGTTCCACCGACTCAATGTGATTCGCCTGCGTTTGCCCGCCCTGCGCGAGAGACGGGAGGATATTCCCATGCTGACGCGCCACTTCCTGCAGCAAAGTGCGCAGCAGCTGGGCGTGGAGCCCAAGCGGATATCTGAGGCCGCGCTGGCCCAGTTGACTCTGTTCGACTTCCCCGGCAATGTGCGCCAGCTTGAAAACATCTGCCATTGGCTTACGGTGATGGCGCCAGCACAGGTGATCGAGGCCAAGGATTTGCCGCCGGAGGTGTTGGCGCCAGCGCACGCCCCGGCTGCTGCCACCGTTTCATCGGCTGCGCCCAGCGACCCCATCATGGTCCCGCCTCCAGCAGCGCCTGCCGCTCCTGCCACGGGCGAGGCATGGTCGGCCCTGGCCGCAGTAGGCAGTGCCTGGGAGACCGGTCTCGAAGCGGAGGCCCTTTCGCTGTTGGCCGCTGGGAATACGGATGTCTGGGATGTACTGACGCGTCGCTTCGAGTCGCGCCTGATCCAGACCGCCCTCGCCAACACGAGGGGCCGTCGGATCGAAGCGGCGATGAAGTTGGGCATAGGCCGCAACACCATCACACGCAAGATTCAGGAATTGGGTTTGGAGTGAGTCGCTTTCGCCGCGAGGGCGCGGCTCCCACAAAGACCCAATCGCCTTGAGAGCGCCGCCCCCGGCGCGGTGCTGCCCCTAAAGTCCCCCAATCTCCACCACCACCGGTGCATGATCGCTGGGGCGTTCGTTCTTGCGGGGTTGCTTGTCGATCACACAGGACAGCACCCGCTCTCGGATCGCCTGACTGACCAGGATGTGGTCGATCCGCAGACCCTTGTTGCGGCGGAAGGCCAGGTCGCGGTAATCCCACCAGGAGTAACTTTTGGGCGCCTGCTCGAAAAGGCGAAATGCATCGACCAGACCGAGCGCCAGCAAAGCCTTGAAAGCTTCGCGCTCTTCGGTGGTGTGGTGGATGGTCTCGTGCAATCCCACCGGGTCGTAGGTGTCTCGATCATCGGCGGTGATATTGAAATCACCCACCAAGACTAAAGGCTCCTGTCTTACGAGCTCTTCGGCCAGCCAGCTGCGCAGCCCTTCAAGCCAGCGCAGTTTGTAGGCGAACTTGTCGCTGCCAGGTTCCTGTCCGTTGACGAAATAGCCATTGACCACACGAACGGGTCGTCCTGGTGCGTTCACTGTGGCGGCCAGTACGCGGGCCTGTTCGTCTTCAAAGCCTTTGATGTTGCGCTGCACGTCTTGCAGCGGATGGCGGCTGCAAATGGCCACGCCGTTGTAGGTTTTCTGACCGAAGACCGCGCAGTGCGGGTAGCCCGCCCTTTCAAGGGCCTCGAATGGGAACTTGTCGTCGGTGATCTTGAGTTCTTGCAGGCACAGCAAATCGACCGGCCGCGCAGCCAGCCAGTCAATGACCTGGGGTAGCCGAACGGCCAGCGAGTTGACGTTCCAGGTGGCAATTTTCAAGGTAATCTCCATCGTCGCATCGGTTTATGGCGCAGTGGCACTGGGGCGGTTTTGCGCCAGATGATCATCCAGAGCTGTGAAGAATTCCTCGGGCCTCTCAAAATGCGGCAGTGCCCCGGTCGGGAACACCCGTACCGTCCAGTTGGCTTTGCCGTCGAGCAAGGCCTTTTGTCGATAGTCAGTGAAGTCGCCGCGCACGCCGTGGCACATCCAGACTGGCATGTCCAGGCGTTCGTAGAGATTGAGGATGTCGCGACTGAACAAGGCACCGGCCAGGAAGCTCAGGGGCGCATGCTCGGCCCCCGGCGCGCGTGCGGTACGCACAGCCTCCTGAAACATCTGTTCGTCAATCTCCGGTCGACCCCAGGTTTTACGCAAAAAAAACCGGACCACGGCTGGCCGGGTCAACAGACCAAACAAGCCCGGGCCCACGCTTTGCAGCGCACGGTGCAGGCGTGGCATGGCGGCGGTACTGCCTTCCGGGCCGCGTCTCTGCAGGCGTCCGCTCAGGCCGGTGGGGCTGACCAAAGCCAAGCTCCTGAAGCGCTCTGGCCTTTCGCTGGCTGCGCGGGCCAGAAATTCACAGGACAGCGACAGGGCCAGCGTATCGATGGGCGCGGGGCCAAACTGCCGGCCGATGTGCGCCACCACCCCATGCAGGGCATCGGTCATCAGGCGAGGGGTGTACAGCCTTTTGGGCCGGGCCGTCGCTCCAAAGCCGGGCAGATCGGGCGAAAAAACCGTACGGGTGCTTGCATAGTGCTCGTGCAGCGGTCGCACCTCCGCCGCCGAGGCGGCTGCATTGACGCTGTGGATCAGCAATAGAGGTGGCCCCTGACCGGCCACATGCACCGCGATCGGCCCGGCGGCGCTGTCGCACACTTGGGTGCTGCCGCTGAGTTGGGGACGAAATGAGTCGGCTGACCCCTGTTCTTGCATGGCTGCGATGATAGCCTTGCGTCAGGACCGTTGGGCGCTCACCCGCCTACCGATCTGAGGGCTATCCATGACTAATGAAGTCGGGTAATTTGGCGGTGCTACGATCCCGCCCGTTCGCAACTACTTTTTCAGGAATTCCATGAAATCGACGAATCGCCGTGTCTTCATGATGCAAGTGGCTGTTGGAGGCTCTGCTCTGGCCGCCGTGGGTGCCGCCTCGGCTCAAGCCATGGTCAATGAGAAAGACCCGCAGGCCGTCTCGCTCGGCTATGTGGCCGACACCACGAAAGCCGATGCCAAGAAGTTCCCCAAGCACGCCGCAACCCAGAAGTGCAGCAATTGCCAGCTCTACACCGGCGCGGCCAATGCCAAGTCTGGCCCTTGCTCGATTTTCCCGGGCAAGCAGGTTTCGGCCAACGGTTGGTGCTCGGCCTGGGTTAAGAAGGCCGGTTGATTGCCACCCTGTTCCTTTCAAAAGCCCGCCCTGTGCGGGCTTTTTTGATGCAGCTGACTCTGCGGTGGTGCAGGAGTCCTTGGATTTGTGAGCCGGCTCGACCTCGTACACAATCGAATCATGTCTTCAACCGACTTCCCCAGCGTCGATGCGCTGAGCAGAGGACTGCAAAACAGCGGTTATTTTTCCGACCGCCGTCTGGCCACGGCCGTCTATCTGGCGCTGCGGCTCGGCCGCCCCTTGCTTCTGGAGGGTGAGCCCGGCGTGGGCAAAACCGAGCTGGCCAAGGCTTTGGCGCTTGCCTTGTCGCGCGAGTTGATCCGGCTGCAATGCTATGACGGCCTGGAGCAGCGCGAGGCGCTCTACGAATGGAACTATGCGGCGCAACTGCTGCACATGCGGGCGGCCGAAGGCCGAGGGCAGGCGGGTGAGCTCGAGCGCGAGGTCTACACCGGACACTATCTGATCAAGAGACCCTTGCTGCAGGCCCTGCAGTCGCCGGAGCCGGGTGCCGTTCTCCTGATCGACGAAGTCGATCGCGCCGACGAGCCTTTCGAGGCATTCCTGCTGGAGTATCTGGGGGAGTATCAGGTCACCATCCCCGAACTGGGCACCATCCGCGCCGCCACCGCGCCGGTGACCATTCTGACCAGCAATCGGACCCGCGAACTCAACGACGCGATCAAGCGACGCTGCCTCTATCACTGGCTCGACTACCCGGACCGCGATCGCGAGCTGGCCATCATTGCAGCCCAGGTACCGCAGGCCAGCGAACAGCTGACCCGGCAGGTGGCTGGTTTTGTCAGTCGGTTGCGGCAAGCGCCGTTCAAGGATGCGTTCCAACGCGCCCCGGGTATCGCCGAAAGCGTGGAGTGGGCCAAGGCGCTGGTCGCGCTGGATACCTTGTCTGTTGATCCCGAAGTGGCCGCTGACACGGCCGGTATTCTGTTCAAGCAGCGCGAGGATGTGGCCGCCCTGACGACGGATCTGGCCAGCGAGGTTTTGCAGGCCGATGCTGTGTCTTGAAGATGGGCGGGGTCCGTGGGCAGGCCCTTATCGCCGCGAGGGCGCGGCTCCTACAAGCTACGGGCGAGTAAGGCGGGTGCTGATGCGCCCGGCCCGCGTGATGGCTCCCCGTGTGGGAGTGCCCGCCGAGGGATTGCCCATTGGTGTGGGAGCGCCGCCCTCGGCGCGATGGGCCGCTGGTGTGGGAGTGCCACGCTCGGCACGATGGGCCG
>CAZATV010000063.1:5914-12336 GCA_964488145.1 uncultured Polaromonas sp.
TGGTGTGGGAGCGCCGCCCTCGGCGCGATGGGCTTGTCTGCGAAAACCGGTCGGGGCGTGGCTGCGACCCTTCACTGAGGCCTCCGACGATGCAACTTGGTGACGCCCGTTCAGGGCGACTGGCCGGCAATCTGGCTGCCTTCGGCCGCGCGCTGCGACGCGCGGGGGTGCCGGTTGATGCCAGTCGGATCGCGCTGGCACAGCAGGCTGCCTTGCTGGTCGATATCGGACAACGCGAGGATCTTTCCGCTGCGCTGGAGGCAGTGCTGGTCGGGCGAGAGCAAGACCGCGCAGTCTTCCGTGAATTGTTCGAGGTTTTTTTTCGCGACCCGAAGGTAGCGCACAAATTGCTGGCCCAGTTGTTGCCGTCGGCCGAGGGCAAGGCCGAGAGCAGTCAACAGCGCGCGCGTATCCGAGATGCCCTGCAGCCCCAGCGTGTCGCCAGACCGCTGGCCCAACCGGCCGCTGCAGACCGCGAGTTTGAATTTGACGCCACGATGACGGCCAGCGATCTGCAGCGATTGCAGCATGCCGACTTCAACAGTCTTTCGGCTGACGAGTATGCTCTGGTGGAACGTTTGGCTCGCGACATCCCTTTGCCGCTGCCGCAGTTGCCCTCACGGCGCCTGCGACCGGGCTGGCGGGGTGATCGGCCGCACTGGCCTGGGGTAATGCAGCAAGCGGCACGGCATGGCGGCGAGTTGATGGCGCTGCCTCGCCTGCAACGAAGCATGCAGAGCCTTCCCTTGTTGGTACTGGTGGACGTATCCGGATCGATGGAGCGGTATGCCCGGTTGCTGCTGGCCTTTTTGCATGCGGCCACCGGCCGTCATCGCCGGCGAGAGGTGATGGCCATCGGCATGAACCTGACCGATCTGGCGCCGGCCTTTGCCCACGCCGATACCGATGCCATGTTGACCCATGCCAACCGATTGATCGCTGATTTCGCCGGTGGAACGCGGCTTGGGCAAAGTCTGCAGCAACTGCGCGCGCGCCATGCCCGGCGTTTGATCGGTCGTCGAACCGTGGTGCTCTTGATCACCGACGGCCTGGATACCGGTGAGCCCGATGAGTTGCGGGCTGGATTGCATTGGCTTCGCCTGCACAGCCGGCGTTTGCTTTGGCTCAATCCCCTGATGCGATTTGAGGGGTATGCTCCGCTGGCCCGGGGCGCTTCTGTGCTGCACGAGCAGGCGCATGCGATGCTGGCAGTCCATAACCTGAGCCGATTGCGTGACCTGGCTGCCAGCCTGGCTCAGCTGCTGGCTCGCTAAGCCCGGACTTGCACGGCGGCTCGCGCTGCTGTAGCAAAATCGGGCTTCGTTGTATATCCCAAGACCTCAAGGATTTTCATCATGGAGATGCAAGCCACCCGTTCCCTGGCGGTGACCCAGCAGCAAGCCTGGCAAGCCCTCAACGATCCGGAGGTGCTCAAGCTGTGCATACCCGGTTGTGACAAGGTCGAAGCGACGGCCGATAACGAATTTGATATTGGTATGGCGCTGCGCATCGGCCCGGTGTCGGCGCGGTTCAAAGGGCATATCAGCCTGAGCGATATCGTGCCCCCATCGAGCTACCGGATCAGCTTTGAGGGGCAGGGCGGCCCCGCCGGTTTTGGCAAGGGGCAGGCCCAGGTGCAACTGACCCCAACGGCTGCAGGTTGCGAGCTGAGCTACTCGGTCTCGGCCTCGGTGGGCGGCAAGGTGGCCCAACTGGGCCAGCGCCTGATTGACGGTGCCGCTCGCTCGCTGGCCGAAGACTTTTTTCGGCGCTTCGACGATGAAATGCAGCGACGCCATGGGGCTTTGGCTGGCGACGCCGGGCCAGCTCAGGGCCCTGCGCAGCCCGCACCTGACTTGCCGGAGGTTCTGTTGCCCGCTGCCTTGACGGCAGCTGCGGGCGCCGCGGTGATGTTGCTTGTATTGTTCTTGTTTACGCGCTAAAGGCCCGCTTGTGGAAAACCTCGATGTGATGGTACTGCGCACCCTGCGTGATTGGCGCGCGTCGGGTCGCCGGGCCTTGCTGGCCACCGTGGTGCGCACCTGGGGCTCATCGCCCAGGCCCGTGGGCTCCATCATGGCTTTGTGCGAGGACGGTGCAGTGGTGGGGTCGGTCTCCGGCGGTTGCATCGAAGACGATCTGATTTACCAGTACACCCAGGCCTACAAAGCGGCAGGGCAGGGCGCTGATGGACGCACCATTCCGGTGGGTGCGCCGCGTTTCATCAAGTATGGCATCAGTGCCGACGAGGCCCATCGCTTTGGTTTGCCCTGCGGCGGTACGCTGGAATTGCTGCTGGAATTCGATCCCTCGGCGCACGCTCTGGCCACGCTGGTGCAGGCCCTGGAGGCTGGCCAGTTGATGCGCCGCACGGTCGCCCTTTCGGACGGCGGGGTGACGCTGTCGAGCACCGATCATCCGGACGAGTTGTCGGTCAGCCAAACCCAGCTCGTCAACACCTTCGGGCCTGAATACCGCATGCTGCTGATCGGTGCCGGCCAGCTGACCGAGTACCTGGCCACTATGGCGCTTTTCTCGGGGTTTGCGGTCACGGTCTGCGATCCGCGCGAAGAGTATCGGGGCGCCTGGTCGGTGGCCGGTGTGCAGATGCGAAGCGAGATGCCCGATGATGTGGTGACGGCTTTTCGGGCCGATCGTCGCAGTTGTGTGATTGCGCTCACCCACGATCCCAAGCTCGACGATCTGGCCTTGCTCGAGGCTCTGGCCAGCGAGGCCTTCTATGTGGGTGCCATAGGCTCGCGCCGCAACAATGAGGCGCGCCACCAGCGCATGCAGGAGCACTTCGGGCTCAATCAAGAGCAGCTCAAGCGTTTGCGCGGACCGGTTGGGATTTACATCGGCAGCAAGACGCCCGCTGAGATTGCGGTGTCCATCATGGCCGAGGTGCTGGCCGTCAAGAATGGGGTGGCTTTACCGCGTGACCTGCAGGTGGCGCATGCCAAGAATGAACGCGCGGTTCAGCCCAATGATCCGGGCCTGGTGGTGTGCGGTATCCGGCCGCAGCACTAGCCGATCAGCCCTGCCACCAGGCCACGGTGCGCAGGCCCAAAAAGGTCAGCAGCAGGCTGCCCGCCAAGTGCAGGCCGGCTATCCCCAAGGCCAAGGCCCAGCGATCTTCAGTGATGAATTGCACCACCTCGGCGGAAAATGCCGAGAAGGTGGTCAGCCCCCCCAGAAATCCGGTGATGAGCAGCAGGCGCCAGGCCGGGTCGAGGTGGGGCAGGGCCTGAAACACGCCGACCGCCACACCCACCAGATATCCGCCAACCCAATTGGCGGCCAGCGTTCCCCAGGGCATCAGAGCGCCGGGCACCGAGAGCCATAAACCCAACTGCCAGCGCGCCAGTGCACCGACACTGGCGCCGACACAGATTGCAAGAACGGTCAGCATGGCTCGACTGATTCTAGGGGCGTAGATCCCCTCGTGGCGATGGCTTCAGATACTTACGCCCTCGCTTCAGCCAGTGTTTTGCGCACCTGGTCCAGCAGCAGGGTTTCCAGGTCATGCACGGGCCGGCCGGTCGCTTGTGCGACCGCCTGCCGGTAGGGTGGCATGTTGGCGCATTCGAGCACCAGGTGGCGTACCCCGGGATGGAGGGCAATGAGTCTGAGCGCGGCGCTGACCACATCCTCTCGGGCTTGCGCCAGATCCATCTCGGTCCGGTCGTTCAAGATCGCCTCCCGCATCTCGCACCCCGGCGCCAGACCTTCCAGCGGTGTGCCGGCTGGCACGCCGGCGCCCTTGAGTACATCGTCTCTCAGGCTGGCAGCATCAAAGGTGACGATGCCGGGCCGATCAAGGCCCCGGCAGGCCAGCAGGCTGGAGGTGATCACCGGCACTGACACGGCCGCCTGCAGGGGCTCTTGGTACCGGGCCAGAAAGCCACAGGTGGTGGTGATCAGGCTCGCGCCACGGTCTTGCAGGGCCTGGGCCGCCTCCACAAAGGGTTGCAGCAAGGCCGGGTCGGCCTCGAGCACTACGCGACGAGCGGTCGCGCTGGGTACGCGAAAGAAGTTCGCCTCCAGTCCGACCCTTGCATAGGTCAAGGCCTGCCCAATGTCGCCTGGCGGGCGCGGAAACTTTGTGTCGAGCAGGATGACCCCGATCTGGGGGCGTGCGGTCGGCTGTGGGCTCATGGGCATTTGGGCTGTGACTATCATCATGACATGTTGACGCATCACCTCGGGGGCCGCACGGTCGGCAGTTTGTTGTGCGGGTAGCCGTGGTCGGCGCTGGCATGGTGGGTGTTTCCTGTGCCTGGGCCTTGAGACGCCGGGGTCTGGATGTGCTGATGATCGACCCCGGCGAACCCGGCGGTCAAACCAGTCATGGCAATGCGGGTGTCCTCTCGCCCACCTCTCTCCTGCCCTTCAATCACCCGGGATTGTGGGCCCAGTTGCCCCGATTGCTGCGCGGCAAGAATCCGGGGTTTCGACTGCAGCCCGGCCATGTGGTGTCGCGGTTTTCTGCTTTGGCCGCCTTCCTGACGCAGGCCCGTCCTTCGGTTTTGCCGGTAACGGCCCAGGCGCTGCATCAGCTCATCAGCCTGTCGCGGCCCCTACACCTAGAGTGGATGCGGCAGGCGGGCGTGGCCCACCGCTGGCGCGAGGACGGCTGGTTGTTTTTGTACCGTTCTCAAGAGGCTTGGCAAGCGTCGGCCTGGGCGCGAGAGATCTACGACCAATTCAAGTTGGCTTGGCAGGCGCTCGATTCGCAGGCGCTGGCCGCCCTGGAGCCCGATCTGAATCGCGGATTTGCCAAAGCGATGTGGGTCAGTGGCGCGGCGTCTGTGGATGAACCGGGGACGGTGGTCCGGGCTCTGGCCCGACATCTGATCGAAGAGGCGGGTGTCCGCTTTGTGCGTGATGCGGTGCTGGGCCTGAATCAGGCGGGGCCAGGTTGGCAGCTGGCGACAGCCTCGGGCCAGCGCCTGCAAGCTGACCGGGTGGTGCTGGCTCTGGGGCCTTGGGCTCGTGATTTTTTACGGGCGCAGTGGGGTTGGAAGCTGCCGATGCTCCATGAGCGGGGCTACCACCTGCACTTTGCTTGGACCGGCGCTGGCCTCAAGCGCCCCATCTACGACACGGCCGGCGGCTATGTGCTATCTCCGATGGGCTCTGGCATGCGTTTGACCACCGGCGTCGAGCTCGACGCGGCCGATGCGCCCGCACACCCGCGCATGATCGAAGCGGCTGAGGCCGCAGCGCGGCAGGTGCTACCGCTGGGCGGGCGGTTGGCGCCGCCGCTGTGGCTGGGCAGCCGTCCCACCTTGCCCGACAGTCGTCCGATCCTCGATGCCGCTCCGGGCCAGGCCGGCGTTTGGCTGGCCTTGGGTCATCAGCATATCGGGTTTTCAACCGGCCCGGGTAGTGGCGAGTTGATCGCAGCCCTGATGATGGGAGAGGCGGCGCCCATCGATCCTTCTGCCTTTGCCGCCCTGCGCTGGGGCCAGTACTGGCTGCGTTGACCGCTTGTCTGGGCGTTGCTCCCCGGCGCGCCTACATCATCTGCTTGGGCAGCCAGGTCACGATTTCCGGAAACGCGTAAATCAGCACGACGCCCAGCACCATCATGAAGAACATGGGCAGGGTGGCCTTGGCGACCCAGGTCAGCTGTCGTCCAGTCATCCCTTGCAGCACGAAGAGGTTGAAGCCCACTGGCGGCGTGATTTGGGCCATTTCGACCACCAGCACAATGAAGATGCCAAACCAGATCAGGTCGATCCCTGCCCCTTGTATGGTGGGTAGCAGTACGCCCATGGTCAGGACCACCATCGAGATTCCGTCGAGGAAGCAGCCCAGGATGATGTAGAAAATGGCCAGCACCAAAATCAGTTCTCCCGGGCTCAAGCCCAGCGATCCGATCCACTCGGCCAGATGTCGCGGCAGGCCGATGTAGCCCATCGAGAGCGTGAGAAAAGCGGCCCCGGCCAGAATGAGGGCGATCATGCAATACAGGCGGGTGGCCCCCATCAGGGAATCCCGAAAGCTTTGCCAGTTCAGAGAGCCCTGCAGCGCCGACAGAACCAGCGAGCCCACCACCCCCACGGCGGCCGCCTCGGTGGCGGTGGCCAGACCACTGTAAATGGAGCCGAGCACCGCAATGATCAGCAGCACCACCGGAATCAGATGACGCGAGGCGGCCAGCTTTTGCAGCAGACTGGGCCGTGCGTCATCGCGTGGGATGGCCCCTGGATTGAGCAGCGACCAACCGATGATGTAGCTCGAGAACAAGAAGGCGAGCATCAGCCCCGGCAGCACGCCAGCAATGAACAGGCGGGCGATCGAGACTTCAGCGCTCACACCGTAGACGATCATGATGATCGAAGGTGGGATCAAAAGTCCCAAAGTACTGGCGCCAGCGAGCGAACCCACCACGAGGTGCTCGGGATAGCCGCGCC
>CAZATV010000063.1:12346-16758 GCA_964488145.1 uncultured Polaromonas sp.
AGCCGCGCCGGCCCAGCTCGGGCAGGGTCATCTTGCCGATGGTGGCGCAGGTGGCCGCGCTCGATCCCGAGACGGCAGCGAAGATGGTTGAACCCACCACATTCGTGTGCAACAACCGTCCCGGCAGCGCGTGCATCCAGGGTGCCAGGCCCTTGAACATGTCGCTGCTCAGCCGGGTTCGAAACAGGATCTCGCCCATCCAGATGAACAATGGCAGAGCGGTCAGTGTCCAGCTCGAAGATGAGCCCCAGATGGTCACCGCCATCGCATCGCCGGCTGGACGGGTGGAGAACAATTCCATGCCGATCCAGGCCACGCCCGAGAGGGTCAGACCGATCCAGACCCCGCTGCCCAGAATCAGGAACAGCGAGAGCACCAGCAAGCCGGTAATAGCCAGATCACTCATTGCGTAGCGCCTCTCCACTCGATTCCGTATTTCTCAGGCCTCGCCACTCGAGCACCCATTCATCCAGGCAGGCTATCGTCAGCACCACCGCACCGATGGCCATGCCCAACTGCGGCAGCCACAGGGGCGTGGCGTCGGTGGAGGTGGAGATGTCATTGAACACGTGGGACTGCCAGGCCAGCTTGACGCTGTAGACCGCAAACAACAGGCTCAGCAGCGTGCCGGCCCCCAGCGCCCACAACTCCAGCCCGCGGCGGGCCCGGCCGCTGAGGTGGTGCAGCAGCAGGGTGACGCGGATATGCTCGCCGCGTTTGAGGGTATGCGCCAGCGCCAGGAAGCCGCAGCCGGCCATCAGGTAGCCGGCATAGGCATCGGTGCCCGGCACATGAAAGCCCAACTGCCGCCCCAGGATGGACAGCAACACCATGACCAGCAGGCCGACCATGAAAACGGCTGCCACTGCAGCCGTTGCGCCATAGAGCCCGTCGAGCAGTTTGCGCATCTAGGTCCGATCAGCGACGGAAGGCGTTGACCAATTGCTGGCCTTCGGCACCCGACTTGCCCGTCCACTCGTTGAGCAGTGTCTCGCCCACCTTTCTCATGTCGGTGGTCAGCTGCGCGGGCGGCGGCAGGATCTGCATGCCACCGGCGCGCAGGATGTCCAGCGAAGCGCCATTGGCTTTCTTGCTTTCAGCCAAGCCGCGCACTTCGGCATCGGCGGCGGCTTTCATCACAGCGTCTTGCGTGGCCTTGTCCAGAGCATTGAAGGCGGCACGGTTGACGATCACCAGATTCTTGGGCAGCCAGGCCTGGGTGTCGTACCAGAACTTCACATGCTCATGCAGTTTGGCGTCGGCACCGGTGGAGCCGCTGGACATCATGCTCTCGGTCACGCCGGTTGCAAATGCCTGGCTGACTTCGGCCGCCTGCACTGTCACCGGCTGCGCACCCACCAATTCCGCGATACGGGCAGTGGCCGGGCTGTAGGCGCGCCACTTGATACCCTTGAGGTCTGCGGCGGAATTGAGCGGCTTTTTGCTGTAGATGCCTTGCGGCGGCCAGGGCACGGCGTAAAGGGCCATCATGCCCTGCTCAGCCAGCTTTTTCTCCACCAGCGGCTTCTGCACGCGCCAGAGCTTCATGGCATCGTCGTAACTGGTGGCCAGGAAGGGAATGCCGTCGGCGCCCCAGATTTGCCATTCGTTCTGGAAGTTGACCATCAGGATCTCACCGATCTGGGCCTGTCCGCCTTGCACCGCGCGCTTGATTTCAGGCGCTTTGAACAGGGACGCATTGGGATGGACCGTGATCTTGAGCTTGCCGCCCGAAGCCTTTTCCACATCGGCCGCAAACTGATTGAGGTTGACGGTGTGAAAGTTGGTGGCCGGGTAGGCTGCCGGCAGGTCCCACTTGGTCTGCGCCAGGGCGGCTGTGCTCAGCGAGAGCGCGCCGGCGGCCAGCGCGAGGGGAAAGAAGCGTCGTTTCATCAGGAGACTCCTCAAAAGGTAGGGTGGAAAGGTCGGGGTCGGGTCAGTCAACGACTTCGGCCAGACCCGTTGGGTTAGCGACACGTTGAATGAGGACACTGTAGGGCTGAAGTCAGTCGCCGGGATCCGTATTTTCCCTAAACATCGACAATTTATTGGCAATTTGTCGGCGTTATGAGTAGACTGCGCCTGTGCCGCCCCGTCCTGTTTCACCTCGAAAAACCGCAGCCGACAAGCCAGCGTCCAAGCCTATCGTTTCCTCGGCTCATCTGGTCTCGCCCGACAGCGCGCAGATGAGTGAGTTCGAGTTCGGCCTGATCGTGGCGGGCAACGCCTTCCACCGCTGGGTGGCCCATTGCATGTCTGCCGCAGGTCTGAAGGATCTGACCCCGCTCGATGTGCTGGTGCTGCACCATGTCACGCACCGTGCGCGGGACAAGCGCCTGGCTGACATCTGCTTCATCATGAATATCGAAGATACGCACTTGGTCAACTATGCACTCAAGAAGTTGCTCGGCTTGGGCGTGGTGGCTTCAAGCAAGCATGGCAAGGAAGTCACCTACGCGGCCACAGAATCAGGCCGGCAGTATGTCGAGCGATACCGCGAAATCCGTGAGGCCTGCCTGATCGCAGCGCTCAAGGCCGACGAGGGGCTCAACCGCGACATTGGGGAGCTCGCCCGCCTGCTCAGGGTGCTCTCAGGCATGTATGACCAGGCGGCCCGCGCAGCGGCTTCGTTGTAAGGATTTTGTGATGAGCGTGGGCAGTCAGCAAACCCGTTGGCAATTCTGGATAGACCGCGGTGGAACCTTCACCGATATCGTGGCCCGCACGCCCGATGGCCAGTTGCTGACCCACAAGCTGCTGTCCGACAACCCCGAGCAGTATCGGGATGCGGCCGTAGCTGGCATTCGGCACCTGTTGGGCTTGGCCCCTGACGCGCCGATCACTGCAGACCGGGTGGAGTGCGTGAAGATGGGCACCACGGTGGCCACCAACGCCTTGCTCGAGCGCAAGGGTGAGCCGACACTGCTGGTGACCACCCGCGGCTTTCGCGATGCCTTGCGCATTGCTTACCAGAATAGGCCGCGCCTGTTTGACCGGCAGATTGTGCTGCCCGAGTTGCTGTACTCGCGGGTGATCGAGGCGCGCGAGCGCGTGGGGGCGCAGGGCGAGGTCATCCAGGCGCTGGACTTGGTACACCTGCAGTCGCAGTTGCAGCAGGCCTTTGACGAGGGCTTGCGCAGTCTGGCCATCGTCTTCATGCATGGATACCGCTATACAGACCATGAGAAAGCGACTGCACGTCTGGCGCGCGATATCGGCTTTACGCAGATCAGCACCAGTCACCAGACCAGCCCCCTGATGAAGTTTGTCAGCCGGGGGGATACCACCGTGGTCGACGCCTATCTGTCACCCATTCTGCGGCGTTACGTCGACCGGGTGGCCGCTGAAATGCCTGGCGTGCGTCTGTTCTTCATGCAGTCCTCCGGTGGATTGGCCGATGCACAGGCTTTTCAGGGCAAGGATGCCATCCTGTCGGGGCCGGCCGGTGGCATTGTGGGGATGGCGCGCACCGCTGAGCTGGCCGGTTGCGAGCGCGTGATCGGTTTTGACATGGGCGGCACCTCCACCGACGTGTCGCATTTTGCGGGGGAGTTCGAGCGCGAGTTTGAGACCCAGGTGGCGGGCGTCCGGATGCGTGCCCCCATGATGAGCATCCACACAGTGGCCGCAGGTGGTGGCTCCATCCTGAGCTTTGATGGCTCGCGCTTTCGGGTGGGGCCGCAGAGTGCGGGTGCCAATCCGGGGCCGGCCAGCTACCGCCGGGGCGGTCCGCTGGCCGTGACCGATGCCAACCTGATGCTGGGCAAGATACAGCCGGCCTGGTTCCCCAAGGTGTTCGGTCCCTCGGGTTCTGAGGCGCTCGGCCTGGAGCCGGTGCAAGAGCGGTTCGCGGATCTGGCGCGGCGCAGCGGGCGTAGCGCAGAGGAGGTGGCCGAGGGCTTCATCCGCATCGCCGTCGAGCAGATGGCCAACGCGATCAAGAAGATTTCGGTGGCCCGGGGCTACGATGTGACCCGCTACACCTTGCAGTGCTTCGGCGGCGCCGGCGGGCAGCATGCCTGCCTGGTGGCCGATGCCTTGGGCATGACGCGCGTGCTGGTGCATCCTTTGGCGGGCGTGCTCTCGGCCTACGGCATGGGCCTGGCCGATCAGAGTCTGATCCGAGAGCAGTCGGTCGAGGCTCCCCTGGGGGCTGAGGCTTTGCTGACTTTGAGGGCGCAGCTCGATGCCCTGGCCGAGCAGGCCAGCCAGGCGCTTGAGGGTCAGCCATGGGGCGCCTCGGGTGTAGAGATGCGTCGCCGCGTGCACCTGCGCTATGAGGGCACTGACACAGCGCTGGTGGTGCCCTTTGGACCGCTGGCCCAGATTGAGTCGGCCTTTGAGTCCGCCTACCGCCAGCGCTTTGCCTTTTTGATGCAGGGTAAGCGTCTGATCGTCGAGGCGGTGTCCGT
>CAZATV010000064.1:0-15502 GCA_964488145.1 uncultured Polaromonas sp.
TCATGATGTTGCCCTTGTGCACCAGGGTCACGCTAGGCTTGTCGTTATCGATCGCATACTGGATCGCCTTGCGCACCAGGCGCTCGGTCCCCTCACGCGAAACCGGCTTGATGCCGATACCTGAGGTGCCCGGGAACCGGATCTTCTTAACACCCATTTCCTCGATCAGGAACTTGATGACCTTCTTGGCCTTGTCGGACTCGGCCTCGTACTCAATGCCCGCGTAGATGTCCTCGGAGTTTTCCCGGAAGATCACCATATTGGTCTTCGCTGGCTCCTTCAACGGTGAAGGCACCCCTTTGAAATACTGCACCGGGCGCAGGCAAACATACAGGTCGAGTTCCTGACGCAGGGCCACGTTGAGAGACCGTATGCCGCCGCCCACAGGCGTGGTCAGGGGGCCCTTGATGGACACCACGTACTCGCGCACCACCTCAAGCGTTTCCTGGGGCAGCCAGACATCGGGGCCATAGACCTGGGTCGATTTCTCCCCGGCGTAGACCTCCATCCAGTGAATCTTGCGCTTGCCGCCATAGGCCTTGGCCACCGCTGCATCGACCACCTTGAGCATCACAGGGGTGATATCCAGACCGGTACCGTCGCCTTCGATGTAAGGGATGATGGGTTGATCGGGAACGTTCAAAGAATTGTCAGGATTGACGGTGATCTTCTGCCCTTGCGCGGGAACCTTGATGTGTTGATACATGAGGGAAAGTCTCCAGAGGGGAGTCAAGAAAGCCAAATGGCTGGGAACTTACGGTGGCCTACCCGCCAGAGACGGCAGGCGCAAAATTCTAGCGCTGAATGCCTGCAGGGTTTCTTACAGCCAGTCTGTCAACCGCCGACAAAAGCCGCGCGTTAAGGACGGGTCAGCTGGAAATTCCTCCGGCGGACGTTTTCAACAACGACTCTCGGAAGGATATCCAAATGAGCAAAGTTCTCGCTGTACTGATCTCTGGCCTGTTCGCCGCCGGCGCTTTCGCCCAGACCCCGGCCGCTCCGGCCGCCCCCGCGGCTGCCGCCGCTCCCGCCAAAGCCGAAGCCAAGGCTGAGAAGAAAGAAGAGAAAAAGGCCGAAAAGAAGGCCGAGAAAAAAGCTGAAAAAAAGGCTGAGAAGAAAGAAGAAGCCAAGAAATAATTCCTGGCCATCCTTGGAAGAGCCCGCCCAGCGCGGGCTTTTCTCTGGGCGCTTTAGTGGAAAAAGCTGCTCTATCATCTCGGGACGGGAGGGCCTCCATCGACCGACCGCCCAGGCACGTACCGAACCCCGGTACGAATCAACAATAAGTTAGCAAGTCCCCGGCCTCATCCATGAACCCGCTCGCGCTCCGGCGACCCTACACCCTGAACCGACGGACCCTTGGCCTGGTGCTACTGACGCTGGCGTGCCTCGCCTGCGCCGAGCAACCGCAAACCGATTTGCCCCGAATCCCCCTGGGGGCCGGCATGCACCGCATTGAGGCTCAGGTAGCCAGTTCGCCGGCCCAAAGACAAATCGGGCTGATGTGGCGCAAGCAGATGCCGCAGCACGAGGGCATGCTGTTCATCTTTGAGCAGGCATCCGTTCAGTGCTTCTGGATGATGAACACCCTGATCCCCCTCACCGCTGCCTTTTTGGCCGATGACGGCACCATCGTCAACCTGGCCGACATGCAGCCACAAACCACGCAATCGCATTGCTCGAATCGGCCCGTGCGATACGTGCTCGAGATGAACCAAGGCTGGTTTGCAAAACGCGGTCTGGGCCCAGGCTCGCGCCTGACCGGCATCCCCCAACGCCCCTGAGCCCTGCGGAACGATTCCCGCCGTCCAGACACCCAGAAGCCGACCCTAGGGTCGGCTTCTGGAGGGGAGTTCAGCCGGGCTCAGGCGAAATTCTTTTCGGCAAAGCTCCAGTTGACCAGCTTGTCCAAGAAGGTCTCTACAAACTTGGGACGCTGGTTGCGGTAATCGATGTAGTACGCGTGCTCCCACACATCGATCGTCAGCAAGGCTTTGTCGCCGGTGGTCAGGGGTGTACCGGCGGCCCCGGTATTGACGATATCCACAGAGCCATCGGGCTTCTTGACCAGCCAGGTCCAGCCGGAGCCGAAATTGCCGACCGCTGACTTGGTGAAAGCCTCCTTGAACGCGGCGTAAGAACCCCACTTGGCAGTAATCGCCGCAGCCAGCGCGCCTGCGGGTTCGCCGCCGCCGGCAGGCTTCATGCAATTCCAGAAAAAGGTGTGG
Organism: uncultured Polaromonas sp.; assembly: GCA_964488145.1. Classification (GTDB taxonomy): domain Bacteria; phylum Pseudomonadota; class Gammaproteobacteria; order Burkholderiales; family Burkholderiaceae_C; genus Polaromonas. The sequence goes on from CAZATV010000064.1 coordinate 2,229, forward strand.
TTCCAGATCTGAGCGGCATTGTTGTAGATGCCTCCGCTGGACTTCTTGACGATCTCTTCCAGGGACATCGACTCAAACTCGGTGCCCTTCTGCAGATTATTGAGATTGACCACGTAGGCGTTGTGGTGCTTGCCGTGGTGGTACTCCAGCGTCTCTTTGCTGTAGTGCGGAGCCAAAGCATCAATGGCAAACGGCAGAGCGGGCAAGGTGTGTTCCATGGAATCCTCGTTGTAAGGTTGGGGAAAAAATTAAACAGGCCGCATTGTAGGAAGGTTGGCCCAGTCACGTTGCCCTTGGGGCCGAACCCTGCACCGAGCTCAGCCGTGCCCGGGGGCTCGATCGAGCCTGCCATTGGCCAGGACCTCCAGCCTGAGCTGGCCATCGGCCAGGGTCGCCTCGACCTGCTGTCCGGGCTGGGCCTTCGAAGCCGATGTCAGGGGCCGACCCTGGTCGTCGGCCAGCCACGCATAGCCGCGCTTGAGCACCAGTTGGGGATCGAGTAGTTGCAATCGCATGGCCAGCGATTGCAGCTGGCGCTGCTGGCCGGCCAGGTTCTGGCCGAGTTGTCTCGGTAACTCAGCCGCCAGGCGGTCGACGTGCAGGTGCTGACGCTGCACAACTGCAGCGGCCGCCTGTCGCAGCCTTTGTCCGAGAAGACCCAGGCCTGCCTGCGCCCTCAGGACGGCTTGCGATGGTCTTCCCAGTCGCGCCGCCAGTCTGTCCAGCCCCTGGCCCAAGCGGTCGATCTGCGTCTGTTCGGCCCGCATCAACCTTTGCTGCAGACCTGCCAGAGCCTCCAGCCACTGGGCCTGAGGATAGACCGCCAGCTCGGCGGCCGCCGTGGGCGTGGCGGCGCGCACATCGGCGCAGAAATCGGCGATGGTGAAATCTGTCTCGTGGCCGATGCCGCAAACCACCGGCATGGGCGCTCGCACAATCAGGCGGGCCAAGCCTTCATCGTTGAAGGACCACAGATCTTCCAGTGCTCCGCCGCCGCGCACCAGCAGCAATACGTCGACTTCCTGCCGCTCATAGGCCCGGCCAAGGGCCGCCGCAAGCTCCGCGACAGACTGCTCGCCCTGCACACTGGCCGGATACACCACCACGGGCACATGGGGGGCACGCCGACGCAAAGCGGTCAGAACGTCATGCAAAGCAGCCGCCCCCAGGGATGTGACAACGCCGACCGCCCTGGGCAGCAGTGGCAAGGGGCGCTTGCGATCCGCCTCAAACAGTCCTTCGGCCGCCAGCCTGCTCTTGAGTTCCAGAAATCGCTCGAACAAGGCCCCCTGCCCATCCAGTCGCAGGGACTCGACCACCAATTGCATTTCACCGCGCGGCTCATAAATCCCCAATCGCCCGCGAACCTGCACCTGCTGTCCATCTTTGGGGGAAAAGGTCAGAAGCGACGCGGCCCGTTTAAACAGGGCGCAGCGAATCTGGCCCTGCTCATCCTTGAGCGCGAAATAGCAATGCCCGCTGGAGGCGCGATTGAAGCCGCTGATTTCCCCGTGAACCGACACCGGATTAAAACGGGCCTCCACGCTGTCGGCCACGGCGCGCAACAAGGCGCTGACCGGCCAGGATCTCAGGCCACCAGACCCTTCATCGCGCAGCCCCGGGGCGACTCTTGCGGGCTCAGACATTACAAGATCCCATCCCCTCGGTCGATCGTCGGATACAGACTATTCATGGGTTAAAGAGTAAAAATGGGCGCTCAAAACTTCAGCGATTTGTCGGGAGCGAGGTTTGACGGGCCTTGGCGGCCACCAAAACCGACTTGACCACAAACTTATCCACAAAAATTGTGGGTCATATTAACCCCAAGAATCTGACGAAGTGGATCACGGCGGATCGCCGCCAACGTGATGCCGGATAATTCTGGAAACCTTCTTCGTAGATCTACGTCCTTCCACCTTGACCGCCCATCGCAGCGTCCGACAGGCTTCGGGGCCTCGTCCTCTTCACGAAGGTCTCGTTTTTGAGGGAAGGCTGCTATGGAACTGCAGGTGAGCCGAGCTTGGCGTCATCGAGGGCCACTGGCTTGTCTGCTCTGGCCACTCTCACTTTTGTACCAATTCATGGCGGCCTGCCGGCTGGCCCTGTACCAGAGGCGGTGGCTGCCCGTGACGCAATTGCCGGTACCGGTGATCGTCGTCGGTAATGTGGTCGCCGGGGGGGCTGGAAAAACCCCGCTGGTCATGGCGCTGGTGCGTCATCTGCAGGAGCAAGGCTTGCGGCCCGGCGTCATTTCCCGTGGCCACGGGCGCAGCAACCCCATGGGTCTGGAGGTCCTGCCGCAGATGAACGCCCGCGACTGCGGAGACGAACCGCTGCTCATACGACAGCGCACCGCCGCACCGGTCTTCGTGGCCAGCGATCGCGTACAAGCCGCGCGAGCGCTGTTGGCAAGCTACCCGGCGGTGGACGTCATCGTGGCCGATGATGGTTTACAACACCACCGTCTCTGGCGCGATATCAATATTGCGGTGTTCGACGAGAGAGGAGTGGGCAATGGCTGGCAACTGCCCGCCGGCCCTCTTCGAGAGCGCTGGCCGCGGAAAAACAAATCCGTGGCTCCGCCGGTGCGGGGTATCGACCTGGTCGTTCTGTCGGCGCCCAACCCGGATGTGGCCGGTCTGGTCTGCCACCGGGATCTGGCTCAACGGGCATACGCACCCAACGGATCGAGCCGGGCGCTGCAGTCGCTGCAGGGCCAGCGGCTGCACGCGCTGGCGGGGATTGCAAAACCCGAGCAGTTTTTTGAGATGCTCAAGCAGCAGGGGCTGCACCTCGAGCGCACGCATGCCTTCCCCGATCATCACGACTACTCCCTCGACGATCTTCCGAATGACCCGCAGATCACCGTCTTGATGACCGAAAAGGACGCTGTCAAGCTCATGCCCCTGGCCGCTGGCCTCAGGTGCCACCTGTTAGCCGTGCCCCTGCAACTCTATCCCGAGCCGGCCCTCTTCGAGGGCATCCACGCCCTGCTTAGAAAAAGTCGGGGCCGTTTACATCCGATACCATCGAGTCATGGATAACCGACTTCTTGAATTGCTGGTCTGCCCTGTCACCAAAGGTCCACTGGAATACGACCGCCAACGCCAGGAACTGATCTCGCGCAGCGCGCGACTGGCCTATCCGATCCGGGACGGATTGCCGGTGATGCTTGAAACCCAGGCGCGCGTCCTGACCGACGAAGAAATCGAACGTCCGCACTGAACGGCAATGAACTTTTCGGTTCTGATCCCGGCTCGTCTGGCCTCCAGCCGGCTGCCCAATAAGCCGCTGGCTGATCTAGAAGGACGGCCCATGGTGGTCCGGGTCGCCCAGCGCGCCCGCATGAGCCAGGCACAGCAGGTGGTGGTGGCGGCCGACCACCCCAGTATTGCTCAGGCCTGCAAGGTAGCGGGAATCGACTGCGTGCTCACCGACGTGGATCACTCCAGCGGCAGCGACCGCCTCTCCCAGGCCTGCAAACTCCTGGGCCTGGTCGACGATGACATCGTGGTCAACGTTCAAGGCGATGAACCCCTGATCGATCCGAACCTGATTGATGCCGTGGCCCGCCTGCTCGATGAACGTCCCGATTGCGCCATGAGCACGGCTGCGCATGCCATGGAGGACTGGGCGGACTTCCAGAATCCCAATATCGTCAAGGTGGTGACGGATGCGCGACAAACCGCTCTCTACTTCAGCCGCGCACCGATTCCGTTCGGCCGCGATTTTGCCGGGCAGGCCTGGTGGCAACAGGCCGGCTGTATCTGGCCTGCACCGCTACGGCACATTGGAATCTACGCCTACCGGGCCGGCTTTCTGGCCCGCTTTCCCAGTTTGTCCCCGGCGCCCCTGGAGCGGCTCGAATCACTCGAGCAACTGCGCGCCCTGTGGCACGGCTATCGCATCGCGGTTTATCTGACTGAACACGCGCCGGGGCCGGGCGTGGACACACCCGAGGACCTCCAGCGCGTGCGGGGGATCCTGGCCGGCAAGTTGTAAGGACTCGGCTGACGGTCGCGTGCTATCCTCGCCCGACGGCGGGCCCCCGGGTAACGCCACCATCGAGCCTGAGGGCCAAGACGCTGCAACGACTTGACCCCTTGCCGGCACGCAAATCATCGGAGGATCACCATGAAACTTATTCTTCTGGGCGCGCCGGGCGCCGGCAAAGGGACGCAGGCCACCTTTCTCTGTCAGAAGTACGGCATTCCCCAGATTTCCACCGGCGACATGCTGCGCGCGGCGGTCAAAGCCGGCACTCCATTGGGCCAACAAGCCAAGCAAGTCATGGATGCCGGCGGCCTGGTCAGCGACGAGTTGATCATCAACCTGGTCAAGGAGCGCATCGCTGAACCCGACTGCGTCAAGGGCTTCCTGTTCGACGGATTCCCCCGCACCATCCCGCAGGCCGAGGCCATGAAGACGGCGGGTGTGAAGATCGACTACGTTCTGGAAATCAGCGTGCCCTTTGAAGCCATCATCGAACGCATGAGTGGCCGACGCTCGCATCCGGCATCGGGCCGGACCTATCACATCAAGTACAACCCGCCCAAGGTCGAGGGGAAGGATGACCTCACCGGTGAAGCGCTGGTCCAGCGCGACGACGACAAAGAAGAGACCGTGCGCAAGCGGCTGGAGGTCTACAGCGCGCAAACCCGCCCCTTGGTGGACTACTACTCAAAATGGGCCAGCCAGGATCCATCCGTTGCCCCGCGGTATCGCTCCATCAGCGGTATCGGTGGTGTCGATGAAATCACCGCCCGGGCCCTGCAGGCCCTGAGTTCCTGAATCTGCCCGCTCTAGCGGTCCCGTTTCAGATCGGGCTGAGCGTCGAGCCGTTGGATCAGGCCCGGGCCTGGGCCCGTTGCCATTCGCGTTCGAACCATTGCAGGCACAGGGCAATTCGGGCCTTGACGGGAGACAGCCCGGGCATGGACGGCAGATCGTCCCCCGAGCCGGGCAAGAGACGCCCCTGCGGACAACGGCTGGTGCGGACCACTTCGATGCCGCCCTGCTGCGCCGCCTTCAGCGCCCCCAGCAGTTCCTGGTGGACCGTGCCATTGCCGGTGCAAGCCACCACGATGCCTTGCGCGCCCCGCTCCACCAGCGCCTCGACCATCCACGCTTGGGCCAGGGCATGGCTCAACACCACCGGCACGCGAGGCCAAGGCTTGGCAACCCATTCCATTAGGTGCGCACGCGAGCGGCCCTCAGGCCAGGCCCGCAACTGGCGAACTCGTCCGTCCTCCACATAGCCGATCACACCGGCATCGCCCGAACTGAAGGCATCGAGACGGTAAGGGTGCACCTTCTGTACATCCTCGGGTCCGTGGATTTGGCCCGCGCAGAGGCACAGGACACCACGGGCTGAGGCATCTGCGGCCAGGGTCAGTGCATCCATCAGATTTTGAGGTCCATCGGCCGACAGGGCCGTCGCCGGGCGCATGGCACAGACCAGCACAACCGGCTTGGCCGGCGCCAGCATCGCGTGCAAAAAGTAGGCCGTTTCCTCCAGCGTATCGGTGCCGTGGGTAATCACGATGCCCTGAACATCCTCCCGCTCCAGCAGAGCGGCCACGCGCCGGACCAGGCTGGCCCAGACGCCGGCCTCCATGTCCTTGCTGTCCACCTGGGCCACCTGCTCAAGCTCCAGGCGCCCGGCGGTATCAGGCACATCCCCCAAAGCGCCCAGCAACTGCTCCACGCCCAACTGGGCCGCCGAGTAGACGGTGTGATCACGGGCCTGATCCCCCACGCCTGCAATCGTCCCGCCGGTTCCCAACACGACCAATTTTTTGTTGCTCACTTGTCAATCCTTGAAAACTGGATAAAAATACAGCTACTGTTTTTCCAGACAGCCCCAAAAACCCGCCCCCCAAACCCCGGGAGCCACCCATGAACGACGAGCCCTTGTTGGAAAGCCCCAAACTCACCGCGCGCCAGCAGCAGATTCTCGATCTGATCGAAAGTGCCATCGCGCGCACTGGCGCCCCACCGACCCGAGCCGAGATTGCCAGCGAGTTGGGCTTCAAATCGGCCAATGCCGCCGAGGAACACCTTCAGGCGCTGGCCCGCAAGGGCGTGATCGAACTGGTCAGCGGCACCTCGCGCGGCATACGCCTGCGTGGCGAGGCTCTGCGCTCCCTCAATGCCTCGCGGATCAAGCAGCTCATGCTGCCCCTGCCCCATCTGGCCCAGTTGGCGCTGCCCCTCATTGGCCGTGTGGCAGCAGGTCATCCGATTTTGGCTCAGGAGCACGTCGATCAGACCTACTACCTCGAGGCCAGCCTGTTCCAGCGCAAGCCGGACTACCTGCTCAAGGTACGGGGCATGAGCATGCGCGATGTAGGCATCATGGACGGTGACCTACTGGCCGTCCAGCAGACCCGGGAAGCGCGCAACGGACAAATCGTGGTGGCCCGCCTCGGCGATGAGGTCACCGTCAAGCGCTACCGGCGCCACAAGAACGGGATCGAACTGCTGCCAGAAAACCCTGAATTCGAGCCGATCTGGGTCGGTCCGGAGGATCCCTTCGAACTCGAGGGCTTGGCCGTTGGCCTGATCCGCAACACCATGCTGATCTGAGGACCGGGCCATGGCCAGATTTCGACGGCAGGTGGGCTCGCCGCATCAGTCACAGCCCCTGAAAGTCGGCGCCCCGATGCCCCAAATGCTCAGGGCCGTGGGGGCAGGACTGATGGGGGGGCTGGGTGGAGTCCTGCTCGATTTGCTCGCCGTCAAGGGCGGCCGCCCGCAAAAAACTTCTGGACGGCTGGAGCCCTGAGCCGTCCGAAGGCAGGCCGTAGGCCGGACACCAGAAACCTCGCCTGTAGAGGTGACCGGCCCTATCCTCGAGGCCCGAGGCTCGAGCCCGCCGGGCCAGGCCTGAGCGACCCAGCCCCAAGCTTGAGGGCACAATAAGGTCATGAATATCGTGATTCTGGACGACTATCAGGACGCCGTCCGCAAGCTCAAGTGCGCATCCAAGCTCGATGCGTATCCCGCCAAGGTTTACACCAACACGGTCAAAGGCATAGGCCAGCTTTCGGTCAGGCTCAAGGACGCCGAAGTCTTGGTCCTTATTCGGGAACGCACCCCGATCAATCGGGCCCTGATTGAAAAGCTGCCCAAACTCAAGCTGATTTCTCAAACCGGCCGGGTAGGCGGTCATATTGATGTGGCCGCCTGCTCCGAGAAGGGCGTGGCTGTGGCCGAAGGCACCAGCTCTCCAACGGCTACAGCCGAGCTGACCTGGGCGCTGACCCTATCGGCGATGCGGCGCATCCCGCAATACGTCTCCAATCTCAAACATGGCGCATGGCAGCAGGCCGGACTGAAGTCAGGCGCCATGCCGCCCAATTTCGGCTTGGGCTCGGTGCTCAAGGGCAAGACTCTGGGCATCTGGAGCTACGGCAAGATCGGCCAGATCGTCGCCGGCTACGGCCGTGCCTTCGGCATGCGCGTCATCGTTTGGGGCAGCGAGGCCAGTTGTGGGCGTGCGCGCGCCGACGGCTACGAGATTGCCCAGAGCAAGGCCGAACTGTTTGAACAAAGCGATGTGCTCAGCGTTCACCTGCGTCTGGCGCAAACCACCCGGGGCTGCATCGGTCTGGAAGACCTCTCCCGCATGAAGAGCACCGCCCTGCTGGTCAACACCTCCCGGGCCGAGTTGATCGAAGGGGACGCGCTCATTGCAGCCCTCAACCGGGGGCGGCCGGGTCTGGCGGCCGTCGATGTCTTCGAGTCCGAGCCCATCCTTCAGGGCCACGCCCTGCTGCGGCTGGAGAACTGCATCTGCACGCCCCACATTGGCTATGTCGAACAAGACGCCTACGAGCTCATGTTCGGCTCGGCCTTTGACAACGTGGTGAATTTCATCAAGGGCACGCCGACCAACATCGTCAATCCCGGCGCCCTGCAGGTACGGCGCTAAACGCCAGCATCGGCCCGAGCAACGTCTTATGAGTACTCCCACCTTTCACACCATCGCCATCATTGGTGCGGGCGCCATGGGTCGCGGCATCGCGCAGATCGCAGCCCAGGCAGGCAGTGTTGTCCGGCTGGTGGACAACAACCCCCAGGCACCCTTGCAGGCCAAGCAGGCCCTGGCCGAGCAGTGGGACAAGCTCGCGGGCAAAGGCAAGATGGAGGCCTCAGAGGCACAGGCCTGTAAGGACAGGATACGCCCCTCACAACTGAGCGAACTCAGTGACTGCGCCCTGGTTGTCGAGGCCGTCATTGAACGACTCGACGTCAAGCAAGCTCTATTGGCTCAGGTCGAAGGCATCGTCGCGGATTCAGCGGTCCTGGCCACGAACACGTCCTCGCTGTCGGTGACGGCCATCGGGGCGGGCCTCAAACGCCCGCAGCAACTGGCCGGTTTTCATTTTTTCAACCCGGTGCCTCTGATGAAGGTGGTCGAGGTGATCGGCGGCCTCAAGACCGATCCACAGATCGCGCAGGCGCTGGCCCGATTTGCCCGGGAGATGGGACACACCCCGGTACAGGCGGCCGATACGCCTGGCTTTATCGTCAACCACGCCGGGCGCGGGTACAACACCGAAGCCCTCAGGATTGCCAGCGAGGGCGTGGCTGACTTTGCAACCATCGACCGCGTGCTGCGCGATCAGGTCGGCTTTCGCTTGGGACCCTTCGAGCTGATGGACCTGACCGGACTCGATGTCTCGCACCCGGTGATGGAGTCTGTTTACAACCAGTACTACCAGGAGCCGCGCTATCGACCCAGCGCGATCACGGCGCAACGGCTGGCCGGCGGGGTTCTGGGGCGCAAGACTGAACAGGGTTTCTACCTTTACAGCGATGGCAAGGCACAAGTCCCCGCGGAGCCCGCCACACCCGAGGTGGCCGAGCTGCCCCCGGTGTGGGTCTCCCCCCGAGCAGCCCGTCGCGCCGAACTGTTGCAACTGCTCAAGGATCTGGGGGCCCGAATCGAAACCGGTGCGTCGCCATCAGCTCAGGCCCTCACATTGGTGGCCCCCCTGGGCTTTGACGTCACCACCGTGGCCGTGGTCGAGCGTCTGGACCCGGCCCGCACCGTGGGGATCGATCTGCTCATTGAGGATGCAGCCACTCGCCGGCGTGTGCTGGCGACCAACCCGGCCACCCGCGGCGACATGACGGCTGCCGCCCACGCGCTGTTTGCGCGCGACGGTAAGCCGGTCACCGTCATCCGCGACAGCGGCGGCTTCATCACTCAACGCGTGGTGGCCACCATCGTCAACATCGCCAGCGATATGTGCCAACAGGGCATCTGCACGCCCGCCGATCTGGAGACCGCCGTCACCCTGGGTCTGGGCTATCCCCTTGGCCCGCTGGCCATGGGCGACCGCTGGGGGCCGGCCAATGTGTTGGAGGTTCTGTTCAATCTGCAGACGGTCTACGGCGATCCACGCTATCGGCCCTCGCCCTGGTTGCGCCGACGCGGTGCCATCGGCCTTTCGCTGCTGCAGGAAGAAGGCCGATCATGAGCGCCTGCCTGAAAAGCAGCAGTGCAGGCGGCACATTGATCCTGGCGATCAGCAACCCCGAACAACACAATGCCCTGGGGCCAGAGATTTATGCAGCCGGCATTGAGGCGATCAACGCAGCCGAGAGCAACCCCGATGTGCGCAGCATCATCATCACCGGTGAGGGCAAGGTCTTCAGCGCCGGGGGCAACCTCAGGCGTCTGCAGGCCGCGCGCGAGGGACAGCTCGACCTGCAGCGCCAGACGCTCGAGAGCCTCAACGGGTGGGTCGACGCCATACGCACGTCCGCCAAACCGGTGATCGCCGCAGTGGAGGGCCCGGCGGTCGGCGCTGCTTTCGCACTGGTGCTGGCCTGCGACTTTCTAGTCGCCGCCGAGGACGCCTATTTCTTCATGGCCCACAGCAAGATTGGCCTGTCGCCCGACGGGGGTGGCAGCTGGCAACTGGCTCGCGCCCTGCCGCGGCCCCTGGCCACCGATGCGATCATGCGGGGCACTCGTCTGGGGGCCCCAACCCTGCATCAGCATGGCTTGATCAACCAGCTTTGCAAAAGCGGGCAGGCCCTTGACGTCGCGCTGGAGCTGGCCGCGGATCTGAACGCCAGAGCCAGCAATGTGTTGGCCAGCATCAAGGAACTGATCAACGATGCTGAAAATCAGACGCTCAGCGCGCATCTGGCGCAGGAAAGCGAATGTTTCATGCGCAACCTCCAGCATGCCAACGCTGGTGAGGGCATCGCCGCCTTTTTGGAAAAAAGGCCGCCGCGCTTTGGCTGAAGTCGCCAGGGTGTCAGGAAAGGCCCATTCAGAGAAGTAACAGTCACCGGAAGGACAGCCCGTGGACGATCCGATTCTTACCATAGAGGAACGGTCGGCAATCAATGCCGGCCTCTGGTTTTCCTCCCTCTCTCCCTCCTTAAGACACGACATCCTGCGATGCGCCTATGTCAAGCGTTTTCGAGACGGCGACCTGATCGCAGCCCGGGGCGACACACCCCTGGAATGGATGGCTTGTGCCAAGGGAGCCGTGCGGGTCAGCTCCACCTCGGTCACCGGCAAACAGATCATCCTGACCTACATCGAGCCTGGAATCTGGTTTGGCGATGTAGCCATCCTCGATGGCGACGCCCGAACGCACGATGTCTACGCGCATGGGGAGACCACCCTGCTGTGCCTGGCTCGGGCCGATTTCCAGAAAGTTCTGTCCCTGCACGTCGAGTTCTACCAGGCCATGTTGCGGCTCAATGCCCGGCGCATCCGGCAGCTCTATGGGCTGGTGGAAGATCTCAACACCCTGCCCTTGCGCGCACGACTGGCCAAGCAACTGGTTCACCTGGCGCGCAGCTATGGATCGGCCAGCTTGTCCGACAGCCACGAAACCCGGATCGGCCTGCAACTGGCCCAGGAAGAACTGGCGCAGCTGCTGGGGGCCTCCCGGCAGCGCGTGAACCAGGAACTCAAGTCCATGGAGCGCGAGGGCATCATCCGGATCGAGCCCGCCGGCTTGGTGGTGCGCGACCGACAGGCCCTGATGGGTCTGGGCAGCGCCGACAACGAGCGCTAGCGCACGGGTTTACCCACCGTCGGCCATTGCCCCGTCCCCATTGGAACCACCCACCCACCAGCCTCCTGGGTGCGGCCGGTGGGTGCCGCACAACCGTTCCTTCTTCGAGGTCGATATGACAGCGTCCCCCCCTTCGGACAACCTGCGCCCCATGACCGAACAGCACCAGGTCGATGTGTCGGCCTTGCAGGCCTATCTGCAGCATCAACTGCCCGACTTCGCCGGCCCCCTGCAGCTGCAGCTTTTCAAGGGCGGTCAGTCCAACCCCACCTACAAGCTGATCACTCCCTCCAAAGCCTATGTGATGCGCGCCAAACCGGGACCGGTGGCCAAACTCCTGCCTTCGGCCCATGCGATCGAGCGTGAATTCAGGATCATGCACGCCCTGCGCGGCAGTCAAGTGCCGGTGGCAAAGATGCTGTGCCTGTGCGAGGACGAATCGGTGATCGGACGGGCTTTCTACGTCATGGAGTTCGTAGAAGGTCGCGTGCTCTGGGATCAATCACTGCCGGGTCTGGACGTCCAGGCGAGGGCTGCCATTTATGACGTCATGAATCAGGTGATTGCGGCCCTGCACCGGGTTGACTTCGCGGCCTTGGGACTGAGCGACTTCGGGCGACCCGGCAATTACTTCGAACGCCAGATCGGGCGCTGGAGCAAGCAATACGCCGCTTCCGTCACCGAACCGATTGCCGCCATGGACGCGCTGATCGAGTGGCTGCCTCGGCACATTCCCGACAGCGCCCGCGACGAACGCAAAGTCTGCATCGTCCACGGGGACTACCGCTTGGACAACCTGATGTTCCATCCCACCGACGCGCGGGTCATTGCGGTGCTTGACTGGGAGCTGTCCACGCTGGGACATCCGATGGCCGACTTTGCCTACCACTGCATGTCCTGGCACATTCCGCCCGGCGTCTTTCGGGGATTGGGCGGGCTCGATCTACCCAGCCTGGGCATTCCCAGCGAAGCGGACTACCTGCAGCGCTACTGCGACCGAACCGGTATAGAGCGACCATCACCGGCCGAGTGGAATTTCTATCTGTCCTACAACCTGTTTCGCATTGCCGCCATCCTGCAAGGCATCGCCAAGCGCGCCGAAGACGGCACCGCCTCAAGCGATCAAGCCCGCGCCTCCGGCGCTGGCGCCCGGCCGCTGGCCGAGCTGGCCTGGCAGTTTGCCCTCAAAAACCATAACCCGTGAACCGCAGGAGAGTGCCCATGCATTTCGATTACAGCCCCAAGGTCCAGCAGATGCAGGCTCGCCTGACCGCTTTCATGGACGAAAACATCTACCCCAACGAAAAGCGCTTTCATGAAGAGGTGGCCGCCAATCGGGCGAAAGGCAATGCCTGGGTCCCGCTGCAACTGATCGAGAGTCTCAAGCCCAAAGCCCGGGCGGCGGGCCTTTGGAATCTGTTTTTGCCCCACTCGTCCCGCGTGCCCGAGGGGCTGTCCAATCTGGAATATGCCCCCCTGTGCGAAATCATGGGTCGGGTGCATTGGGCGCCCGAGGTCTTCAACTGCAGTGCGCCCGACACCGGGAACATGGAGACCCTGGAGCGCTACGGCAGCGAGCCACACAAGCAGCGCTGGCTTGAGCCTTTGCTGCGCGGTGAGATTCGGTCGGCTTTCCTGATGACCGAACCGGCGGTGGCCTCCTCGGACGCCACCAACATCCAGTGCCGCATCGAGCGCGATGGCGATCACTACCTGATCAACGGCCGCAAATGGTGGTCATCGGGGGTAGGCGATCCCCGGTGTGCCATCTTCATCGTGATGGGCAAGACCAACCCCGAAGCCCCTCGCCATTCCCAGCAATCGATGATTCTGGTGCCTGCCGACACCCCGGGCATCCGGATCCTGAGGCATTTGCCCATCTTCGGCTACGACGATGCGCCGCACGGCCACATGGAAGTCGAGTTGACCAACGTCAGGGTGCCCGCCAGCCATCTGCTGCTTGGCGAGGGCCGTGGTTTTGAAATCGCCCAGGGGCGTCTGGGCCCGGGCCGCATCCACCACTGCATGCGCAGCATAGGCGCGGCCGAGCGGGCCCTTGAACTGATGTGCAAGCGCCTGAACGAGCGCGTAGCCTTTGGCAAACCGGTGTCCTCGCAATCGGTCTGGCATGAGCGCATTGCCGAATCGCGCTGCATGATCGAGCAGGCCCGGCTCATCACGGTCAACCCGGCCTCCGGTCTGCTCCAGGTCGAACTGGTC
>CAZATV010000065.1:0-15310 GCA_964488145.1 uncultured Polaromonas sp.
TCTTCGCTGACCTGATTGAGCACAAAAATAGGCACCTCGACGGTCACCCCATCCCGCGCATCGCCAGGTTCATGCAGGTAGCTGGCCTGGCAATCCACACCCCCCAAACGAACTGTTCTTGGAAAGGCCTGGGTGGTGATACCCGCAGCCTCATGACGCATGAGTTCCTCGCGGCTGAGAAACAGGAGCCGAGGCTGGGTACGCGAGGCCTCCTTCCACCAGCGCTCAAACGCTGCCCCGTTGTGAAGGTCAGCAGGCACCTGCTGGTCATAGAAAGCAAAGATCAGTTCGTCGTCCACCAGCACGTCCTGACGACGCTGCTTGTGCTCGAGCTCCTGGACCTGAGCCACCAGTTTTTGATTGGCCGCCAAAAAAGGCAGCCGGGTATCCCAATGACCGGCCACCAGCGCCTCGCGAATGAAAATCTCGCGCGCGCCTTCGGGATCGAGCAGGCCAAAATTGGCACGCCGGTTGTTGTAGATCACCAGCCCATAGAGCGTGGCTCGCTCCAAGGCAGTGACCTGGGCGGCCTTTTTTTCCCAGTGCGGGTCGAGCAGTTGCTTTTTCAGGAGGTGGCGGCCGATTTCCTCAATCCATTGGGGCTCGATCGTGGCCATGCAGCGACCGAACAATCGGGTGGTCTCCACCAGTTCGGCGGCGACGATCCAGCGGCCTGGCCGCTTGGACAGCCGGGCGCCCGGATGACGGTTGAATTTGATGCCACGGGCACCGAGATAAAAGTCATCCTCATCGCTCTTGCAGCCTATATTGCCCAGCAGTCCGGAGAGCAGCGACAGGTGCAATTGCTCATAGCTGGCCGGCTGAGGGTTGATTTTCCAGCCCTGCTCGTGGACCACACTGAGCAGCTGCGAATGGATATCGCGCCACTCACGCACACGTCGAACATTGATGTAGGTCTCACGCAGCAGGTTCTCATACTGGCGGTTGGACAGCTTGTGTTGCGCGGCTGGCTCCAATGCACCCTGGGACGGGGCGACGGGTCCAGGCACTGAGCGACCCGGCGCCAGGGGCGACGCCGGTCGGCCCGGATGCCCGCCGCGGGCCTCATGGATCCAGTTCCAGAGTTTGAGGTAGGAGACGAACTCGCTCTTCTCGTCGTCGAACTTGGCATGCTGCTGGTCGGCCTGGGCCTGTTTTTCGAGCGGGCGGTCACGCACGTCCTGCACGCTCAGGGCACTGGCGATCACCAGCACCTCGCTTAGAGCCCGCCTCTGGCGCGCTTCAAGCAACATGCGTCCTACGCGTGGATCAAGAGGCAGCTGGGCCAACATCTGGCCGAGCGGCGTGATGTGATGGCCTTCGTCAACAGCGCCGAGTTCGGCCAGCAGCTGATAGCCATCGGCAATCGCACGCCGCTGCGGCGGCTCGATAAAAGCAAAGTCTTCCACCGCCCCCAGATGCAGAGCCATCATGCGCAGGATGACGGCAGCCAGGGAGCTGCGCAGGATCTCCGGATCGGTGAACCGGGGCCGGCTGTTGAAATCGGCCTCCTCGTACAGGCGTATGCAAATACCCTCGGCCACGCGGCCGCAACGACCGGCGCGTTGATTGGCGGCGGCTTGGGAAATCGGCTCGACCAGCAGTTGTTCGACCTTGCTGCGCAAGCTGTAGCGCTTGACGCGCGCCGTTCCGCTGTCGATGACGTAGCGAATGCCGGGAACCGTAAGCGATGTTTCGGCCACATTGGTGGCCAGCACAATGCGGCGCTGGCCATGCGGCTCAAAGATGCGGTCCTGCTCCGCTTGCGACAGGCGGGCAAAGAGCGGCAGCACCTCCGTCTGGCGCAGAACCGGCTGATGCGAGAGATGCTTGCGCAAATGATCGGCTGCCTCGCGGATCTCGCGCTCCCCAGGCAGAAAGACCAGAATGTCGCCGGGGTGCGCCCCTCCCCTCCAGAGTTCATCGACGGCATCGGCAATCGCGTCGTTCAGGTCGTAATCCCGGCTCTCCTCGAAGGGGCGGTAACGCGTTTCCACCGGGTACGTTCGGCCCGAAACCATGATGACCGGTGCCGGGGTGCTGCGACCGGAGTCTGGGCCTGACGCAAAGTAGTCGGCAAAGCGCTGCGCATCGATGGTGGCCGAGGTGATGATGACCTTGAGATCCGGCCGGCGCGGCAACAGTTGCCGAACATAACCCAACAGAAAGTCGATATTGAGACTGCGCTCATGGGCCTCGTCAATGATCAGCGTGTCGTAGGCCAGCAGCAGCGGATCGGTCTGCGTTTCGGCCAGCAAGATGCCATCGGTCATCAGCTTGACCGAAGCACCCGGCGCGAGCCTGTCCTGAAACCGCACCTTGTAGCCCACCACCTCGCCCAGCGGCGTTTTCATCTCCTCGGCGATGCGTTTGGCCACGCTCGAGGCGGCCACCCGGCGCGGTTGGGTGTGCCCGATCAGGTGCCCTTTCTGGCCCGGGTGGTTGGCCCTGCCCCGCCCCAAAGTGAGGGCAATCTTGGGCAACTGTGTGGTTTTCCCCGAGCCGGTCTCGCCGCAAACGATGACCACCGGATGCGCCTGGATGGCCCGTGCAATCTCCTGCCGCATCGCAGAGACAGGCAAAGAGTCCGGGAAGTCCAGATGCAGACCGCGAGAGGATGACAAGGGGTGAAGGCTTACGCTTGAGGCCAGAAGACCAGCGGGACTGGCCGGGGAAGGGCTCGTAACTTAGGTCAAAATGCGACCCAAGAGCTGAAACGCACCATGTCCGCTGTTTTCAATTTTACCTTCGTACCCTGGTTTCGATCGGTCGCGCCTTACATCCACCTGCACCGAGGTAAAACCTTTGTGGTGGGCATGGCCGGTGAGGCGATTGCGGCGGGCAAGCTCCAGCACATCGCCCAGGATCTGGCTCTGATCCAGAGCATGGGAGTCAAGATCGTGCTGGTGCACGGTTTCAGGCCACAGGTCAACGAGCAACTGGTGGCCAAGGGTCACGCAGCCCAGTACGCCCGCGGCATGCGCATCACCGA
The DNA here is from genome assembly GCA_964488145.1 of uncultured Polaromonas sp. GTDB lineage: Bacteria > Pseudomonadota > Gammaproteobacteria > Burkholderiales > Burkholderiaceae_C > Polaromonas. The sequence continues at coordinate 2,993 of CAZATV010000065.1, forward strand.
CAGCGTGGCGCTCGACTGCGCCCAAGAAGCGGCCGGCCAACTGCGCTACGAAATCGAGGCGGCCTTCAGCCAGGGACTGCCCAATACGCCCATGGCAGGCTCGACCGTGCGGGTGATCTCCGGCAACTTCATCACCGCGCGGCCAGTCGGCATTGTCGATGGCATCGATTTCAAGCATTCCGGTCTGGTGCGCAAAGTTGACGTGCAAGGCATACGCCAGACTCTGGACATGGGGGCCATGGTGCTGCTTTCGCCTTTTGGCTTTTCCATCACCGGCGAGGCCTTCAATCTGACGATGGAAGAAGTGGCGACCCGGGTTGCCATCGAGTTGCAAGCCGACAAACTGATTTTCCTGACCGAGGTTCCGGGCATACGGGTACGCCCCACCGATCCGGCAGGAGAGGACAACCCCATCGACACGGAAATGCCGCTGGACTTGGCCGAACGGTTGCTTTCCACGCTACCGGCCCCCCAAGTGCCTACCGACACCGGTTTCTATCTGCAGCACTGCGTCAAGGCCTGCAAGTCGGGGGTCGATCGCACCCACATCCTGCCCTTTGGCACGGACGGAGCCCTGCTGCTTGAAATCTATGTCCACGATGGCATAGGCACCATGGTGATCGACGAAAAGCTCGAAAGCCTGCGCGAGGCCACCGTGGACGATGTCGGCGGCATCTTGCAGCTGATTGAGCCCTTTGAGAACGATGGCACCCTGGTCAAGCGTGACCGAACCGAAATCGAGCGCGATGCCGGCCTCTACACGGTCATCGAGCATGACGGTGTGATCTTCGGCTGCGCCGCCCTCTACCCCTACGCCGAATCCCGCACGGGAGAAATGGCAGCACTGACGGTCTCGCCCCAGAGCCAGGGCCAGGGCGATGGCGAACGCATCCTCAAGCGCATCGAGCAGCGCGCGCGCGCCCAGGGCCTGAGCAGCATCTTCGTGCTGACCACCCGGACCATGCACTGGTTTCTCAAGCGTGGCTTCCAGCAGGTAGAGATCGACTGGTTGCCCGAGGCGCGCAAGCGCAAGTACAACCTCAATCGCAAGAGCCAGGTGCTGGTCAAGCACCTCTGACACACGCTCCGGAAAAACAGTACCACCCGTCCCCAGATACGGCGCTGCCCCCAACTGGGACGGCCGGGGGCAAACGACTACAGGCGGCGCAAATCAAGCAGGCGAGCCATGACATAGCCCGCCAGCATGGCCAGTGCGACCGTGGTCACCGGATGATTTTGAACCGTGCTGCGCGAGTAGTCCCAGGCCCGCTGCGGGATGTCCGTCAACCCCTGTCCCCGTCCCTCGATGCGATCGACCAGACCGGTGGCACCGCTGGCCAATCGGTCCACCGCTTCATGGGCCAGGCCGCGGGCGCGGTTGAGCGAGTCGCGCGCACCATCGGCCGAGCGCCAATGGGTGGCAGTCTGATCGCCGCTCGAAGAAACGCCGATGCGACCCGCATCGCTGGCGTTGTGAGTCATTGTTGGGTTGTCCATGCCTGGGCTCCTCCTTGGGGTTAAGAACTGGCCTGCGGTCGGCCCTCGGATGGGAAGCTTCACGCAGCCCTTCACTCTAGGCCCACCCGCGAGGAGCGCCGTCAGCCGTCACCGAAGCGATGGGTAGGAAGGGCTTGACGGCCCGCAAAGGTACCCCAGCGCATCAGGGCTGGAGCGCAATTCCTACACAGGGGGCACCCTTGTGACGACACCGAATAACCGGCGCCCTGCCTAGATTGGAGAGTCCAAGGAGATCTCCATGTCTCAGACACCCCAGCCCGAATCCACCCCGAAATGGCAACGCTCAACCATTCCGGGGCAAAGCGCCTCGCGCGAGGTTCGCATCCCCATCGGGTCACAGTGGATCTTCGGCGATCTGGTGCTGCCATCGGAGATGCACGGGCTGGTGCTCTTTGCCCACGGCAGCGGCAGCGGCCGGCACAGCTCGCGCAACCGCCTGGTCGCCTCTGCTCTGCACCAGTCGGGAGTGGGCACCTTGCTGCTGGATCTGCTGACGGCACGCGAGGAGCAGGCCGACCTTCAGACGGCCGAGCATCGCTTCAACATCGCATTGCTAAGCGACCGCATGCTGGCCGCTACCTTGTGGGTCCTGCAGCAGCCTGGCTTGTGGGAATGGCCGATCGGCTACTTCGGCGCCAGTACCGGCTCAGCCGCCGCCCTAACCGCTGCCGCACGGCTGGACGGCCGCATTGCCTGCGTGGTCTCGCGCGGGGGCCGGCCCGACCTGGCTGGAGCCGCCACACTCTCCAGTGTGAGCGCCCCGACGCTGCTGATCGTGGGAGGGGCCGATCGCCAGGTGCTGCACCTCAACACCGAGGCCATGAGTCTGCTGCATGGCGACAAGCGGTTGGCCATCGTGCCGGGCGCCGGTCACCTCTTCGAGGAGCCCGGGGCTCTGGAGGATGTCTCGCGCCTGGCCTGTGAATGGTTCAACCTTTACTTCCGCTCCGATTTACAGAGACACCCCCTGCCCAGCGCACAGGAACGCGCCTGGGGCGTTCACTGAAGAAAGGACTCACCGATGCGACCCCTACGCACCGTCCAGCCCCCCTACCGCGATCGCCGTGATGCCGGTCAGGCCCTGGCCGAGGCGCTGGCGCACCATCTGCACGAGCCCAATTTGCTGGTCTTGGCTCTACCGCGAGGCGGCGTGGCGGTGGGCTACGAGGTGGCCAAAGCCCTGCACGCGCCGCTGGACGTCTGGGTGGTTCGCAAGCTGGGCCTGCCCGGTCACGAGGAATACGCCATGGGCGCCATTGCCAGTGGCGGGGTGCGCGTGATGAATCCCCTGCGCGGCATGAACGTCTCAAGTCAGGCGGTGGCCGAGGTTCTGGCCCGCGAGCAAGATGAGCTGGTGCGGCGCGAACAGCGCTATCGCGGCGAGCACCCTGCCATCAGTCCCAGAGGGCGGCATGTGATCTTGGTGGACGACGGGCTGGCCACTGGCGCCACCATGCGGGCGGCTGCTCTGGCCGTACGCCAGCAGGGACCGGCACGTCTGATCGTGGCCGTGCCGGTCGGCGCACGCGACAGCTGCGAGGAACTGTCGGAGGTGGCCGACGAAGTGGTCTGCCCCTTCATGCCTGAGCCCTTCCATGCCGTCGGTCTTTGGTACGACCACATGACCCAGGCCAGCGACGAGGAGGTCTGCGAGTTGCTGGACAAAGCGTGGGCCGAGCGATCGCTGCAAACCCGGCAGGCCGCTGCGGCATCGGCCCCCAGCGGTTCAGCGGCTGGGAAAACCCCATGAGCAACACAAATTCTGCCGGGCGACCGAGCGTGCCCGGCACCCTCGTCAGGCCCAGCGCAGCCGAAATCGTGCACGGCATCAGACAGCAACTTCAGCCGCTATTTGGTCATCCGTCTGACTACGATCGGCTGCTTAGCGCCATAGGCTCGGCTCGCTTTGTCCTGCTCGGCGAGGCCTCACACGGAACGCGCGAGTTCTACCGTGAACGCGCCGAAATCACGCAGCGTCTGATCCTTGAGCGGCGCATCGATGCAGTGGCCGTCGAGGCCGACTGGCCCGATGCCTACCGGGTACACCAATACGTCACCGGCCGCAGCAAGGACCTTCACGCCGCGCAGGCTCTGGAGGGCTTCGAGCGCTTTCCCTCATGGATGTGGCGTAACACCGAGGTCAGCCGCTTCGTGGAATGGCTGCGCAACCACAACCTGAGCAGTGACTCACAAGTGGGCTTTTTCGGATTGGATCTTTACAGCTTGTTTCGATCCATGGCGCAGGTGCTGGACTATCTGGACCGGGTCGATCCGAAAGCGGCGCAGCGGGCTCGCGCCCGCTACGCCTGCTTTGACCACGTCCGGGAAGACAGTCAAGCCTATGGCTATGCTGCCAGCCTGGGCTTGAGCCGCAGCTGCGAGCGCGAGGTGCTGGAGCAATTGCGCGAACTGGGCCAGCGCAGCCTGGACAGCGCGGTCAAGGATCCCGAGGAGCTGTTTCACGCGCTGCAGAATGCGCGCCTGGTGCGCAACGCTGAAGCCTACTACCGCAGCATGTTCGGCGGCCGGGTCGCCTCATGGAATTTGCGCGATAGCCATATGCTGGAGACCGTTGAGTCGCTGCAAGCCCATTTGGGGCGTCGCGGCCAGCGCGTCCGGATGGCCATCTGGGCCCACAACTCGCATCTGGGCGATGCCAGCGCCACGGAAATGGGCGAGCGGGGCGAATGGAATCTGGGGCAGCTGTTGCGACAGCAGTATGGACAGGAAGTCTTCAATCTGGGCATGAGCACCTATGCCGGATCGGTGACTGCCGCCAGCGACTGGGACGAACCAGCCCAGCGCAAGCGGGTCCGACCAGGTCTGGCCGGTAGCTGGGAAGATTTGATGCATCAGGCTGACGTCGACCGCTTTCTGCTGGTGCTGCGCGGCAATGAGGCGCTGACCCAATTGACTCGCGCCCAGCGGCTGCAGCGGGCCATTGGCGTGATCTATCGACCCGAAACCGAAAGACACAGTCACTATTTCATGACACGGCTACCCGGGCAATTTGATGCAGTGCTGCATATCGACCACAGCCATGCCCTGGAACCCCTGGACAAGGGACCGGTCTGGGTCACCGGTGAGGTACCAGAGACTTTTCCCTCTGGGGTTTAAGGCCAGAGGCCGCCTGAGGGCTGCTGACCTGAGGCTACCGGCTCAGCGGTCGGTCTGATTTTGAGGCGCCGCCGTACGGTGCACGTGATGGGGGCTCAGAGCCTGGGCATTCATCTGGGTAGGCGGTCCCGCGTGAGACGCAGGCTGCGAGGCCATGGCTTGGCCAGCAGACTGGGGCATGTCATCGGGCATCTGACCGCGCTGGACGAAGCGCTGGGCCGCTTCCTTGAACAAGCTCTTGTGCGTCATGCTCAAACCATCATGAAGGATTTCAGAGGGCCTACCGGCACGGGTCCGGTTGGCCTTTCAGGCAAAGGCGTCTTCGTAGGATGTTGCAGCGCAGCAGTGTAGGATTTAGTGATCGCTCAGATGTAAGAAAATGACAAATTGGCGACAAGAACAGTCAAGTGAACAGCCCGCAAGGCTGGCAGCAGCTTGTTGGCCTTCAGTGAAAATCCCGACTGACCGCGGCCAGCTGGCCAACCAGGGGGCTGAGATCCTGCAGCCGGTGCGCCACCAGATTGCGCACGGCCCCATAGCCGGGCTGGCGACCGGTTTCAGCGCTGCGTTGCCAAGTACCCCAGACGGCCAGCAAACGCGCATGCATCCACAAGGCCCGCTGCCGCTGGCGCAGGGAACGGCCCACAATGATATTGACCGAACCCGTTTCGTCTTCCAGGGTGAGAAAAACCGTGCCACGTGCTGTGGAAGGTTGCTGACGGACCGTCACCAGACCGCCGGCAGCAACCCACTGCCCTCCCGGCAAGGCCTCAAGCTCACCCGCCGAAAGCAGACCCTGGCGCCTGAGTTGTGGCCGCAGCAAAGCCAGCGGGTGGCGGCGCAGGCTCAGCCCCAGGGCGCGGTAGTCGCCCAGAATGTCTTGGGCCTCAGGCATGGCGGGTAAAGGCAGATCGGGCTCATCGACCGGCGCACGACGCAGCAAGGCCGGCACCGGTCGCAAGGCAGCAGCCTGCCAGACCTGCTGACGTCGGTGGCCGGCCAGCGCCGCCAAGGCGTCGGCAGCAGCCAGCGCGTCCAGATCGCGCCGCCCCAGCATCGCGCGCAAAGCCAGGTCCTCGACGCTGACAAAAGCCGCTTGCTGACGCGCCTGGAGGATGCGATCGGCCCCCGCCTGCGACAGCTGCGAGACCAGACGCAGGCCCAGACGCACGGCGGGCTGACGTCCCGGCGCTGGCGGTGCACCCGGCAGGGCCAGGGGATCGGCAGGCCCTGGGGCCTCCTCCAGGCTACAGTCCCAGACACTGACGGTCACATCCACCGGCCGCACCTCCACCTGATGCCGGCGCGCGTCCTGCACCAGCTGCGAAGGCGAGTAAAAACCCAGCGGTTGGGCATTGAGCATGGCCGCCAAAAAACAGGCCGGCTCATGGCACTTGAGCCAGCAGCTGACATAAACCAGCTTGGCAAAACTGGCCGCATGGCTCTCGGGGAAACCGTATTCGCCAAAGCCTTCAATCTGACTGAAGATGCGCTGGGCAAAGTCTGGTGGATAGCCCTTTTCAATCATGCGGCCGATCAGGCGCTGCCGGAAGGGGTCGAGGCCGCCCTTGCGTTTCCAAGCCGCCATGGCGCGGCGTAGCTGATCGGCCTCACCGGGTGTGAAGTCGGCAGCGATCATGGCGATCTGCATCACCTGTTCCTGAAAGATCGGCACCCCCAGGGTTCGGCCCAGCGCGGGCGTCAACGCCGGATGATCGATCACCGGCTTGTGCCCCTGGCGCAGCTGCTCGCGCCGCTGCAGATACGGATGCACCATGCCACCCTGTATCGGCCCAGGCCGCACGATGGCCACCTGCACCACCAGATCGTAATAACAGCGGGGCAGCAGCCGCGGCAGCATGCTCATCTGCGCCCGGCTTTCAATCTGGAAGACGCCCACGGTATCGGCTGCACAGATCATGTCGTAGGTGGCCGGATCGTCTGCAGGAATCTGATGCATCTGCAGCGGACGACCCCGGCACTGCGAAACCAGTTCAAGGCAGCGGCGGATGGCCGACAGCATGCCCAAAGCCAGCACATCGACCTTCATCAGACCCACCGCTTCCAGGTCGTCCTTATCCCACTGGATGATGAAGCGCCCGTCCATGGCCGCCGGCTGGACCGGCACCAGGCGGGTGAGCTTGTCCTGGGTCAGCACAAAGCCGCCCACATGCTGACCCAGATGGCGCGGCATGCCCAGCAGCTCGGTGGCGCACGCGAGCCATTGCGCAATGACCGGGTCCTGCCGGTCCACACCCTCGGGCCAAACCGGCGTGGCATCGCTGCGGTCCATCCAGCTGCAGTCGCGCGCAAAAGCCTCGATCAGATCGGAGGGCACGCCCAGGGCCTTACCGGCATCGCGCAAGGCGCTGCGCGGGCGATATCGAATCACCGTGGCGGCCAGCGCCGCTCGTTCATGACCGTAGCGACGGTAGATGTAAGCAATGACCTCCTCGCGCCGCTGATGCTCAAAGTCCACATCGATATCGGGAGGCTCGAGCCGCTCGCGGCTGATAAAGCGCTCAAACAACAGAGAGCTTTCGGCGGGGTCCACCGCCGTGATGCCCAGGCAATAGCAGACCGCCGAATTGGCCGCCGAGCCCCGGCCTTGACACAAAATGCCCTGAGAGCGCGCAAAGCGCACGATGTCGTAGACGGTCAAAAAATACATCTCGTAGCGCAATTGAGCAATCAGCGCCAACTCGTGGGCCACCTGTTGCTGCACGGTCGCAGGTGCGCCCTGGGGATAGCGCTCGCGCAGGCCGTGGTGGGTCAACTGCTCGAGCCACTGCAAGGGCGTGCAGCCGGCGGGCACGCTGTCCTGACGGGGGTAGGCATAGTGATGGGCAATTTCGTCCAGACTGAAGCGGCAGCGCTGTGCCACCACCAGGGTGGCGGCCAACCATTCGGGGCGGTAGAGCTCGGCCAATTGCAGGCGTGAGCGCAGATGGGCCTGTGCATTGGGCTGCAAGGCGCGACCAGCCTCCTGCACCGTGCAGCCCAGGCCAATGGCCATCACCACATCCTGCAGGGGCTTGCGCGAGCGCTTGTGCATCAGGACTCCGCCCGCGGCCAGCAGCGGCACACGGTAGCGCTCGGCCAGTTGCTCGAGCTGCTCCAGACGGAGCGCATCGTCGAGACGCTGCTGCAAATGCACCGCCAGCCACAGGCGGCCACGCCAGAGCTGCACCGCCCAGGCCAGCTGATCGGTCAGTACGATCGGATCGATCGGCTGCTCGGGCAGTGGGCACAGGATGATTTCGCAAGCCTGCAAGCGTTCGAAAGCCGCCTCACCGCGCACCACCCGGTAGGCGCTCGAATCGCCCTGGCCAGCCTGGCGAGCGGCTGTGATGAATTCACACAAGTGGCCCCAACCCTGCGCATCGTGCGGCAGCACCAGCAGGCGCAAGGCCTCCTGGTGCAAACGGAATTCAGCACCCGGGATGAAGGGCAGGCCGCAGGCCCGCGCCGCCTGATGGCCACGCACCACGCCGGCCACCGAGCACTCGTCGGTCAGGGCCAGAGCGCGATAACCGAGGGATTGCGCGCGTTCGACCAACTCCTCGGGGTGTGAGGCCCCGCGCTGGAAGCTGAAGTTGCTCAGCGCATGCAGTTCGGCATAGTCGGGCAAAGTCACGGACAAGGTCCCTCAGGCAAAAATGCCGTGCAGGAACCAGGCCGTCTGGGCACGCGGCTTGCGCTCGCGGTAGATCCACAGCAAGCCCGCCTGAGCGCTGCGGGCGATGAAGTAATCGCGCAGAACTGGCGCTGCCACCCGGCACGCATGCTCCGGCCCTGAATCGGCGGCCGTCCAGCCCGAAATCTCCAGCCGCTGCGGCCCGACCAGCAAGGCCAAAGGATCCGGATAGCAAGGTCGATCGCCCTGCAAGCGCAAGGGCCGGGGCTGCGGCAGTAACCAGGTGGGCAGCAACTGACCCCAGGCCAGCGGCAAAGGGCCATGCGGGCCTGCCCCCTGCCCTGATTTCGCAGCTGTTGCCGAGCCCGCGAGAGACGCAGGAGGCAAGATCACCCGAGTCGTTATGGGATCCGTTCTAGGAGTCGCTGTAGGAGCCGCGCCCTCGCGGCGATCCGACGCCCAAGCCGGCAGCCACTGCTGCATGTACTCCGGCTCATGACGATCGCCCGGCTGCCAACACCGAATTTGCGTGCGGCCCAGTCGCGCCTCCAGCCGTTCGAGCAACTGGCCCAGGCTCTCGCCGGATCGCTGCTCCTGCGGCAACAGAGATCCGCTGCAGGCCGCCAGCGCCACCGTTTCCAGAGACCGCAAGCTGACGGCGTGGGCCGGTGCCTGCAGCCGCATGGCCGACAGGCGTTCACCCAGCAATCGCTGCAGGTGCGCCATGTCCTGCGTGGGCTCGCTCAGGCGCAAGGGCAGACAGACCGGTTCAGCGGCGCTGCGGCGAATATCGCTGTACCAGACCAGCTCCACGCCCAGCACGCCCAAACTGCGCGCCAGCAACCAGGCCCGCAAATGCTGCAGGAGATGCCGGGCCGCTTGCAGCAGACCCTCGGCGTGCTCCAGGCCGCCCGGGCATTGCAGACGGCTCTCGAAGACCTCGGGCACCTGCCACCATTGATGACTTTCGGGGCGTTCGGCCCAAGCCTGATCGAGCGCATCGAGCAGATCCTGCCCAAAGCGTCGCGCCACGCCCTGACGGGGCAGACGGCGCAGGTCCTGCCAGCGATGGCAGCCCAGGCTGCCCAGCAAATCCAGATGCGCTTGCGCCGCATCGAGGGCCGCCAGCGGCAGATCCGCCGCAGGTATGCGGGCGGTCTCGCGCCAGGGTCGATTCAGACGCAAGCGGGCCAAAGCCTGCAGCGAGGTGCGTCCGGCCGCAGCGCGCAGACCGGCCGAATCGTCGAGGCCCATCTCCTGCTGCAGTTCCCGCCACAGTTGCACCCGCAAAGCGGCCAGGCCCCCGAACAGACGCAGACTGGCCGACACCTCCATCAACACCGCATCGCGAGCCAAACTCACCCGCGGGGTATAGCGCAGGGCATGGCAGGCCAGCGCCGATTGCAAGGCAGCCGGCGCAGACCCGGGAGCCTCAGGCCAGGCTCGCAGCGCGATCCACAGCATCGGGCACCTCCTGAGGGCTGGCGAATCGCTGGGTCGATAAACGTCGACGCCGAGCCTGGGCATGGCCGGCTGCCAGCAAATGCCGCAAGGCCGCCGGTGAGGTCTGCAGAAGCAATGGGGCCGCAAGCGGCGGCCCACGGCGCTTGAGCACTTCGACCTGGAGCACCGCCGCAGTCCCGGGGACTGCCGCAGGCCACTGCAGTCGCAGCCGCAAAGGCGCGGGCGAGGCTTCCTGCTCGGCAGCCTGGGGCCGGCAAACAAACAGCAGACGCGAATGGGCTTGCGCCAGGGTGTGCAAACGCCGCAAGGCCAGCGAGGCGGCCTTTTCAAGCCAGACCAGCACCGCCTGTACGTCGGTGCAGCGCAGGGCCTGCTCGGCAGCCCACAGACGATCGGCCAGACGATCGGCCTGTACCTGCAGCAGCCCCCCCGGATCGCAGTTTTGCGCAGCCAGGGCCGGTCCAAACGGCAGATGCGGCGCACCGATGAGCATCAGCGCGGGACGGGCGCGAGGCCCTCGGGCCGATGCACGAGAACCCAGTGGCCCCAGCGCAGGGGCCAACAAGCCCCATTCGGCGTGTACGGCAGGCGCCTGCAGCAGCTCGGTCAGGCTACCGATCGGCCAGCCGCCGCCCGGCAAGACCGCATCGAGCGCGGCATAGCCCGTGGGCAGCACCGGCTCGCGGCCACGCGCCAACTGGCTAGCCCGCCACACTTGGGCGATATCAGGAACACTTGAGTTGGACACAGAAACAGACGGATCAAAAAATACTGTATGAATATACAGCTTTTTCGTCTGCCTGTGGGGCTAATCCTGGCGCCCCAGCCTTGAGGGCTTGAGCAGATCAAGCGCAGACGCGCTGGCGGGCCGCTTCGTACTCGCGGCGCAACTGGGCAATGTAATCGCCAGCCTTTTGCACTTTGTCAATGGCACCGATGCCCTGGCCACAGCCCCAGATGTCGCGCCAGGCCTTGGCCGCCGTGTCGCCGCCGAAATTCATCTTGCTGGGGTCACTGGTGGGCAGGTTGGCTGGATCCAGCCCGGCTTTACGGATAGAGGGGGCCAGGTAGTTGCCGTGTACCCCGGTGAACAGATTGGTGTAGACAATGTCGTCGGAGTTCGAATCGACCACCGCCTGCTTGTAGTCGTCGGCCGCGCGGGCCTCCTCGGTGGCGATAAAGGCCGAACCGATGTAGGCAAAATCAGCGCCCATGGCCTGCGCCGCCAGCACCGCCCCACCGGTGGAAATCGCCCCGGAAAGCGCCACCGGGCCGTCAAACCACTGGCGGATTTCCTGGATCAGGGCAAAAGGACTTTTCACCCCGGCGTGGCCACCGGCGCCAGCGGCCACCGCGATCAGACCGTCCGCGCCCTTCTCGATGGCTTTGCGGGCAAAGGCGTTGTTGATGATGTCATGCAGCACCACACCGCCATGGCTGTGTGCGGCCTGGTTGATGTCCTCGCGGGCGCCCAGCGAGGTGATATAGATCGGTACCTTGTACTTGACGCACAGGGCCATGTCCTGCTCGAGCCGGTCATTCGATTTGTGCACGATCTGATTGATGGCAAAGGGCGCAGCCGGCTGGTCGGGGTGGGCCCGGTTATAGGCGGCCAATGTTTCCGTGATCTCGGCCAGCCAGTCGTCAAGCTGTGCCACTGGCCGCGCGTTGAGCGCGGGCATGGAGCCCACCACACCGGCGATGCACTGCGCAATCACCAGCTTGGGCGTGCTCAAAATGAACATCGGCGAGCCGATCACCGGAAAGGGCAAATGCGCCAGAGCGCCAGGCAGTCGTGACATGGGGACGGACTTTCAAAAAGGGAAAAACAAGCGGGACGTCAAAAAGCCTCGGCGGCCAACTCGGTGACGCTCTGGGCACCCTCGACGATGGCATTGCGCTGACCCGCAATCCGGGTGAGGAGATGGTCGGCATAGAAGCGGCTGGTGGTGATCTTGGTGCGCAGAAAGTCCTGGCCGAATTCGGCCACTTGGCCAGCAGCCAGCAGGTGTTCAGCGGCCAGCAAGGCACGCGCCATCTGCCAGCCGGCCATGAGATTGCCCGCCAGCATCAGATACGGAACGCTGCCGGCAAACACCGCATTGGGCGAGGTCTTGCTGCAAATGAAATCGACCACATCGACAAAGGCATGCCGGGCAGCAGCGAGTCGGCGAGCCACCGCCTGGGCCGATTCACTGCCCGAGGCCAGCAACTGGGCCTCAGTAGATTCGATACGAGCAGCCAGCGCCCGTGCAGTTCGGCCTCCATCGCGCGCGGTCTTGCGACCCACCAGATCGTTGGCCTGTATGGCGGTGGTGCCTTCGTAGATGGTCAGGATCTTGGCATCGCGGTAATACTGCGCGGCACCGGTCTCCTCGATAAAGCCTATGCCGCCATGCACCTGCACGCCCAGGGCGGTCACCTCCTGGCTCATCTCGGTGCTGTAGCCCTTGACCAGCGGCACCATGAATTCATAGAAGGCCTGGTTGTGGGCGCGCACCTGCGCATCCGGATGATGGTGCGAAGCGTCGTAGGCGGCAGCGGCCACGCTGGCCATGGCGCGGCAGCCTTCGGTGTAGGCG
>CAZATV010000066.1:0-15251 GCA_964488145.1 uncultured Polaromonas sp.
CCAGTTCCCTGCACCCCATGCTCAACGTGGCCATCAAGGCTGCGCGCGCCGCCGGCGCCATCATCAACCGGGCCGCACTTGATGTGGAGGCGGTTCGGGTTTCGGCCAAGCAGACCAATGACTTTGTGACTGAAGTCGATCATGCGGCCGAGACGGCCATTATCGAAACGCTGTTGCAGGCTTATCCCGGGCACGGCATCTTGGCCGAGGAATCGGGCGATCAGCATGGCGCTCGCCACTCCGACTATCAGTGGATCATCGACCCGCTGGACGGCACCACCAATTTCATTCATGGCTTTCCGGTCTACTGCGTGAGCATTGCCCTGGCGGTCAAGGGGCGAGTAGAGCAGGCGGTGGTCTACGATCCGACGCGCAACGACCTCTTTTATGCCACTCGAGGCCGCGGAGCTTTTCTCAATGACCGACGGATACGGGTGGCCAAGCGCGCAGGACTGGACCAATGTCTGATTTCCACCGGCTTTCCCTACCGCCCGGGGGATAAGCTGCAGACCTACATGCGCATGCTCGCTGAGGTGATGAGTCAGTGCGCCGGCGTGCGTCGGCCGGGTGCGGCCGCCCTGGACCTGGCCTACGTGGCAGCCGGCTACAGCGATGGCTTTTTTGAAACCGGCCTGAAGGCCTGGGATGTGGCGGCCGGGTCTCTGCTGATCACCGAGGCCGGAGGTTTGATCGGCAACCTGAGCGGCGAGGCCGACTTTATGCACCAGGGCGAGTGCCTGGCTGGCAACCCCCGCATCTACGCGCAGCTGGTTTCCATTTTGGGACGCTACAGCAAATTTGCGGGCACAGAGGACAAGCGAGCCGTGGAAACTGAGTCCGCCGCCAAAGCCAGCAAGCCGTTGCTCAAAGGGCGGGGCAGCAGAGCGACCCGGGAAACGTCCCAGGAACCCCCCGTAAGCCCTTCTTGAGGCGCGGGTGCCGCTCGCGCTGCCAAGGCTTAACTCTGCGGCGCTCAGCCCGATTTGGCTTTGGCCGAGGACGGGCGTGAGCGGCGAACCCGTGTGACTGAAGGCTGGGGCGCCACAGGCTCTGAGATCGCCTCGGTCGGTGCGGGACTTGAGGCCTGATCCGTCAGACGGCGATCTTTCAACACCGACAGACGCTCGGCCTGTGACAGCGAAATCAGATGCGCATAGATCGCCGGCAGATAGCCCTTCTGGCGAATCTCGACAAAGCGTGCGTCACTGAGGTTGTTCAAACGCTCCTCATTGATCACATAGCAGCCTGAAATGCTTCGCGACTGCCCGCCGACATTGACCTGCATGTTCAGCGGGGTCAGGAGGTTATGGGCTGAAACGAACTGAACGAACTCCCGGGTCACCTGATCCATCTGCTGCAATTCGCTCAAGTAGCGCTTGACGTTTTCGATCATCTCCGTAGGCTGCCCCGCATCATCGAACAGCGCAGTGCCCTCGCTGTCGTTAACTAGAGTGCTGGCCTCGTCAACACAGACCACATAGCGATCGGAGTCGGTGGTCTGCGACAAAGCGAAGGGATAGCGCCGAACGACAGCCGGAATATAAGCAGCGTCCCAATGCCCCTGCCCATCGACAAAAAGGTTTTCACCGGCCTGCAATCCGAGCAGCGCCAGAGGCCTGAAGTGATCGTCGGTCTTGTCCTCCAGAAAAACGATGGGGTAAATGGCCGCCGCACGTGAAAACTCATGGACCGTGAGGTAGGCCACATGAAAGTCGGCCGCAAACCGGAAATCAAGGACCGGCCGAACCTTCTTGCCGCGATGGCGCTCGAGACTGATCGGGACCACTTTCTCAAACATCGGTTGAACTCCAGAGTGACAGACCTGAAGGCTGCAGGACCGGAGCCCATCCCAGGTCCTCCGGCCAGCCGAGCACGGAGTCTAGCGCCGACACCGGGCTCCGGCCCAAACTCTGTCAAGCCCTTAAGAGCACACGATTAAAACCCGGGCGGCCGAGCCTCCACCGGCCAGCCCCGAGCAGGTCTGGGAGCAAGCCCGGATAATGCGCTTTTCTTGCGGATCGGGCGATTCTTGGCCTCACGTGCCCCAGTGCCGCCACCCGATCGAACCTGACCCTTGAATTCTCGCAACCCTTCCTCATCGCAGACCCTGGCGCAGGCTCCAGGAGAGGGGGTTGCGGCCGCGCACACCCCCATGATGGCGCAGTACCTGTCCATCAAAAAGGACTACCCGCACACCCTGGTTTTCTACCGTATGGGGGACTTTTATGAATTGTTCCACGAGGATGCGATCAAGGCATCACAACTGCTCGACATCACGCTGACGACACGCGGACAGTCGGCCGGCGAGCCGATCCGAATGGCGGGCGTACCTTTTCATTCGGTCGAGACCTATCTGGCCAAGCTGGTCCGATTGGGCGAATCGGTCGCCATCTGCGAACAGGTGGGTGACGTTGCCAGCGCCAAAGGCCCCGTTGAACGCAAGGTGGTGCGCGTCATCACGCCCGGTACGCTGACCGAATCGGAGTTGATGGGCGACAAAAGCGAGTCGCTGCTGCTGTCGATCCACCAAGGGCCGCGCAACCGCTGCGGTCTGGCCTGGCTGAGCGTGACCCAGGGGCAGGTCTACCTGGCCCAATGTGAAGGGCAGGATATCGGGGCCTGGCTGGGCCGCATTGGCCCCAGCGAAATCATTCACAGCATTGAAGTGACCCCGGCCTTTGAGGCGCAGCTCAAGCTGGCATCCACCCTGACTTCCGGCTCATGCCCTCTGACGGCGCGACCGCACTGGCCCTTTGATGCCGAGCTGGGAAAGCGCCGGCTGCTCGAGCATCTCGGGGCCGCCTCCCTGCAAGCCTGGAATGCACAAGAACTGCCCGAGGCCCATGCAGCCGCTGGCGCGCTGCTGGCCTATGCAGAGCACACCCAGGGCCGACCCTTGTCGCATATCCATCGGCTGCAGGTGCTGCGCTCTGACGAATTCATGGAGCTACCGACCAGCACCCGACGCAATCTTGAGTTGACACAGACGCTACGCGGCGAAAGCGCACCCACCCTGCTCTCACTTATCGACAGCTGCGTCACCAGCATGGGCAGCCGTCTGTTGCGCCACTGGCTGCTTTCGCCGCGCAGACAACGCGATGAAGCCCGCTTGCGACATCAAGCCATAGACTGGCTGCGCGCCGGAGTGCAGAGCGATCTGCGGGATCGACTCAAAGGCAGCTCCGATGTCGAGCGCATCAGCGCCCGCGTGGCGCTGCGGCAGGTCCGGCCGCGTGAACTGGTGGCCTTGCGACGCAGCCTCTTGCAGGCTCTGGCCCTGCGCGAGCAGCTCGCTTGCAGCCCCTTACCGACACTGATCGAAGGCATGCTCGGTGCGCTGGCGGCACCACCCCAGTGCATGGAGCTGCTGGAGCGCACCTTGCTGGACGAACCCTCGGTGCAAGTACGCGATGGAGGCGTGATCCGCGAAGGACATGACCCCGAGCTTGACGAGCTGCGCTCCATCGAAAGCAACTGCGATGCCTACTTGATTGACCTCGAAACCCGCGAACGGATCCGCACCGGCATCGCCAACCTGAGGGTTCAATTCAACCGGGTTCACGGCTTCTACATTGAAGTCACGCAAGGACAGCTCGACAAGGTCCCCGAGGACTACCGCCGCCGTCAGACGCTCAAGAATGCCGAGCGCTTCATCACCCCCGAACTCAAAGCCTTCGAAGACAAGGCCCTGTCGGCCCAGGAACGAGCCCTGGCCAGGGAGAAGCACCTCTACGAGCAACTGCTCGACCTATTGCAGCCCTTCGTGCCCGCTCTCTCGGCATTGGCCCAGGCACTGGCAGCCCTCGATGCGCTGGCGGCTTTGGCCGAGCGTTCTCTGACGCTGGGCTGGTGCCAGCCACAATTCACGCGCGAGCCTTGCCTGTCCATCACGGCCGGGCGACACCCGGTAGTGGAGGCCCGCTTGGCCGAAACCGGGGGCGGGCCCTTCATCGCCAACGACTGCCATCTGGATGCCAAAACGCGCATGCAGATCATCACCGGGCCGAACATGGGCGGAAAATCAACCTACATGCGACAGGTGGCACTGATCGTGCTACTGGCCAGCATAGGATCTTATGTACCTGCCTCGCAATGCCGGATCGGTCCGATCGATGCCATCCACACGCGAATCGGGTCAGCCGATGACCTGGCCAACGCGCAATCGACCTTCATGCTGGAGATGACCGAAGCCGCCCAGATCCTCCACACGGCTAGCGAGCAGTCGCTGGTGCTGATGGACGAGATCGGTCGCGGCACCTCGACCTTTGACGGTTTGGCCCTGGCCAGTGGCATTGCCGCCCACTTGCACGACCGTACACGGGCCTTCACCCTGTTTGCCACCCACTACTTCGAACTGACCGATTTGCCTGCCCGGCACCCCGGGGCCGTCAATGTGCATGTGAGTGCGCTTGAATCAGGCCGGGATATTGTCTTTATGCACCAGATCGAAGCCGGCCCGGCCAGCCGAAGTTACGGCATTGCGGTAGCCCGCTTGGCTGGCGTTCCCGCCCCAGTGGTGCACCATGCAAGGCAGACGCTTTCAGCGTTGGAGTCTGAACAGAAGCAAGCGCAAGTTGATCTGTTCGCACCTCCGCCGGCTTCGGAGAGCCCGCTGCCCAGCCCTCTGGATCGGGCCGTTCAGGCCATCGACCCGGATGCTCTCAGCCCTCGGGAAGCCCTGGACCTGATCTACCAACTCAAAAAACTCTCCGGTTCCGCCGGCACCCACTGACCATGACTTACTGCGTTGCCATCAAGCTCAATGCCGGACTGGTGTTCCTGTCCGACTCCCGCACCAATGCGGGTCTGGATCACATTTCCACCTTCCGCAAGATGATCGTCTACGAGCGGCCGGATGACCGCTTTATGGTGCTGCTATCGGCAGGAAATCTGTCGATCACGCAATCGGTTCGAGAGCTGCTGCAAGTAGAAAAACTCAAAGAACCCGGCAATGAGGAGCCGTTGACCATCTGGAACGCGCGCAGCATGTTCGATGCGGCGCGGGTTCTGGGCTCGGCGGTGCGTCGGGTCTACGAACGTGACGGGGCTGCCCTGCGCGGGGCCGATGTCGACTTCAACATCTCCTTGTTGTTTGGCGGCCAGATCCGCGGCGAGGGTATGCGGCTGTTTCAGATGTATTCGGCCGGCAACTTCATCGAAGCCACCCGCGAAACACCCTATTTCCAGATTGGCGAGGCCAAGTATGGCAAGCCCGTGCTCGACCGCGTCATCACACCCGAGACGCCCTTGCAGGAGGCGGCTAAATGCGCCCTGGTGTCGATGGACTCAACCATGAAGTCCAATCTTTCTGTGGGCTTCCCTTTGGACCTGGCGGTCTATGAGAACAACCAGTTCCGCAGCGACAAGCTGGTGTGCATCGATCAAAACAATCCCTACTACCGCATGATGCACAACAACTGGGGACACAAGCTGCGTCAAGTCTTTGACAGCATCGAAGATCCCGTCTGGAACGGCGCTGACACTCCCAATCCGCTCAAAATGCCGGATGAACGGCACAATACCCTCAAAAAAATCACCACGCCTGACGAGAAGCTCATCTGAAGCCTGCCGTGTCTGACCGATTACCCCTGATCATCTTCTCGCACGGCAACAGCTTCCCGGCGAGCACCTATGGCGTGATGCTGCGGGCACTGAACCGACGCGGTTTTCATGTGGAAGCTATCGAAAAGTTTGGCCATGATCAGCGCTACCCGGTCAGCAGCAATTGGCCGCATCTGGTCAGGCAGCTGGCGGACTTTACCGCCTACCATTGCCACAAAAGCGGCCAGGGCGCTTTCCTGGTGGGCCACTCGCTGGGGGGCTTTCTCAGCCTGATGTGCGCGGCCCAGCACCCGTCCCTGGGGGGGCACAAGATCCGGGGCGTGGTTCTCATCGACTCTCCCCTGCTGGGCGGCTGGAAAGCGGCGGCCTTGTCCGTGGCCAAGCGAGCCCGGCTGGTGGGCTCCATCTCGCCGGGCGCCGTCAGTCGCAAGCGCAAGCAATCATGGGCCAGCCTGACCGAAGCTCGCACCCATTTCCAAAACAAGAAGCTGTTTGCCAGCTGGGATCCGAATGTCCTGAACGACTATGTGGAGCATGGCACGCAAGCGGTGGGGCCCGACCCGCAGGGTGAACGCGTCCTGAGTTTCGACCGGGACATCGAGACGGCCATTTACAACACGCTGCCGGACAACCTGGAGGCGCTGCTGCGAAAACATCCTCTGCAATGCCCGGCAGCCTTCATAGGCGGGCGTTCTTCGCTGGAGATGCGACAAGTCGGCCTGACCCTGACCCAGTCGGTGACCCAGGGACGCATCATGATGCTCGACGGCAGCCACCTGTTTCCCATGGAGAAACCCGAAGTCAGTGCAGCAGCTGTGGAGGCGGCCGTTCTCAATCTCATGAGCGTGCAGACCACGCACAGGCTCTGAGGACTCAGGCCGACCAATCCACCCAGCCCATCTGGGCGGTCAAAAGAACCAAAAGGCCAAAGACGATTCGGTACCAGGCAAAGGGTACGAAGCTGTGGGTGGCCACATAGCGAAGCAGCCAGCGGATGCACAGCCAGGCGCTGAGAAACGCGAAGAACAGCCCGACGGCGAACATTGGCAGATCGGATGCTGAAAGCAAGGCACGTTCCTTGTACAGACTGTAGGCGCCAGCGCCGATCAGCGTCGGAATGGCCAGATAGAAAGAAAAATCTGTAGCCGCTCGACGCGAGAGGCCTAGAAACATACCGCCGATGATGGTGGCCCCGCTTCGACTGGTACCGGGCACCAGAGCCAGACACTGCACCAGACCCACCTTCAGAGCATCGCCCGGGCTCATCTCATCGACCGAGCCAATGCGCACCGCACCTGGAGTTCTCGCGTGCCAGCGCTCAGCCCACAAAATGAGCAGGCCGCCCACAATGAAGGTGGTGGCCACCACCTGAGGCGTGAATAAATGCGCCTTGATCGCCTTGCCCAGCAGCAGGCCCAAAACGACCGCGGGGACAAAGGCAATCGCCACATTCATCGCGAATCGACGCGAGGCCTCCTGCGTGGGCAGGGTCAACACCGTTTGCGATAACCGTTGCCAGTAGACCAGAATGACCGCCACGATGGCGCCGGTCTGGATGGCGATATCGAAGACCTTGGCTTTTGCATCATCAAACCCCAACAGGGCTCCGGCAAGGATCAGATGGCCCGTCGACGAAATCGGAAGAAATTCTGTCAAGCCTTCGACCACCCCCATAAGGGCAGCTTTGATGAGCAGCGATAGATCCACAGCAGAGTTTCCGACAGAAAAACACGGATTATCCCGGAGCTGCCGGGTGATCTGCTTCCATCGAGGTCCGTGAACCCGTTCCCGGAGCGGCCTGGCCCCGGGTAGGGCCCACTAAAATCGTGCTCATGAACCCCAAAACCCCGGCCCGCAACAGCGGTACGCCCGGAGAAGAACCCGGCAAGACCAGTCATTTTTTGCGCCAGATCATCGAAAGAGATCTGGCGCAGGGCACTTATCGCAGCCGACGCTGGGCGGGCAGCCCCGGCGATGCGACTCATCATGCCGGCGCTGCCCTTGATCCGGCCCGCATTCGCACCCGATTTCCCCCCGAGCCCAACGGCTATCTGCATGTGGGTCACGCCAAGAGCATTTGCATCAACTTCGGACTGGCGCGAGAGTACGGTGGTGTCTGTCACCTGCGCTTTGACGATACCAACCCCGAAAAAGAAGACCAGGAATACGTCGACAGCATCATCGATGCAGTCCGCTGGCTAGGCTTTGACTGGGCGCAGATCGGGCAGGCGCCGGGCAGCGCTCCGCCCTACCAGGCCAGCGACTACTTCGACTTCATGTACCGAGCGGCCGAGGCGCTGATTCAGGCCGGTCATGCCTATGTGGATGAGCAAAGCGCCGAGGACATGCGGATCAACCGCGGCGACTTCGGCAAGCCGGGTATCAACAGCCCGTTTAGAGATCGAAGCCCGGCCGAGAACTTGCAGCGGTTTCGGCAAATGCGCGATGGTCAGCACCCTGACGGCGCCATGGTACTGCGGGCCAAGATCGACATGGCTTCGCCCAATATCAATTTGCGCGATCCTGCGATTTACCGCATTCGGCATGCCGAGCATCACCACACGGGCAGCGCCTGGTGCGTCTACCCGATGTACACCTATGCCCATCCCATTGAGGATGCACTCGAGCAGATCACCCACAGCATCTGTACCCTGGAGTTTGAGGATCAGCGGCCCTTCTACGACTGGCTGCTTCAGCGGCTGATCGATCTGGGCCTGCTGGCCAGCCCGCCGCCCAGGCAATATGAATTTGCCCGCCTCAACCTCACCTATGTGGTCACCTCCAAGCGCAAGCTGGCGCAATTGGTCAGCGAAGGACGGGTCAGCGGTTGGGATGATCCTCGCATGCCGACCATTGTCGGGCTGCGTCGGCGCGGCTACACCCCGGAAAGTCTGCAACTGTTTGCCGAACGCATTGGTGTCTCCAAAAGCGATAGCTGGATTGACTACAGCACCTTGGAGGGCTGCCTGCGCGAAGACCTCGAGCACAAGGCCCACCGCGGCATGGCCGTGCTCGATCCGCTCAAGCTGGTGCTGATCAACTGGGCTGAGGTGTTCGGCTCGAATGACTACTTGGAAGACTGCAGCCAGCCCGCCCTGCCCCCATCTTCGCTGGGCGAGGGGCAAACGGCACCGCCGGAGCGCAGATTCAAGATCGGCCGCGAAGTCTGGATCGAGCAAGAAGACTTTGAAGAAGTGCCCCCTAAAGGCTACAAGCGTCTCTTTCCGGGTAACGTCGTGCGTCTGAAGGGCGGCTATGTCATCGAATGCATCGGCTGCCAACGTGCGGCCGACGGATCCATCCGCGAGGTTCATGCGCGGGTGCTTCCTGGTACCAAAAGTGGTACGCCCGGTGCCGACAGCGTCAAGGCCAAGGCTGCCATCACCTGGGTTGGGGTCCGCGACGGCGTGAAGGCACAGGTCAGGCTCTATGACCGACTGTTTCTGCAGGCACACCCGGACGCCGGGGGCAAAGACTTTCTGCAGGCCCTCAACCCGGACAGCCTCAAGCAAGTCACCGCCTATGTCGAGCCCTCGCTTGCGGCTGCGCAGCCGGACCAGAAGGTCCAGTTCGAACGTCACGGGTATTTTGTGGCCGACCGAGTCGAGCACAAGCCCGGGCTGCCCGTGTTCAACCGGGCGGTCAGCCTGAAGGACAGTTGGGGCACTGCGGGAGCTTAGGGTCAAGGGCAGGTTGGCGAGACCGGCGCTCGATCTCCTGAGTCTCGGGCTCTGGGAAAACCAGCAGAGCGGCGCCGCGCCCCAGCCCCTAAGATGCGCGCCTGATGCTGCGCTTGATTCGCCACCTGCTCCTGGTTCTGCTCACCCTGATCCTGGTGCTTGCGGCCGTGGCCGGATGGCGAGTCTGGGTTAGCCTGCCCGAGCGCGAGGGCAGCTTGATGCTCAGTGGATTGAGCGCCCCGGTCACCGTGCGCTACGACGAGCGAGGTGTGCCGCATATCAGCGCCTCCAACGACATCGATCTGTACCGGGCCTTGGGCTATGTGCACGCCCAGGACCGTCTGTTTCAGATGGAAATGTTGCGTCGACTGGCCCGCGGCGAGCTTGCAGAAATCCTGGGGCCCAGCCTGCTGGAAACCGACCGACTGTTTCGCACACTGGGTCTACGCCATCGGGGGGAGCAACTGTCGGCCCGAATGGATCGATCCAACCCAGTCACCCTAGCCCTGATGGCCTATCTGGACGGCATCAACCAGTTTCAGGAACGTGGCCGGCTCCCGGTCGAATTCACCCTGCTGGGCATAGAGCCCCGCGACTTCCACCCGGAAGACACGATGGCCGTGGGCGGTTACCTGGCCTTCAGCTTCGCAGCGGCGTTCCGTACCGAGCCGGTGCTCACCCGGATCCGGGACCATTTGGGACTGGACCACCTGCGCATCTTCAAGACGGATGGGCTGCGACCGTCCCGGTCGGCAGCCCTGAGCCCGCAAACGACCGAGCAACTGGGCCGGCTGGCCCTATTGGGCACCGATACTGTGGAGCAGATGCGCCTACCCCTGATGCACGGCAGCAATGCCTGGGTCATCGGCGGCGCCCGAACAGCCAGCGGCAAGCCTGTGCTGGCCGGTGACCCTCACATCACTTACGCGCTGCCCAGCGTCTGGTACGAAGCACACCTTCAGGCTCCCGGCTTTGAGCTTTACGGCCACCATCAAGCGCTCAGCCCCTTTGCCCTGCTGGGGCACAACCGTCATTTCGGCTGGAGTCTGACCATGTTCCAGAACGACGATGTGGATTTCATCGCCGAAAAACTAGATCCCAGCAAGCCCGGTCAGGTCTGGCATCAGGGCCGTTGGGTGAATCTGGAGGAGCGCCGGGAGGTGATCCAGGTCAAAGGACAGGCGCCGGTTGAACTGCCGGTGCGCATCTCGCCCCACGGCCCCCTGATCACTGATCTGTTCAAACCGGTGCTGCCGCAACAGGCGGTTTCACTCTGGTGGACCTTTCTGGATTCGGAAAACCCGATCTTGGAGGCCTTCCATCAGCTCAATCGCGCCGACACCCTGAACAAGGCACGCGAGGCTGTCAAGGCAATCCATGCGCCGGGCCTCAACGTGGTCTGGGCCAACGCCCGCGGCGATATCGCCTGGTGGGCAGCAGGTCGACTCGCTCAAAGGCCTGCCGGCGTTGACCCCAGCTTTATTCTCGACGCAGCACGCGGCGAAGCTGTCAAGGGCCCCTACCTGCCCTTCGAGCGAAACCCCCAAGAAGAAAATCCGGCGCGGGGCTATATCGTCTCAGCCAACCAACAGCCCGCTGGCACCCACCCGCCACCGGGCTATTACAACCTGCCGGAAAGAGCGAGGCGCATCGATGCAGCGCTGAACCATCCAAAGCTACGCTGGACCTCTGAACAGGCGCAGGCCCTTCAGCAAGACGTCACCACCGCCTATGCGTCAGGCATGCTACGCCACATGCTGCCGGCTCTGCAGACCCAGGCCCCGGCCGAGGCCGAACTGCTCCAGGGTCTTGCGGCCTGGGACGGCGCCTATGACGCCAGCAGCATCAACCCAACCCTTTTCACCCAGTGGCTCTACGAGGTGGCCAGGGCGACCCTGCAAGATGAACTGGGGCCGAGCTTCTTTGAGCAGCTGCTCAAGACCCGGGCGCTCGACCATGCCTTGCCCCGGCTGATGGCCGACCCCAGTTCGCCGTGGTGGGACGATCGTGAGACCGCAGGCGTTGAGACGCGCGAGCAGATTCTGCTGCGCGCCTGGCAGGCAGCGCTGAGCCACCTGCGTTCTTTGTACGGAGAACAAGCCGCGCAATGGACCTGGGGTCGTGCCCATACCGTAACGCACGGACACCCGCTGGGTCGCAAAAAGCCCCTCCATCTGCTGTTTGATACGGGCCCCTATCCTGTCCCGGGCGGCCGGGAAATCATCAACAATTTCGCTCACCCGATCGGGCCTGCGCCGTGGCTGGTGACTTACGGCCCCTCAACCCGCCGGGTGATTGACTTCGCACAGCCGGAACGGGCTGTGGGGATCAATCCGGTCGGTCAAAGCGGCGTCCTGTTTGATCGACATTACAGAGATCAGGCCGAGGCATTCCATCGTGGGCTCTACCAGCCGCAGCACCTGCTTGAGGCCGATATCAGGGCCCACACACAAAGTACGCTCAAACTCAAGCCCGAGCGTTAAGACGACAATACGTCGCTGTCAAGTACAAAAGACTACCGACGATCCAGACGCCAGGCGCCCCAGGCGGCAATCATGCTCAGCAGCGCCATCGGTACGGAAAGCCAGAACACACTGGCTAGCCCCCAGTGACTGCTGATCACACCGCCGAGCACTCCGCCCAGAACACCCGGTAGGCCATAGGCGATCACGGTATAGAGGGCCTGACCGCGCCCCCTCAGGGGCCCGGTGAAATGCTGCGAAAGCCAGGCAATGCAAACCGTGTGATGCGTGGCAAAGGTGATCGCGTGTAGACACTGGGCCAGCACCAGGGTCCACCAGACATCAGCAGCAGCGGCCGTCACCCCCATGCGGATCGCCATCACCGCAGCGCAGATCACCAGCCATGCGCCCAGCGACCAAGCAGGGAGCCAGCGCGACTGGGTAAAGAACCAGGCGATCTCCACCAGCACTGACAGCGCCCACATCAAACCAATCGCAGTTTTGCTGTAGCCCAACTCATCCAGGTAGAGCGAGAAAAACACATAAATGCTGATATGCGCCAGCACATGAAAAAAAGCCGAAACAAAGAACCATTGGACTGAGCGAAGCCGCAACAGCGGCCATACGCTGGGCTGGGTCTTCGGATCAGAGGCCGGGTCCCGCACACTGGGCAGACGCCAGGCACTCCAGGCCACCGCCCCGATGGTGACCAAGGTGATCAGGGGAAACTGGTCCATGCCGAAACGCTCGAACCACCAACCCGCCACGATGACCGTCAGCAAAAAACCGATGGAGCCAAACACCCTCACCCGGCCGTAGCGCCGTGTATCGAAGCTGCCCTCCCGGCTGACCCATTGGGTCAGAAGGGCCTCGCTCATTGGCATCATGCCGCTGGTGTGACAGAACAAAAGCAACAACACCAGGAAAAGCCAGGTGAAACCACCATCCACCCACAGCCCCAGGGTCAGCACCATAGACGCTGTCGCACCATAGCGCAGCAACCAACTGCGCCTTCCCGTTCGATCGCTCAGCCAACCCCAGATGTAGGGCGCAATCAGTCGGCTGGCCGACTGCAAGGACACCAGCACGCTGATGGCCACCAGACTGAGCCCCATGTCCTTGAGCCAAAGGGGCAGGTAGGGATTGAAAAATCCGATGTGGGCGAAATACGTGGCGACCAGGGCCGACAAGGCCGCCAGCTGCGAGGAGGCGGGCATCGAGCGAGATGCCTTAGGAAACCACGCGTCCGGCGATCCGCGGCGCCTGAGCAAGCACATCGCCACACTGGGCCCGGTGCTGCAGGACATGCTCCATCAAGACCAGGGCCAACATGGCCTCCAGGATGGGCGTGGCACGAATGCCAACGCAGGGGTCATGACGCCCCTTGGTCACCACCTCGGTGGCTTTGCCCTCGCGGTCGACCGAGGGCCGGGGCGTGAGAATGGACGATGTGGGCTTGATCGCCACCGACACTTCGAGGTCCTGTCCGGTAGAAATGCCACCCAGCACGCCACCGGCCCGGTTGGACACAAAGCCCGAAGGGGTCAGAGCATCCCCGTGCGCGCTGCCACGCTGGCTGACGCTGGCAAATCCAGCACCCATCTCCACCCCCTTGACCGCATTGACACCCATCATCGCGTAGGCGATGTCGGCATCGAGTTTGTCGTAGAGCGGTTGACCCAAGCCCACGGGCATGCCCGTGGCCACCACCCGCAGTCGGGCGCCACAGGAGTCACCCGATTTACGCAGCGCATCCATGTAGGCCTCCAGTGCAGAGACATCGGCCAGCGGCGCAAAAAACGGATTGCGACCCACATGGTCCCAGGACTCGAAAGCCAAGGGAATTTCACCCAGCTGCGTCATGCAACCCATGATCTGGATGCCCTGGTGCAGACGCAGCCACTTGCGCGCCACCGCGCCGGCAGCCACCATCGGCGCAGTCAGGCGTGCGGAAGAGCGTCCCCCCCCGCGAGGGTCACGCACACCGTACTTGTGGGCATAGGTGTAGTCCGCATGGCCGGGGCGAAAGGTGTCAAGCAGATTGCCGTAGTCCTTGCTCCGCTGGTCCGTATTGCGAATCAGCAGGGCAATCGGGGTACCGGTCGTACGCCCTTCATAAACCCCGGAAAGGATTTCAACGGCGTCCGGCTCGTTGCGCTGCGTCACGTGCCGGCTGGTGCCGGGCCGTCGCCGGTCCAGATCGGGCTGGATGTCGGCCTCGCTCAATTGCAGACCCGGAGGGCAACCATCGATTACACAGCCTATGGCCGGCCCGTGAGATTCGCCGAAATTCGTGACCGCGAAAAGCGCTCCAAAAGTATTGCCGCTCATATCAGCATTATCCCCGAGGCGGCCAGGCCCAATACGGACCTGCTGGCGATGGATGGCTCAGGTCTTGGCCTTGTCGGCTGGCCAGTCCCGTATATAGGCCTTGAGCAGCTTATTTTCGAAATTCTGGCTATCGACCACAGCTTTGGCCACGTCGTACAGGCTGATGACACCCATTAAGCGCCCCAGATCCATCACAGGCATGTACCGGGCGTGCCGATCGAGCATCATCCGGCGCACTTCATCAAGCTCGGTTGCCAATGTGCAAGTCAGCGGCGCATCATCCATCGCGGTGCGAACCAGGGTCTGGCCCAGTACACCCCCATGGCGGACCAAGGTGAGTATCAGCTCGCGAAAGGTCAGCATGCCCACCAGATCGCCATGCTCCATCACCACGAGAGAGCCAATATCTTCATCGGCCATCACCTGCGCAGCCTGGGCCAGCAGCTGATCGGGCCCCACTGTGAACAAGGTGTTGCCCTTGACCCTGAGTATGTCTGAGACTTTCATGACTTTTCCCTGCCAGCCACCGCCACATCGGCCGACTTCACCGCAATATAGCCCACAATTGCTGGACAGCCTTCCCGATCCCGACTTGGAGAACGCCCCATGCCCGGCCATCTAGACCCCGGATTTGACACCCTTTCCTTGCATGCCGGTGCAGCACCGGACCCAGTCACCGGTGCCCGGGCGGTACCGATACACCTGAGCACCTCTTTTGTGTTCGAGTCCAGCGACCAAGCCGCCAGCCTCTTCAACCTGGAACGGGCCGGCCATGTCTATTCGCGCATCAGCAACCCCACCAATGCGGTGCTGGAGCAACGCATCTCAGCCTTGGAAGGCGGTATCGGCGCCATCGCCACGGCCAGCGGTCAGGCGGCGCTGCACCTGGCCGTGGCCACGCTGCTCGATGCCGGCTCGCACATCGTCGCCTCATCGGCCATCTACGGCGGCTCGCACAATTTATTGCATTACACCCTGCGGCGCTTTGGCATCGAGACCACCTTTGTCAAGCCAGGCGATCTGGACGCTTGGCGGGCGGCGCTGAGGCCTAATACCCGGCTGCTGTTTGGCGAGACCGTGGGCAATCCGGGCCTGGATGTGCTGGACATCGCCGCAGTGGCCGAGATCGCACACAGCGCGGGTGTGCCGCTGCTGGTCGACTCCACCCTCACCTCGCCCTGGCTGATCAAGCCCTTCGAGCATGGCGCCGACCTGA
>CAZATV010000067.1:0-15224 GCA_964488145.1 uncultured Polaromonas sp.
CCATGGAAGCGGCCGAGCGTGGTGCCCAGGTGCTGGCCATTGACCTCTCGCCCACTCTGGTCAAGTTGGCGGCCGAACGTTGGGCGGCGCAGGCGGGCAGCAGTGCCGGGCAAATTGACTTTCGCTCCGGCGACATGCTGAGCCAGACCCTGGGTCCGTTCGACCATGTGGTGGCGATGGATTCGCTGATTCACTACGACGTGCCGCACATGGTGGAGGCGATCCAAGGTCTGGCCATGCGCACTCGCAGCTCTATCCTGTTCACCTTTGCACCTCGCACCCCCGCTTTGGCCTTGATGCATGCGGTGGGTCGGCTGTTTCCGCGCAGCGACCGTTCGCCCTCGCTCACGCCTGTCTCCGAACCCGTGCTGCGCCAGGGTTTGGCGCAGGGCCTGTCGCAGGCCGGTTGGCAGGAAGGCCGAACTCAACGCATCAAGAGTGGCTTCTACACCTCGCAAGCCTGGGAGTGGCGCGCTTGAAAAAACGCCTGCTTGCACCGCCCGCCTGGTTGGTGGCTTTCGCCAATCAGCACTTGCCCTTTGCCGATGCGGCCTCAAACGAGCTGCCGATGGCGCGCCTGCTGCGGCTGTCCCTGTTTCAGATGGCCATCGGCATGACCACGGCTCTGTTGGTGGGTACCCTCAACCGGGTCATGATCGTCGAGTTGGGCGTACCTGCCTGGTGGGTGGCCTTGTCGGTGGGACTACCGCTGTTGTTTGCACCCGCACGGGCTTTCATTGGTTATCGCAGCGATACCCACCCATCGCCCCTGGGACTGCGGCGCTTGCCTTATTTGTGGATGGGCAGTCTGCTGATGTTTGCCGGATTGGCCATGATGCCCTTCGCGCTGTTGTTGCTCTCCGATCCACCCGACCCGGGCGGCCTGTGGTTGGGCCGGTTGGGCGCGGCGTTGTCCTTCCTGCTGGTGGGGGCCGGGATGCAGGTAACGCAAACCGCTGGCCTGGCGCTAGCCACCGATGTTGCACCTTCTGACAAACGTCCGCGTGTCGTGGCTCTCCTGTACGCCATGTTTCTGCTGGGCCTGATGGCCGGCAGTGCGCTGCTGGCCTGGCTGCTCCACGACTTCAGCCCCAAACGCCTGATTCAGGTGGTGCAGGGGGCGGCCGTGGCAGTCATCGTGATGAACCTGATTTCTCTTTGGAAGCAGGAGGCCCGTTCGGCGCGACGCGGCGAGCGCGAGCAGGGCGGCTTCTCGCGCAACTGGGCGCGCCTGATGGCGGTGCCAAGGATGCGGCGCTTCCTCTGGACCGTGGGATTGGGAACGGCGGCTTTTAGCATGCAGGACATCGTGCTCGAACCCTATGGGGGCGAAGTGCTGGGGCTCGATGTCAGCCTGACCTCCTCGCTGACCGGGCTGACGGCCGGCGGTTGCCTGCTCGCTTTCGTCTGGTCCGCGCGACTGTGCGCCCGCGGACTGGACACCTGTCGCCTGGCCGCACTGGGCGCCTTGTTGGGCTTGCCGGCCTTTGCCTGCGTGATTTTTTCCGCCCCCCTGGATTCGGCCTGGATGTTTCGTATAGGGGCTGCCTTGATCGGCTTTTCTGGCGGATTGTTTTCGGTCGGCATGCTGCTCAATGCCATGGAAATGCCCGATCGCGAGCTGACCGGCTTGGTGCTGGGCGCCTGGGGTGCGGTGCAGGCCACCGCCGCCGGCCTGGCCATGGTGCTCGGCGGAGTGTTGCGCGACCTGATCGGTGGTCTGGCGCGGACTGGCTGGCTGGGTCAGACCCTGGATTCGCCGGTCACCGGCTACAGCTTCGTCTTTCATTTTGAGATGTATTTGCTTTTTGTGGTTCTGGTGGCGCTCGGCCCCCTGACGGCCCGACACCGCAGCCGATCGCCCCAACGCATCGGCCTGGCCGAAATGCCCGGTTGAACCTTATGAATCTGCTCGCTTGCCCTGACTGAAGGAGAACTACCATGGAAACAGGCGCCATCACGCAGTACGTAGACGTAGCCCAGCTTGTGCTTTATGCCTTCTGGATCTTCTTCTTCGGGCTGATCTATTACCTGGCTCGAGAAAATCACCGGGAGGGTTACCCGATGGACCCGGGACGGGAGAACGGTCCGAAGATCACCGGTTGGCCCAAGCCAGATCCGGTCACTTACAAGCTCCATGACGGCCGCGAGGTACACGCACCCGATCCGCACCGGCCCGACGGCCGCTACAGTGCCAGGCCTTCCCATGGCTGGAATGGAGCGCCGATCGAGCCCGAAGGCGACCCCCTGTTGGCCGGCGTGGGCCCTGGCGCCTGGGCGATGCGCGCCGACACCCCCGACCTGACCCACCACGGTGATCCCAAGATCGTTCCCATGCGGGTGGCTGCTGACCACAGCGTCGCGGTGCGTGATACCGACCCGCGTGGTTTGCCGGTCTACGGTGGCGACCACGCTCTGGCCGGTCATGTGGTCGACCTGTGGGTGGACCGTATGGAAATGATGTTCCGTTACCTGGAGGTCAAGACGCGGGGCGGTCGGCATGTTCTGGTCCCCATCATGTTCGCCCGCATCAAGCGCGATGGGGTGTATGTCCATGCGTTGCTGGCAGACCAGTTTGAGGGAGTGCCCGCCACCCGCCACCCTGAGCAGATCACCATGCTTGAAGAAGAGCGCATCCCCGCCTTCTTTGGGGCCGGTT
Organism: uncultured Polaromonas sp.; assembly: GCA_964488145.1. Taxonomy (GTDB): domain Bacteria; phylum Pseudomonadota; class Gammaproteobacteria; order Burkholderiales; family Burkholderiaceae_C; genus Polaromonas. The sequence goes on from CAZATV010000067.1 coordinate 2,660, forward strand.
TGCTGTATGCCTCGCCAGAACGTCAGGAGCCGCTGTTTTGAGCACGCCGCACGAACACGAATTTGAGGTGGCGCCAGGCCTGCCGGAGGCGCTGCCTGCGGGGGAACGTATCCTCTGGCAGGGTGCGCCCGACTGGCGTCAATTGGCCCTGCATGCCTTTCATGTTCGCAAGCTGGCGATCTACTTCCTGTTCATGCTGGCTTTGCAGGCGATTTTCATGGTTGGCCAGCCACTCAATCTGGTGGTTCCATCGGTCCTGACCAGCGCCGTGCTGGCTTCTACGGCCATCGGCATGCTGACGGCCATCGCCTGGTTTGCCTCGCACACCTGCCTGTACACCCTGACCAACAGGCGCGTGATCATGCGGGTGGGCATTGTGCTGACCATGACCTTCAATCTGCCGCTGACCTGTCTGTCGGCGGCGGCCGTCAAGACCCGGGGACGCGGCTGTGGTGATGTGGCGCTGCGCATCAAGGGGCCCGATCGCATCGCTTACCTGCATCTGTGGCCGCATGCTCGCGCCTGGCATCTCAAAAACCCTGAACCAAGCTTGCGTTGCGTACCCGATGTGGAGGCCCTCGGTCAAAAGATCATGCAGGCCTGGCGCCTGGCCAATCCGCAGGAAATTCTGGTTGATTCGCAGTCAGGCCAGCCATCTGGGTCCGGCCATCAGGGCCTGTCCGGTACGGTGACCGCATGAGTGCAGCCAGCATGGCCGTCGTCAAGTCTCTCCCCACCGTCCGCCGCCGGCCGTGGCTGCTGTGGGTGGCGCTGGGCTCGCTGACACTGACCTTGCTGACCGTAGGCTGGTACCGCCAGCACAGTGCACCGAGCCAGGCGACGGGGGCCGTCAAGTGGCAGCGGCTCTTGCATTTCCAGGACCGGCCTAATGGCGATATTGCGGTGGTCGATGCCAGATCGGGCCAGGAGGTGGCCCGGTTGCGTGGCGAGCAAGGCTTTGCCCGAGGTGCACTTCGGACGCTGGCCCGAGAGCGCATGCGTCGGGATCTGGGGCCGGAGATGCCCTTCGAGCTGTCGGCCTACGTCGATGGCAAATTGGTTCTACGCGATCCAGCCACTGGCGAACGCATCCATCTGGAGGCCTTTGGGCCCAGTAACGCTGCCGTCTTTGCCCAATTGCAGGGCATCGGATTGTCTTCATCTTCTTCATCTGCAGGAGCCCAACCATGAATGCCGCCATTGCCAATGACCGCAACACCGACCATGTCGACTTGCTCATGAACAAGGTGGAAAGCTCGGCCGATGCAACGGCACGGGCCTTGGTCAATACCGTGTTGTCGCCGCGCTTCTATACCACCCGCTTTGAAGACTTCGACCGACTCGATGTCGAGCCGGTTCGCGCCGAGTGGGACGCCATGATGGCCGAATACGAAGGGGACAACAACCACGATCACTTTCAGCGCGATGCGCAGTTTGCAGAGGAGGTTAATCGCCTCATGCCCCAACTGACGCCGGAACTGCGTCAAGAGTTCATTGATTTTCTGATCTCATCGCTGACCTCGGAGTTTTCAGGCTGCATTCTGTACAACGAGATACGCAAGAACATCACCAACCCCGATATTCGTCAGCTGATGACTTACATGGCCCGCGATGAGTCCCGGCATGCAGGATTCCTGAACCAGTCGCTCAAGGACTTCAACTTGGGCATTGATTTGGGCGGCCTCAAGCGGACCAAGAAGTACACCTTCTTCAAGCCCAAATACATCTACTACGCCACCTACCTGTCGGAGAAGATCGGCTATGCCCGCTACATCACCATCTTCAGACAGCTCGAGCGCCATCCGGACAAGCGCTTCCATCCCATCTTCCGTTGGTTCGAGCGCTGGTGCAACGACGAATTCCGGCATGGTGAGTCTTTTGCGCTGATCATGCGCGCCAATCCGCATCTTCTCAAAGGGGTCAATCGTCTCTGGATCCGTTTTTTCATTCTGGCGGTTTACGCCACCATGTATGTGCGCGATCACAACCGGCCCTTGCTCCATGAGGCCATGGGACTGCACTCGACCGAGTATGACTACGAAGTGTTCCGCATCACTTCGCAGATCTGCCGTCAGGTTTTCCCGGTCGAGTTGGATATCGATCACCCCACCATGCGCGCTGGCATGGACCGGCTGGTGGCCATCTCAGCGGCGCACCAAAAGGCCAAATCGCGCGGCGGCGCGCTGGGCCTGTTGCTGCAGGGGGTGCATGCAGTTCGGGCGGCTTGGACTTTTGGCCGTATGTTCCTTGTGCCCGTGAAATCCCAGGACTTGCCGCAGCAGGTCCGTATGTCCCCCGTTTGGTAAGCGAGTCCCAAGTGACCCCTCGGAACTGTCCATCACCCTGCGCCCGGCCGGGGGCACACCATGCCTGATTGGATCCATTCCATCGGCGCAGCGGCAGCTTTTGCGCTGTTGAGCTGGTGGCTGGGCACTGGGGCGATCTTGTGGCTGGTGCGCAGGCGCGCCTCGAGCTTCCGGTGGAGCATGGCCTTGGCTTCCCTCATGCTGGTTCTGGGCCTGTTGGGCAGTGCTGCCAGCATGCGTCACAGTGGCAGCGCTTGGTCCTACCTGGGCTTTGCCAGCGTGATCCTGATGTGGAGCTGGCACGAGTTGGCCTTCCTGACCGGTTGGCTGACCGGGCCGCGCCGGGTGAGCTTGTCATCGCAGGCGCGTGGTTGGTCCCGGCTGCGGGAATCGGTGCTGGCCGTGGCGCATCATGAACTGGCTCTCTTGATGAACTTCGCAGTGCTCTGGCTGATGCAAGGCGGACACCCGAACCATGTGGCCTTATGCACCTTTGCGCTGCTGTGGTGCATGCGCTTGTCGGCCAAGCTCAACCTCTATCTGGGGGTGCCGCAGACCGGGGCGAATTACCTGCCAGTTCAGCTGCGCTACATGGCCAGCTATTTCAAATGTGGACCGGTGACTCCATTTTTCTTTCTGACGCTGGGCCTGTCAGCCCTGATCCTGGGCTGGCTGGTCTGGGAGGTACACACGGGCCTGGTGAGCGCTACGACGGGATCGGTTCTCCTGGCCACTCTGCTGGGCTTGGCCATCGTCGAGCATGTATTGATGGCTTTTCCACTGTCGATTGAGCGTCTGTGGGGTTGGGCCATGGGCCATCCCCCGAAAGTAGCGCGGCCCGTCGACCCCGGCAGAATGCCTCTGCCCGCTGTCGCGCTGGGCGCTGCGAGTAAATCGGACCCACCATGAATGCGATCAATCTCCAGGAGGCGCGGCATCTGGTGGACGGACTGACCCGACCGCGGGCCTTGGTCATCGGTAGCGGATTTGGAGGTTTGGCGGCGGCTATTCGCCTTCAGCTTCGCGGCTGGCAGGTAACGGTGCTTGAAAAGTTGGATGCCCCCGGCGGCCGGGCTTATGTCCACCGGGTCAACGGTCATGTGTTTGACGCCGGGCCGACCATCATCACCGTACCGGCTCTGCTGGAGGAGTTGTGGCAACTGGCCGGCCGTCGACTCAGCGATGAGGTAACGCTCAAGCATCTAGATCCCTTCTACCGGATTCGCTTTGATGACGGCGACCACTTCGACTACAGCGGCGATATTGATCGCATGCGTGCGGAGGTGCGGCGCATTCATCCTTCCGATGCGGCCGGCTTTGAGCGTTTTATGCGAGAGGCCGACGACTGCCATCAACGCGGCTTTGAGGTGCTTGGCACCAAGCCGTTCAACACGGTGGGCGATCTTTTGCAGGCAATACCCTCGATTGCCCGCATGCGGGGTTGGCGCAGCCTGCATCAGATGGTGGCCGGCCACCTCAAGCATCCCAAGCTTCGGATGGCCATGAGCCTGCAGAGCTTGCTCATCGGCGGCAATCCTTATTCGGTGACTTGTGTCTACAGCCTGGTCAATGCGCTCGAGCGGCAGTTTGGTGTGCATTGGACGATGGGCGGCACCGGCGCTCTGATCACCGCCATGACCGGCCTTCTGCGCAGCCTGGGCGGAGAGCTGCGCTGCAACGCCGAGGTGCGTCGGATCGAGGTGCAGGGCGGTCGGGTCTCAGGCGTGAGGCTGGCCGGTGGACACACGCTGGCGGCCGACATCGTGGTGTCCAACGCGGACGCGGCGTGGACCTATCTGAACCTGATTGACCCGCACTGGCGGCGCAGCTGGCCCGATCGCCGGATCGAGCGCGGGCGCTATTCCATGAGCCTGTTTGTCTGGTACTTTGGCACCAATCGCCGCTATGACGAAGTGCCGCACCACATGATGGTGCTGGGGCCCAGGTACAAGGAGCTGCTCGACGATATCTTCCGCAAGCACCGGCTCAGCAGCGACTTCAGTCTTTATCTGCATCGGCCCAGTGCCACCGATCCGTCCATGGCGCCGCCCGGTTGCGATACCTTCTACGCACTGTCGCCCGTGCCGCACCTGGACAGCGGCACCGACTGGCAGGCGCAGGCCGAGCCCTACCGGCAGGCTGTGGCCCAGGCGCTCGAGCGCACTGTTCTGCCAGGCCTGAGCCAGCACCTGCGTGCATCCATGATCACCACGCCGCTGGATTTCCGCGACCGGCTGCTGTCTTACAAAGGGGCAGCTTTTGGGCTCGAACCGCTGTTGCTGCAGAGCGCGTATTTCAGGCCGCACAACCGCAGCGAGGATCTGCCTGGATTGTTTATGGTCGGCGCCAGCACCCATCCCGGTGCAGGCGTTCCCGGAGTCCTGATGTCGGCCAAGGCCCTCGATCAGGTGGTACCCGATGCGTCCATCTATAAACAGCGAGGCGTGGCCTCGCTCACGGGAGCCTGAATGCTGATGCCTACTGCGCGAACCCTGGCCCTCAGGCGTGAACAGGATCTGCTGGCCTGTGTCGAACTCATGCGGGGCGGTTCGCGCAGTTTCTTTGCGGCCAGCCGGTTGCTACCGGCACGCATGCGAGCGGCAAGCATTGCGCTCTACGCCTTTTGCCGTGTAGCCGATGACCTGGTTGATCAGGCACAGGCGCGCGGTGATGATGTGCATCGCAGCCTGGAGGCGCTGCATCAGCGGCTCGATGCCATCTATCAGGACCGTCCTCAAAGCTTCGTCGAGGACCGGGCCTTGGCGGTGGTGGTTCACCAGTACGAGCTGCCCCGTGGCTTGTTGGAGGCCTTGCTTGAGGGCTTTGCCTGGGATGCCCAGGGGCGCCGCTACCACAGCCTGGAGGACCTTCACGCCTATGCGGCCCGGGTGGCCGGCAGCGTGGGCGCCATGATGTGCTGGATCATGGGCGGACGCAGCGCCAGTACGCTGGCCCGAGCCTGTGAGCTCGGTGTGGCGATGCAGTTGACCAACATTGCGCGTGATGTGGGTGAGGACGCACGGCAGGGACGGCTGTATCTGCCTCGGCAATGGTTGGAGCAAGCGGGCCTGGATGCCGATGCGTGGTTGATCAAGCCCTGCATCAGCCCGCCTTTGCAGGAGGTCGTGGAGCGGCTGCTCCAGGACGCCGATCGCCTCTATCAACAGGCCACGGCCGGCGTGGCTGGTCTGCCGCGGGACTGCCGGGCAGCCATCGTGGCTGCCCGCCTGATCTATGCCGAGATTGGTCATCAGTTGCGGCGCGAGGGTCTCAATTCGGTCGATCATCGGACGGTGGTGTCCCGGTCGCGCAAGCTGGCTTTGCTCAGTCGGGCCTGGTGGCCGGTGCTGCCATCGCCGGAGCATACGCATGCACCGCCCCTGCCGGCCATTGCCTATCTGGTCGATGTCTGTGAGCAGGCCGGTGCCCGACCCTTCCCCCTGCGGCCGCAGTGGGTCAGGCGGCCCTTTGGGCAGCGTCTGATCTGGATGATCGAGCTGTTCGAGCGTCAGCAGGTCTTGCGGCGATCGGCCCGTTGAGGGTCTTGTTCGCGGCCAAGGCGCCCGTCTCGGATTGAGCCTTCGGCAGCAGTTGGGCCAGCACCGATTCGATCTCTTCGATGGAGGCTGGCTTGACGATATGGGCCTGAAAGCCGTTGGACAGGCAGTGATCACGGTCAAGGGAGGTTCCCCATCCGGTCATGGCCGCCAGGGCGATCTGGGGGTGCTCCTGCCGCAGTTGGCGCGCCAGCTCAAAGCCGTCCATACCCGGCATGCTCAGATCCAGCAGCGCCGCCTGTGGACGCAGCCGCCGTGCCTGCTCCAGGGCATGGGGGCCGTCGTAGCAAGCGCAGGCCTGGTGCCCCAGACATTGCAGCGCTGAGGCCAAGGTGTCGGCGCCGTCCACATTGTCATCGACCACCAGCACCTGACCCATCGGGGCGTGGCGCGCAAGCTGCTGGGTCGGCGACCTGGCGCTACCGTTGGGACGGTGGGCAGCGCTTCGGGTCAGCGGCAAGCAGACGCTGAAGGTGCTGCCGCAGCCTGGCCCGTCGCTCTGAGCGCTGATCTGGCCACCATGCAATTCGATGACTTGGCGGGCCAGTGCCAATCCCACGCCGAGTCCCCCTTCGGCCATGCGCTGGCTGTTGGCCACTTGGGCGTAGAGATCGAAGATGCCGCTCAAATCATCGGTACTCAACCCGATGCCGTTGTCCTTGACTTCAATTCGCACTGTGCCGTCCAGTGCTTGCACCCGCAGCTCAATCTGGCCTGAAGGCGGCGTGTACTTGGCTGCATTGATCAGAAGGTTGGTCAACACCTGGGTCAGGCGAACCGGATCCACTTCAACCTCAATGGGCTTGTGCGGAATGTCGATTTGCAGCCGGTGACCGCGTTCGCGCAAGGCTGTCTGCCCGATCTCCAAGGCGTCTCGAAGCAGGTCCTGCAGTACCGCAGTCTGCCGGTTCAGGATCAGTTTGCCCTGGTTGATGCGCTCGATATCGAGCAACTCATCGATGAGCTTGACCATGTAGCTCAGTTGTCGCTGCATCATGGCGCAGGTGCGGTCGATGCCCGGGGTGTTGCTCTGCATGCGCAGCAATTGCAGTGCGTGGTGCATCGGGGCCAGCGGGTTGCGCAGTTCATGGCTGAGCCGCGCCAGAAACTCCGACTGGTGACCGTTCGTACGCTCGAGCTGATCGATCAGCTGCTCGGCCGGGGGAGGTGGGCTCGGAAAAGCCTGTCCGGAGCGGACATCATGCTGGGGGCTGTGCATCTTGGGTTCCATCGCGTCTGCATCGGGATTGGACTCCTTTGGGGCTGCCCGACGGGTGTGTCAAACGTCACGCAGATGTAAGCAGAAGTAAGCGGTCGGCGCACTGACGGGCGCTTTCGACGGATTCCCGCAGCCGATCGGCCCGCCCATGCGTCGGCCCAGGCAGCGCCCGAGCCACTTAGCGGCGGCGCGGCATGCGCCAGGGCAGCATGCCCTGCACGAGAGGGTGGACCAGACGCGGAACGTCCAGTGTCTCGTGAAAGCAGGTCACGGCTTGCCCGAGCAGATGGCTTTCGAGCACGCAGCGTTGGTAGAACGGGGTATCTTCCAGTTGGTCGACCACTTTCACCCATCCTTCGCTGCGCATGCGTCGCTCGATCCGCCAGCCGGTTCGAGGCAGACGCTTCTGACCGGGTGCCTGGAAGTTCAGCACCTGGCCATCGGGCATGAAGCGAAGGGCCAGCACATGACCGGCGGGGTCGTCGGGCTCAATGTCGTAGATCACCACCGTGCTGCCATCGCTGAGATCGCCGCGAGACCAGTCCCAGTGCCTGAAGCCGCGATCAATCGGCTCGTCGCCCTCGTTGGAGTCCAGATAGGCCTGTCCCTGCCAGTTCAGGGCGGGTTGGTCGAGCCTGACCTCGATCCGGGCGCGCGGTGCAATGGGTCCCCAGCGGTGGCGACCGCTGGCCTGCAGCGGTGTCGAAAAGTTGAACAGGCGCTGGGGGTACACACGCACCTGCCCACGGATTCGATGAGGGATGGGCATACCCACTTCATCGATATCAATCGTCAGGCATTGGCCATCCCAGCGCAGCTGACTCGGTCCGATGACGAACTGCGCCTCGTCGCGCGAGCATCGGCCTGCGCCCCGCTCGGTCATGGCCCACCGGCGCGCTGCTCGGCCGTACAGCGCCACATTGAGCGCGCAGTGATTCATCGGGTCGGCCGCCCCACGGCGGCGAGCCCAGGCGTAGTAGGGCGAGAAGACGCTGCCGACGAAGGCGATCAGGGTCAGGCCATACGCGCCGTCATCACTCAGGGCATCGACATACCACCAGAGGTAGCCACCGGGTGCAAGCGTCTGGTCAAAGCGGGGCTGGCCATCAGGGCCGCGGCCGCCAGATGCCCGGACAGGGCGGCCATCGGTACCCCCGGTCCCGGATGCACGCTGCCCCCCGCCAGATAAAGCCCCGGTATCGGGCTGATCGAGCCGGGCCGGGCGAAGGCCGACATCCAGCCGTGTGTCGCCTGGCCATACAGCGCCCCTCCCGTGGCCGGGAACAGGCGATGAAAGTCCCGCGGTGTGGTCCGCAGGACTTGGTGGGGCTGCGGCTGCACCTGCAGCCCACAGCGTTTGAGCAGGTTGAAGGCGGTCGTTTGGCATTGCTCAATGTCCTCATCCGTCGGTTCGCCGCAAGCCTCATCTCCCCGAGCCGGTGCGTTGACCAGGCACAGCAGTCGCTCGGCCTGTCGGGGAGACTCGCCGGTTCCACGGTCCTGCGCACAGACGTAGACCGTGGGTCGCCGCGGCAAGCGACCGGCCTCAAAGATGTCCTGGAACTCGCTGGCGTAGTCGTCCTGAAAGAAAACATTGTGCCGATCCAGCATCACCCCGGCGGTGGGTGCGTGGATGGACCAGGTCAGCGCCGAAAGAGATCGCTGCGCCGCTCGCAGCGGCGCAGCAGCGCGGGCACCGTTCCCCAGCAGCCCTGTCCGCAAGGCCGAAAGATCGCCATTGAAGACCACACTGTCGGCCGCCACTTGCTCTCCACCGGACAGCCTGACGCCCCGGGCTGCGCCGTCCCTCATCACGATTTCCTCGCAGCGGCAGCCCATCCGTAGCCGTGCGCCGCGCGACTGTGCCAGGCGAGCCAGGCACAGGGCCAGTTCATGCATGCCGCCCTCGACCGACCACACCCCTTCGAGCTCGACCTGCGCAATGAGCATCAGAGTCGCCGGAGCCTGCCAGGGTGATGAGCCACAGTAGGTGGCGTAGCGGGCAAACAGTTGGCGCAGCCGCGGATCACGGAAGTGTTGGCCCAGACTGTCCCACAGGCTGCGCATGGGGCCGATCTGCGCCAGCGTAGCCAGGCCGCGAACGCCCAGAGCACCTCCCATGCTGGCGAAGGTAGGAGCCGGGGAACGAATGAATGGACCTTCCAGCGCCTGGTAAACCCGTTTAGCGGTCTGACAAAAGTGCTCGAAGCGTCTGGCCTCCTGTGGCCCCGCGAAGCGGGCGACCGCCTCCACAGACTGGCGCGGATCGGCATGGAGGTCCAGGGCACTGCCATCGGCCCAGAAGTGGCGGGCCAGCACACTCAGCGGGGTCAGGCGCAACTCGGACTCGAGTTGGGCGCCCACTCGGCTGAAGATTTCATCGAAGACCCAGCGCATGGTCATGACGGTCGGGCCGCTGTCGATGGCCGCCCCGTCCACCCGAGGCTGGCGCATCTTGCCCCCCGGCGCTGGGCCCGCCTCGACGACGGTCACTTGCAGCCCCTGATGGGCCAACTCCAAAGCGCTCACCAGGCCCGCTACCCCGGCGCCGATCACAACCACATGATGCTCAGGCATGGACGGTTGCGTCCTGAAACTCCAGCGGGCTGGGCCAGTGGCCGCGGCTTTGAAGCACCCGCATGCGCACAAACATAGATTCGGAAAAATAGCCCTTGCTGTAGGCCTGTTCAATGGCCTTGCGGTGCGCGCCGTTGAGCGAATAGGCCAGCATCGAGGCGGTGTCTTCCCACAGGCTGAAGGTGCACTGGCGCAGCAGCGGCGCCTCGCCCAGGCCCATGGCTAACAGGCAGCCCGGGCTTTTGAGCAGATCGTCTTGTGCTGCGGGTGCCTGCTTCCAGAACGACATGGCTTTGGCCGGACGAATACTGGCGCGGGTCAGTGCGGCCAGCAACTGCGGCTTCGGTTCTGCTTGGATCAGTTGCGCAAGGGGCGAGGGCAGGGGGCTGGGGTTCCAGGCTTGGCCATCCCAGGAGCCGCGGGAGGACTCTACCGACATCAGGCCGCACCAGAAGCGGGCGGCGCGATCGCGAAAAGCGGCCACCATCGGCCCATCCATGAAGGCCAGGGCTTGCTCGGCCTGATCAAACAGGCCAATCACCCCCTGGTGGGTGCTACTGGGGCGCAGGCTGAAACCCCCGTTGCTGCCGCTGCCCATGACTTTGCCAAACAGCAAGCCGGGTATATCCTTCAGGCCCGAGGTGCCTTGCATCAGACGCAGCCAGCCCCAGCGTCGGTGAGAGCGCTGGTAATCAACCAGGACCACCACCAGCACGCCGGTCAGGGCCTGGGTTGCGTCGGCGGAGGCGGCGGTCATGGAAGTGAAATAAAAAAAGAGCCGGGGCGGTATGAGCGCCCCGGCTTCAAGAGCAAGACCTTACCGCTGGGCCGCAGGAGCGGCAGCGGAGGCTTGCAGGGCAGCTTTTGCAGCCTTGACCGGGGCGCTGAGCGTGGTGTCACGCCCCAGTTCAGGATGGTCTTTGAGCATGGCCGCGCCGAACAGCGGCTTGTAGGCGCCCTGGTGGCAGGTGGCGCAATTGAGTTTGGCGACATCGCCGAGTTCCCCCTTGCGATGGGCTGGGAACACATCGGTCAGCGGTTCGAGGTAGCTCAGATTGAGGTCGCGGGCCATGCGGATGCCGTGCCAAGCCGTTACCCGCTGGGGCGGGCCGCCTTCCCACTTGGCGATGCTTCGGGTGTTGTGGCAATAGGTGCAGTTGACCCCCAGCGATGAGGACATGTGCATCATCAGGCTGTGGGTCCATTCAGCCTGTTTGATCGATTGCCGGTTGCCTGAGGGCAGGGCGGTGTTGCCATTGACACGGATCTCTTCCTTACCCAGCAGGAAGGGGGTAAAGGGGTCGTTGGGCAGCGAGCTCAGGCCAACGGTTTTGGCCGGACCATTCTGGCCCGCTGTATCGCCGATGAAGTTGGCGCCCCTCGGTGCGTTGTTGGCGGTGAACCAGATTTCTTTAGGGACAGGCTGTCCCCGATGGCAGGTGTAGCAGGTCACGCCGGTCTGTCCGACGTGGTTTTTCCAGTCGGTATTGATGTGCTGGGTCATCTCCACCATCTTGCGGGCCACCACCTTGGTGTACTTGCTGTCTTCGGCCAGATTGGCCGGGTTGTGACAGTAGGCGCAACCTTGCTCCGGTGCGATCCAGGCTGTCATGTTGGTCATGAGCCGTGTGAACTGTCCAACGCTCAGATCCCCGAGCACTTTGACGTTTTGATAAACCTGGCCTGCGCGTGGACCGTCATCCGGCAGCGGAGGCGAACTCTCCGGTGGCTTGTTGGCCTCAATCTGCTGTTCCACTGCGCGGGGGTTGTAGACCTGCACCATGCCGGTACCGGCGTAGCCATGCTGAACGCTGATCATGGGCGGCCGCTCGCAGGCGCTGAGCAGGACCACCGAGGCCAGGCCGACCAGCCGGGCCACGGAAGAGAGGGAAGGCATGCTCATGGCTTGGCTCCAATCGGTGCGGCCTGTAAGGCCGGGTCAGTGACAGCCGGGAAGACATCGGGGTAAGGCGGTGCCACCCCGTGCTTGACGGCCCAGAGATACCAGTTGTCCACCACAGTGCCGGTCAGCAGGATGCCAATACCGCCAGTCAGGGTGGTCAGGACTGCGAACCACCAGGCCCAGCGGTGGATGGACTCCATGCTGGCGTTAAAGCCCATGGTCCAGCGCCAGAACAGGGCGGCGCGCTCGCTGGCGGTTCCGCGATCGACGATCTGCTCGATTTCGCGTTCGCCCCCATAGCGCCCCACCGCCAAAATGGTCGCGCCGTGCATGGCAAACAGCAGGACCGAGCCGTACAGAAAGGCAATCGATAAGGCGTGGAAAGGGTTGTAGAAGAGATTTCCATAACGCAGCGAAAAGGCTGTGGTCCAGTCCAGGTGAGGGAAGATGCCGTAAGGCACCGCCTCGCCCCAACTGCCCATCAGGATGGGACGGAACAGGCCGAGCACGAGAAACAGCCAGATGGCGGACAGAAAGGCGTAGGGGATGTGCATGCCCAGACCCAATTCACGGGCGCGGCGCCAGACGCGTGCAAACCAGAGCAGCACCGAGATCAGCAGGAAGAGGCTTGACAGCAGGTACCACCCGCCCTGGTTCATGGGCGGCAGTGACAGACCGTATTGCGGCGGGGGGGGTTCCAGGGCCAGCCAGAACAGCTGGCGGATGAACTGGATCGGATCCCAGTTGACCTGCGCCAACATGTTGAAGCCGATGATATTGATGGCCAGTGTGCCGAAGATGATCGAGGCCAGCCCCAAGCCGCCCAGGTAGATCGGGCCGAGCTGGGCGTTGCCCAACTTGCCCAACCAGTAGTTGAGCAGGGGCGTTCCGGTACGCGGGCTGTTGCCGTGGCCCAGTTCCACGCCTTGCGAGACGGGGCCGACGGCGTTGACGGTGGTGAACAGGTTTTGGTATTGCGCCATGGTCAGGTCTCCCGTTTCAC
>CAZATV010000068.1:0-15100 GCA_964488145.1 uncultured Polaromonas sp.
CCGGTCGATCCGGTGCGCGACGAGGCCGTCGGGCCCGCCGGCCCCACCACCGCCACCCGCATGGACAAGTTCACAGAGATGATGCTCTCGCAGACCGGACTGATTGCCATGATCGGCAAGGCCGAGCGCGGGCCGACCGCCATCGAGGCCATCAAGAAGCACCGCTCGGCCTACCTCATGGCCGTGGGCGGCGCTGCCTATCTGGTGTCCAAGGCCATCAAGAAGGCGCGGGTGGTGGCCTTCGAAGATCTGGGCATGGAGGCCATCTATGAGTTCGATGTGGTGGACATGCCGGTCACCGTGGCGGTGGATGCGGGCGGCACCAGCGCCCACATCACCGGTCCGGCCGAATGGCAAAAACGCATCGCCTCGGGGCAATTCAAGAACATCGCCGTCACCACCGCCTGACCTGGCGCGGCTCTGTGATCGGGGTCTACGACAGCGGTATCGGCGGCCTGAGTGTGCTGCGGGCCTTGCAAGGGCTGATGCCGCAGCAGGATTATCTGTATCTGGCCGATAGCGGTCACGGACCCTATGGCGAACGCGACAGCGATCACGTGTTGGCCCGTGCGCAGCGGATTACCCACTGGCTGGTCGAGCGCGGCATCGACGCCTTGGTGGTGGCCTGTAACACCGCCACCGCCGTGGCCACCGACGCCCCGCGCGAGCAGCACCCGGAGCTACCCATCATTGGCGTCGAGCCAGCCCTCAAACCGGCCGTCCGCCTCAGCCGCACCGGCCGCATTGGCGTGATGGCCACGCGCGCCACTCTGGCCAGCCCCAAGTTTGCTCGGCTGCTGCGATCGCTGCAGGGCCAGGCCCACTTCGAATGTCGCGCCTGCGATGGTCTGGCGCTGGCCATCGAGCGCAGTGCCTACCTTGGGCCCGATACGCCATCAGCCACTGCAGCGCTCGCCGAGCTGCGCACCTGCGCCCAGGCCCATGTGCAGGCGCTCGGCCCCCTGGGCCGCTCGGCCATAGACACAGTGGTTCTGGGCTGCACCCACTACCCTTTGGTCAGCCCCCTGCTGCAGCAATGGGTCGGCCCCGAGGTCCAACTGCTCGACACCGGGCCGGCCGTCGCGCGGCAAACCCTCAAACGACTGCAGGAGGCGGGCCTGACCGAGCCCCTGGTGCCCGGGGGCATGATCGAGCTGCTCAGCACCGGGCCGGTCGAGGCCTTGCAGGCGGCAGCACAACGGTGGGTAGACGGTCTGAAAACCGTTCGCGCTTTGGAGCTGCCCTGAGCTGCCGCCCGGCAGGGGTAAGAGCTCAGTGCAGGTGGCGGGGTTTGCGGCCGCCACCGTGCCCGCCCGAAGAGCCGCCCGAACCGCGCGGCGGGCGGCCAATCTGCATCGAGCTGACCAGATCATTGAAGCGTCGCTCAAACAAGCGGTCGATCGCCTCGACCACTTCGCCGAGCTCGGAGCTGTCGAAATGCCGCTCCATCAGGCCAATGGTGTCTTGCACCAGCAGATCGCGCTGCACCTGCATGATGGCCGCCGGCGACGGCCCCACGAAGTACATCACGAAGTCGTCCCGCGCCTGGCCGGAGGACTCGTCATCCTCGCCCGAATCTTCCTCGAACTCCGCATCGTAGAAGGTCACCTCGATGGCAGCGCCAGAGGCCGTCAGGTCGTTGAGCGCCATACAGGTTTCCTCGATCACCTGGCGAAAGTCATCATCGCCACTGACCGTCCAGCACATCTGCAACAAGTGCTGCTCGGCATCAAACCGAATCCCCGGCTCCTCTTCGTAGGCACTGACCGCCCCGGCGGCCAGCGAGCGGGCGCCGGCGTACTTCCACAAGGGGCGCAGCGCCTCCTGCAAGTGCTGATACGTCACATCCGGCTTCATCGGCACATCGGCGTGCACATGGATTTCCAGGGGGGCTTCGTAGGGGGGCATGGACGAATCTTAACCGGGGCCATCGGCTCGCCCCGAACCCAGCTTTGCCTGGACCGGCCACCAGACAGCCGAACCGAAAAACCCACTCTGGTCCAGAAGGTCAGATTCCCAAGCGGGACCGGGCGATTTCGTCCTTGATGTCCTTGGCCACCTGCGAGGGCACGATCACCTTGTTGAAAGGTAGAAACGCCACCCGGATCAGCTTCCAATGCCCACCGATATTGGGGATGGTCACGATCAGGAAAAACAGGCACAGGTTCGCGAAAGACGCCAACAGATGAACCAGGGCCAGTGCCCAACCGAAGGTCAGCATCCACAGCACATTAAGCACCGCGCTGACATTCTTGAGCGCAAAGTCGAAGGAGGAGCCGTCTTCGGCCAGGCCCCTGATCTGACGATAGCGGTCCAACTGCGCCCGGGTGACCACATCGCGGCCAAAAGGCCAAAGCGCGAAAAGGGCCAGCCGAAACAGCGGAATGAACATGGGAAAGAAGATCACGGCACCCAGGGCGTAACCGAGAAAAAGCGCCCAGCCGCCCAAGAAGAACCAGATGATGTTTCCCAAGAGTGCCATAGCCAACTCCGCGCAGCGATCGATGATTGAAAAACTTGGCCGAGGGAGCACGAAAACTACAACGCGTGCATCCGGGCCAGGGAGAATTAAAACACTCGCATCGGCCCAAGGGGGCCGCCTTCAGTGTCTATCGGGACTTCGCGGCCTGATCAGGATCCAAGCCGCATGGATACGGGAATGGCGCGTGGTGCCCAGAACGAGACTCGAACTCGTACGCCCCGTTTAAGGAAGCGGCGGATTTTAAGTCCGCTGTGTCTACCATTCCACCACCCGGGCTGAGCCCGATTGTCAGTCAAAAGGGAGGATCCGTCGCAACGCCCATTTGCTAAGCCCTCATAGAATCGGGCCGACCACAACAACCTACAGGGAGTGTTTCACCATGAACTTAAGGCGCAATTTCTGGAAATTGCTGGCCGCACTGGCTTTGGCGGCATCGGCGGGCGCTCAGGCGCAAACCGAATGGAAATTCAACAACAGCTATGCACCCTCACGGCCGGAGTCGGTTCACATCCGGGCCTTTGCAGCAGACGTTGAAAAGCGCACCGGCGGCAAGATGAAGATTTCGGTCTCAGAAGGCGGGGCCCTGGGCCTCAAGGATGCAGACGCCCTGCGCTTCATGCAGGTGGGCACGCCCGAGCTGGGCTTTATCTGGCCGCCCTTTATTGGGCGCGATGCACCTGCGCTGGCCAACCTGTATGTTTACGGCCTGGTTTCCGGGGCTGAAGAACACCTCAAGGCTCTGCCCGCGCTGAAGGCCGTGCTCAAGGAAGGTATCGCCAAGTGGAATATCGAAGTACCGGGTTTTCTGGGCTTTTCGATAGTGGATGCCGCACTGTTCTGCCGCGAGCCGGTTAGAACCCTCGATGAACTCAAGCGCAAGAAGCTGCGGGTGGGTAGTCGTGAACAGGTGGAGACCTTCAAGCGCCTCGGGGTGGCCGCGCAGATCGTGCCGCAAAACGAGCTCTATGCCGCCATGCAGACCGGCGTTGTCGACTGCGCCCTGTACGCGCCGCGCTTTGCCAACAGCATCTCGCTGCAGGAGGTTGCCAAGCACGTCACACCGACCGGATTTCCGTTCCCGCCGGCCCCTTACGCGCTGCTGGCCCACAAGGGCAAGTGGGCGGCCCTGCCGGCCGATCTGAAGCGCGGCTTCAACGAGGCGGTGGCTGAGCTGGAGAAGGTCAGCTTCAACTTTGACGGTGACACCGCTGCCGAGAGGGCCGCCCGTGAAAAACTGCAAAGCCAGGGCGTGACCTTCCACCCGCTGATGCCGGCAGCCGACCGGTCTGCGCTTCGCAAGTCGGCACTGGAAACCTGGGACGTCTTGGCCAAGGAGGCTGGTGCTGAGGCCATCGCCTATCGCCAGCGTATTCTGCAAGCCCTGCCCCAATGAATGCAGAGCAGTCGCGAGGCGGTCGCATCGAGACCGCCTTGCGCATGATCGCCGGGGCTCTGGCCGGCGTAGGCGCAGCCGCCCTGGCCGGCATCTTCGTGCTGGTGTTTGCGGCGGTGATCATGCGCTACCTCTGGGACCGTCCCCTTGCCTTCACCGAGGAGTTGGCGGGCCTGTTCATGACGCTAGCGGTTTTCACGCTGCTGCCCAGTACCGTCTTGCGTGAAATCAATATCCGAGTCACGGTTGTCTCTGAGCGGCTCCCCTCGCGCCTACAGCGGGGACTATTTTTGATCGGCCAGCTCATTCTGCTGGCTTTTTGCGCTGTGTTTGTTCGCGAAGCCTGGGGCATTTATGAATTTACCGCCCGGCTCAACCTGATGTCCGAACAGTCACGACTGCCACTGGCGCCATTCCTGCTAACGGCCACGGTGGCCATGGGCGCAGCCGGCGTTGCGGGGGCGTGGCGCGCCCTGCGGCCGGCGCAACCCCAGACCGAGAAGGTCCACGCATGATCTGGACTGCCTTGATGGGATGGCTGGGCCTGACGGTGCTCTCTGGCGCGGTCCTGGGGGCTGCGCTGGGGCTGACCGGCTTTGCCATCCTCCATTTCTTCGGGGGAGGCGCCACGCGCCTGGGCGTGCAGGCGGTTTTCAATGTTCTGAGTGAGTTCACCCTAACCGCCATTCCTCTGTTCATCCTGCTGGGGGATGTGCTGGTGGCCAGCGGGCTGGCCGGCGGCATCTACAAGGCGCTCTCGCCGCTATTTGCGCGCCTGCGCGGCGGCCTGCTGCACACCAATATCGCCGTATGTACGGTCTTTGGCGCCGTCAGTGGTTCGTCGATGTCCGTGTCAGCTGCGGTAGGCTCGGTGGCCTATCCTCAGTTGGCCCAGCGTGGCTACGAGCGAAGGCTGGTGGTCGGTACCCTGGCCGCTGGCGGCACACTCGGCCTGCTGATCCCACCGAGCCTGTCGCTACTGATCTACGGCGCCCTGACCGACACCTCGATTGGCAAATTGTTTCTGGCCGGCGTGGTGCCGGGGCTGATGATGGCCCTTCTGTTCATGGTCTACATCGAGTGGGCAACGCGACGGTCGCCCCATCTTGTGCCGCGCGAGCCGGTTTTGCCCTGGGGACAGACGCTGCGGCAGGCGCTTGAAGTCTGGCCGATTGCGGTACTCATTCTGGCGGTTCTGGGCAGCTTGTTTGCTGGCTTGGCCACGCCCACCGAGTCGGCTGCAGTCGGCGTAGCGGCGGCGGCGATCCTGGGCTTTACCCGTGGCAACCTAACCTGGCGCAAACTGGGCCAGACCTTCATCGATTCGGCGCGGACCTTTGCGGTCATTGCCTTTGTTTTTCTAGGCGCAGTGATTCTGGCGCAGTCCATCAGCCTGTTGCAGCTGCCGCAGAAAATGCTTGAGGCCGTTTCGGCCCTGGGCCTTTCGCCGCTGGCCCTGCTCGGCGTGATCGTGCTGGTCTACCTGCTCCTGGGCATGATCTTCGATGGCCTGTCGATGATGGTGATGACGCTGCCCGTGGTGTTCCCGCTGATGACCGGGCTGGGTTTCGATCCAATCTGGCTGGGCGTGGTGGTGACGATCATGATCGAGATTGGCATGCTCACCCCGCCCGTGGGCATGAATCTGTTTGTGCTGGTGGGCATCAGTAAGCACGAGGTCAATCTGTCTGGAGCCTCCATCGGCGCTTTGCCTTTCTGGCTGCTCCTTTTGCTGGGAGTGGTGCTGTTGACTTTGGTACCGGGGCTGGCCACCTGGCTGCCTTCCCTGTCCTACGGTTCTTGAAAAAGCGAGCCCATGAGCGATATCAACCGCGACCGAGCGCAGCGACTGATGCAGGAGGCTGGTCTGGACGCCTTGGTCTTGGCTAAGCCCGAAAGCTACGCCTGGGCGACCGGCGCGCCAGCAGGGGTGGCCAGCCTATTCCGGCGTGCCGGCGCCGCGCTGGCTCTGGTGCCCGCCGAAAGTCAGCAGCCCATCTGCGCGGTCAGCACGGAATTGTTTGCGGCGCAGGCACGCCGCGCGCTGGGGGGCGATCGGGTCATCACGCACGCCGACTGGGTAGAAACGGCCGACATCCGGCCCTGGCTGGATAGTGCCGGCAGCGCAGCAGAGTTGATGCGAAAAAGCTGGCAGACTGCCGGAAGACCCGCCGACTTTGCCCGACCAGCGGCTTTCGATGCACGGCAAGCCTTCAAAGCACTGGGGGAACTGTTGCGCCAGGGCGGCCTGCGCAAGGCCCGAATTGGCCTTGATCTTGACTTCTGGCCTGCCAACGACTTTGCTCTGTTACAGCAGGTTCTGCCCGGCGTGCGCTGGCTCGATGCCAGCGCTACCGTCGGTCGAATCAAGGCCATCAAAAGTCCGCGTGAAATTGGCCTGCTGCAGCAGGCCGCAGCACTGGCCGAGGCGGGTATGCACCGCGCCCTGGCCAGCGTGAGGGACGGGCTGCACCGCGATGAAATTGCGCAGGCCTGGAAGGATGGCGTGGCCGATGCGGTGCAAGGCTGCGGCGCCCGACTCACCGGTCAATGGGAGTACACCACTGTGGGCCCCCTGCCCTGGCAGGGCGGTGGCCGCATCGCGCCGGGGGACGTGCTCAAGTTCGACATGGGCTGTCTGGTCGAGGGCTACAGTTCCGACAGCGGTCGCACCTTTGTCCTAGGTCGGGCACGGCCGCGGACTCGCGAGATCATGCAGGCACTGGAGGAGGCCTTCGCCGCTGGTCTGGAGGCGCTGCGACCCGGCCAGCTCCTCAGCCAGGTGCACGCCCGTGCCCTGCAGGCCTTGCGGCGCTCCGGTATGGTGGGCTTTAGCCGCGGGCACTTTGGCCACAGTCTGGGGCACGACACCTTCTGCGAGGTGCCCCCCTTCATCGCGGCCCAAGCCCATGAGCCCATTGAACCGGGCATGGTGCTGGCCTTCGAGACACCGGTTTATGTGGACGGGGAAGGCGGCTTCATCATTGAGGATCAGTTCCTGATCACCGAAAGCGGTGCCGAGGCCGCCTGGAGCCTGCCGCGCGGCCTAGTGGAACTGCCCGCCTGAAACCCTGGCAGGTGGACCCTGCGAGTTCCCTGAAGGCCGGATGGGCCGGCAGATGGACTCCACCCAAACCCGTTCTCACCCCTGGCGCTGGTCGGCCTGGGGCTGACCAACCGGGGCGTGCGAGAGACCACAAACACCCGTCTGAGTGCAAGACGGCCGCGGAACGCCAAGGACGGCTCAAAAGCCTGATGGCAAGACCTTATTGCACTGTGATGTTGGCACTCTTGATGGTCTTGGCCCAGCCCGCAGTCTCCGTGCGCACCACCTCCTGCAGGGCAGGCGGCGGCAGGAAGCGGATTTCCAGCCCCGCAGCCTTGGCCTTGCTCACCACATCGGTCGACTCGACCGATGCTTTGACGGCGGCGGTCAGGCGGTTGAGGGCCTCGGCAGGCGTGCCGGTGGGCGCGAACAGGGCCACCCAGCCTTCGAGTTCGAAGCCAGGCAAGCCCGCCTCGGCGGTCGTGGGCACCTGCGGCAGGCCGGGATGACGCGTCTTGCCGGTGACCGCGATGCCCTTGAGCTTGCCGGCCTGAATATGCTGCAAGACCGAGGGCGGTGTGGTGATGAACAACTGGACCTGACCGGAGAGCATATCGGCAATGGCCGGGCCCGAGCCACGGTAGGGCACGTGCAGCATATCCGTTCCGGTTTGTGCCTTGAAGATTTCAGTGCCCACATGCGCCAGGGAACCCGAACCCTGAGAGGCATACGAGACCTTGCCGGGATTGCTCTTGAGATAGGCAATCAATTCGGGCAGGGTGTTGGCCGGCACCGAAGGATGCACGGCAATCACATTGGTGGCCACTGCGGCCATGGCAATCGGCACGAAATCTGTTTGCGCCCAGCCCGGCTTTGGGAAGAGCGAAGGATTGCCAAGGTGAAAGGCCGAATACGAAGCCAGCAGGGTGTAGCCATCAGCCGGGGAACGCGCGGCGTGGCTGTAACCGATGTTCCCGCTGGCACCGCCCCGGTTATCAACCACCACCGACTGCCCCAATTGACGCGCCATGCCCTCGCCGAGCAGGCGCGCCGTCGCATCAATGATGCCGCCGGGCGGCGCTGGCACGACCAGGGTGACCGGCTTGCTGGGAAAGGCCTGGGCCCAGACTTGCACGGGTAACACGGCTGACCAACCCACGGCCGCCAGGC
Organism: uncultured Polaromonas sp.; assembly: GCA_964488145.1. Taxonomy (GTDB): domain Bacteria; phylum Pseudomonadota; class Gammaproteobacteria; order Burkholderiales; family Burkholderiaceae_C; genus Polaromonas. Next base: position 8,092 of record CAZATV010000068.1, read on the forward strand.
CCAGCAGCCTGCCGCTCAAACGCCGACGATTCATACCGACCTTCCTTTCATGAAGCAAGGCCGCAATCTAACCGATGCCCCTGCCCGCCTGTGCGGGCCTGCCGATGCCCCTATGGCAACTCCGGTCATGCACCCCAAATGTGCAGGGCGGTCTTGTCCTATCAGGGATGAAACACAAAATCTTCGGCCCGCACCTGCTGCATCTGGCGCCAGAAATCCAAAGTGCCGAGCGGCCAGTTCTGCGTGACCCGCCCGGTCGATGATTTGTACCAATTGCTCACGCCCTCGACTCCGTAAGCCATCTGCCGAGCGGCTGCATCAATGCGTGCGTTGTAGGCCTCGGTCGCCAGGGCGCTGCACTCCATGCTGCGCGCACCGCTGCCGGCCAGGGTAGCCAGACAGCGCAGGATGTACTCGATCTCAATCTCGGAGAACAGCACCAGACTGCCATTGGTGATCAGATTGGTGTTGGGTCCATAGAGCATGAACAGATTGGGAAAGTTGGGGATGCACACCCCCTGGTAAGCCTTGGGATCAGGTCCCCACTGCTGGTGCAGGTCAACACCGCCACGGCCGCGCACTTGCAGCGAATTGAGAAAGTGCGAGGCGTGAAAACCGGTGCCGTAAATGATCACATCGAGCTCATGGAGGCGGCCATCGGCGGTGTGCAGGCCCTGCTCGCTGGCACGCACAATCGGCTCGGTCACCACCCGCACATGCGGCTGCTGCAAGGCGCTGGACCAGGTGCCATCGTCGCGCAGCATGCGCTTGGCGTAGGGTGGATAGTCCGGCGTCATCAGACGCTGCAGATCGGGCCGCCCGGGGTAGGCTTGGACGATTTCAGCCTCGAGCATGTCGCGCAGTTGCTGGTTGAGGGCCGATACCGATCCGCTCTTGTGCCAGTCCGGGTCAACCATCGAGTAGCGGCGCCGTCCCTCAACGGCCACCCAGAATTGCTCAAACCGGTACCAGGCGTTGTAGCCGGGCAGATGCGAAAGCAGCCAGTGCAGCCCAGGGGGCAGTTCGCGGGTGTAGGCGGGCGTGTGGACCACCCAGGGCGGGGTGCGCTGAAACACGCGCAGCTCCCGGACCTGCCCTGCAATGCGTGGGATGACCTGAAAGGCGCTGGCGCCGGTACCGATCACCCCGACCCGCAAGCCCTCCAGCGACACCTCGTGCCGCCAATCGGCGGTGTGCCAAGCCCGGCCGCGAAAGCGCTCGAGCCCTGCGATGACCGGCAGCCGCGGCTTGTTGAGTTGACCGACAGCACTGATCACTGCGTGGGCCTGCATGGTGCGCCGTTGACCCTCCTGCTCGATATCGACCTGCCAGATCCGCAGGGCCTCGTCGTAGCGCAAGGCACGCACCTGGGTGCGCAGCTGAATATGGCGCAGCAGATCGTGGCTGCGCGCCACTTGCGCAAAATAGCGCTGCACCTCATCGCGGGGCGAAAAATAGTGGCGCCAATCGGCTTGTTGCGCGAAGGAGTAGCTGTAGCAGAAATTGCTGGTGTCCAGACGGCAGCCCGGATAGCGGTTCTCGACCCAGACACCGCCGATTTCGGACTGTCGCTCCAGCACCGTATGGGCTATGCCCAGACGCGACAGATGCCAGGATGCAACCAGGCCCGACATGCCCGCACCGATGACCACCACCTTGAAATCCGGCGCTAGCCCCAGGCGTGGCGGGCCGCCCTGCCCCACCGGGCTGGTCAGCCCCAACTCATGCAGCAGCAGATCGAGCGCCGACGGATCCACAGGACCGGTGATGAAACCCATGGCTGTCTGCAACTGCGAGGCGGCAGGCGCAGCCTTCTGACCTTGCAGGTGCCAACGCGTGATCAAGGCATGGGCCTTCTCCCGCGCCAGCTGCTGCGCCCGCTCGGACAGCCCGGCCTGCGGCCGTGGCCTCTGGGCCTGATCGGCCATATCGGGCCGCCAGGCCGGATCCAGGGCCGAAAGGTCACCGGTCAGACACGCCAGCGCCGGCATCAAGGCCGGTAGGTGCGCCTGGTCCAGCGCCTGCGCAAGGCCCTGGCCCTCAAAAGAAAACGGGGACGGGTCGGTCAATGCAATCCTTTCGGCTGGGCTCGCCGGCTCCCTCAGGCCAACAGCGCATCCCTCATTCGGGGGTGATGCCGGCCCGCTTGACCGCCGCGCCCCACTTGACGGTCTCGCTGCGGATGAAGGCGGCAAACTGCTCGGGGCTGCTGCCCACCGGATCGGCTCCGGCCTTGGACAGACTGTCGCGCACATCGGGCATGGCCAGCACCTTGGCCACCTCTTCGTGCAAACGTTTGAGGACAGGCGCGGGGGTGCCGGCGGGCGCCACGATGCCGGTCCAGCCGCTGACAGCCACGCCGGGGTAGCCGGCCTCGGCCATGCTCGGCACATCGGGGGCCGCCGCCGAGCGCTGCGTCTGACCCACCGCCAAGGCGCGCAGCTTGCCCGCCTTGACCTGCGCCAGCAGCGCCGGCATGGTGCCGAAGATGAAATCCACCTGGCCCCCCAGCAGGTCATTGATGGCCGGCGCCTCGCCCTTGTATGGCACATGCAGCATGTTGACACCCGCCGCATCGGCCAGCAATTCGGCCGCCAGTTGCGACTGGTTGCCAATACCCGCAGAGGCGAACTTCACGGCGCCGGGCTTGGCCCGCGCCGCGCTGATCAGGTCGGCCACCGTCTTGTAGGGCGAGGCCACATTGACCACCAGCAAAAAAGAGATCGAAGTGGTCTGGGTCACCGGTGCGAAATCGCGCAGCGTGTCATAGGGCACTTTCTTGTAAATATGCTGATTGATGGTCAGCGCACTCGGCGAGGTCATCAAAAACGTGTGCCCATCGTTGGCGCGTGCCACTGCCTCGCCGGCAATCATGCCGTTGGCACCCGCACGGTTGTCGATCACCACTGCCTTGCCCATCGCATCGGTGAGCTTCTGGCCGATGAGGCGGGCCGCAATGTCGATGCTACCGCCGGCCGACTGCGACACCACAAACTTGATGGGCTGATTCGGCCAGCCCGATTGCGCATGGGCCAGGCCCAGACCGGCCAGGGCCAGCGGAAGTATCAGGGATGCGGTGCGTCGCTTCATGTCAGGCTCCTGTGGGATAAAAATCAGGGAAGAAAATCAACCAGTTCGCTCACGTCTGGGCATTGCTCAAGGGTCCGCAGCGCTTGTCGCAATTGCTCGGCGCGAGCCGCGCCCCACAGGGGCACCGCCAGGTCACGGTATTTTTGTTCCAGTGACTGCGGCGAGTGCGGCCGCTGCGGCTCACCGCTGGTGATGTGACAGGCGCCTTCAATCAACCGGCCATCGCGCAAACGCATTTGCAGATCCACGCGCTGCAGCTTCGGATATTGAGCGGTGAAGTCGGCATCCTCCACCACAAAGACCCTGGCTGCCAATTGCTCGATCCGAGGATCGGCCACCGCCTCGTCGGAAAACGCGGCCAGGCCACTGCGCCCACCCACCAGAAGGGTGGCCAGCGCAAAAGGAATGGAGAAACGGGTGCCGAACCAATCGATGGGCTTTTGCGTGGAAAGATAGGCGGCCAGACGATAGGCGCGCACATCGATACGCTCGATTTGATCGGGCTGCACCGCGGACCCATGCCCTTGCAGGGCATCGTGCAAGGCATCAATGGCCGAATGCACATAACGGGCGGTCGGGTAGAGCTTGAGATAGCCCTCCAGCAGCAGCCAGCGCTGGCCCAGGTCCTGTAGTGCCTTGTCCCAGGAAAAGCCCTCGCCCAGTACCAGACTGAAGGTGGTGTGCACCCCATCCTGCGGTCCGGTAAATCCCGATTCCGCCAGACGCAGGGCCATCTGACCCATGAAACCGCTGTGGCCCGCGTACCAATTGCGCACCGTGGCGCTGTGCAGCATGGTGTGCCGATTGGTGGCCATGCAACAGGAGGCAGCCAAGCTGGCCAGACCGCGCAGCCGCTCGGGCGCCAGGCCAGAGAGTCGGCCGCAGGCCAGCGCCGAGCCCACCACCCCAAAGGTACCGTGCGGATTGATGATCAGCTTGGTCTGAGTGGCCATGCCGATGCGCGCGACGGCCTCGTAAGCCAGCGCGATAGCGCCCAGCAACTCACGCCCGCTCAGACCCCGTTCCTGGGCCAAGGCCAGGGCGGCGGGGATCACCTGGATACCCGGGTGTCCGTTGGCCAGGAAATTGCCTTCGTCGTAATCGAGCCAAGCACCGGCAATACCGTTGAGCATGGCCGCTTCGATCCGGGGGCCGGTGCGACCGCTGCCGATGACCCAAGCCTGACCGCCGGGCGGGGCCTGAGCCAACTGGGACTGCACCAGTGCACTGACCTGGGGCTCGCGCATGCCCCAGGCGATCACCGGGAACGAGTCCACCAGAATTTCCCGGGTGCGCTCGAGCACCGAGGCCGGAATATCGTCGAGCGAAGTCTGCCCGACAAAGCGAGCCAGCCGGTCCAGACCGTCGCCCTGGGTTTGTAGAGAAGGATGCGTCAAGAGCGAGCCCCGGGGGCCTGAGCCATGCCCATCGCGGGGACCCGACAGCGCTGCTCGCAGATCAACACCGTCAGGGCCCGACTCTCTTTAGTTGACCTGGATGCCTGCAGTGCGCACCAGGCGGCCCAGGCGTTGTACGTCGGTGCGAATCAGATCACCGAACTCCTGCGGGCCGCTGCCGACCAGGTCAAAGCCCAGGCCCCCGAGTTTGCTGCGCACATTCGGATGGTTCATGGCCTTGGAGAACTCGGTGTGCAGGCGCCTGACCACCTCAGGCGGCGTTCCGGCCGGCGCCACGATGCCATTCCAGGCCGCGTAGTGATAGCCACTGACCCCGGACTCCGCCAAAGTGGGCACCTGCGGCATGGCCGTGGAGCGCTTGGCCGTGCTGACGGCCAACACCTTGACCTTGCCTTCTTTGGCCAGACCGACCACATTGGAAATGCCGGTGAACATGACCGGTATGGTGCCGGCCATCAGATCGGTCAGTGCCGCGCCCATGGCCTTGTGCGGCACGTGGGTGAGCTTGATGCCGGCCGCATCAATCAGAAACTCCATGGCCAGATGCTGGGCCGAGCCAGAGCCGGTAGAGGTGAAGTTCAAGGCGCCCGGTTTGGCTTTGGCCTGGGCCACAAAATCCTGCACGGTGGCGGCCGGAAACGAGGGGTGAGTCACCAGAACCAGCGGCACGGTGGAGGTCAGAATGACCGCGCTGAAATCCTTGACGGGGTCATAGGGCAGCTTGGCATACAGCGCCGGATTGGCCGCCATGATGCCGTCATTGGGCATGAACAGGGTGTAGCCATCGGGCGCCGCGCGCGCCACCGCCTCGGCCGCAATGATGCCGTTGGCGCCCGTGCGGTTGTCTATCTGTATCGGCTGACCCATCTGCTCGGAGGCCTGCGCCGCCAGCGCCCGGGCAATGGTGTCCACTGCGCTGCCGGCCCCAAAGGGCACCACCAGCTTGATCGGACGATCGGGGAAATTCTGGGCCCACGCCCCAGGGGTCAGGCCCGAGAGGAGGGTCAGGGCCGACAAGCCCAGCCACAGACGGCCAATGCGATGCATCATGAATCGACTCCTTGCTGAAGGACAACCTCGACCCGGTAGCAGATCGCGGCTTCATAATGAGAATAACTTAGATCCCTTAGTCTTGCCAGCGCCCAGAGAACTGCCCATGACCCATGCCGTTGACGCCCTTGCCGAATTTGCCTGTCAGACGCAACTGAGCGACATCGAGCCGCGCGCCCTGTCGCATCTGCGCGATATCCTGGCCGACACCCTGGCGGCCTGTGCCGTTGGCATGCAGGAGCCGCCGATGCGCCGCCTGCTGCAGCTGCAACAGTCGCAGGTGGCCGCAGGTCAGGCCTCGGTGCTGGGCACCGCCACGCAGCTCAATGCCCTGGATGCAGCAGCGCTCAACGCGGCGGCAGGTTGCTGGCTGGAACTCGATGAGGGCAACCTCAGCAGCAATGGGCATCCGGGCATACAGGTGCTTCCCAGCGCTCTGGCGGTGGCCCAGCAGCACCAGCGCAGCGGCGCCGACTTCCTGCTCGCCGCGGCGATAGGCTATGAGGTGGTCGCACGCATCGGCAGCGCCTGCGACATGCGCATGAGCATTCATCCGCATGGCACCTACGGCGTGGTGGGCGCGGCGGTGGCTACAGGCCGCCTGCTGGGCCTGAGCCAACCCCAGATGCGCGAACTGATCAACCTGGCTGGCTCCTCGCCGATAGCCGGCAACCGGCAGGGCATGAAGGAAGGGGCGACGCTTCGCAACTGGTATGCCTCGCACAGCGCCACCATGGGGCAGACGGCCGTGCGGCTGGTGCAAAGCGGATTCACCGGGCCCCTGGATGGCCTGGAGCCCACCTGTAACGATGTGCTGTTCGACAACTACCAGCCCGAGCGCATGGTGCGCGACCTGGGGCACCGATGGTTACTGGCCGACGGGTACATCAAGCTCTATGGCTGCGGACGGCCGATCCACGCAGCCCTCGACGCGCTGCGCGATGCGCTGGCGCCGCTGGGTTCCCCAAAGGCCTGGCCGGAACTCGAGGAGGTCGAACGCATCGATCTGCGCGGCTTTAAGTTTCTGGTATTTCTCAACCGCACTGACATCCGCAATGCATTTGCCACCCGCTTCTCGACGCCGTTTGCGCTGGCCTCAGTGCTGCGCCATCGCAGCCATGGCATCGAATGCTTCACCGATGAGGCCGCTGCCGACCCGCGAATTCATGCGCTGCTGCCGCGCATCCACCTGACCGAAGACGCCCAAATGAGCGCACGCTTTCCCCTCGAGCAACGCTGCGAACTTGAGATTGCGCTCAAAAGCGGTCGACGCCTGGGCGGCCGCTGCACCTTCATTCGCGGCGAGCCGTCCCACCCCGCCGATCCGCAGGACTACAAAGACAAATTCATGGCCCTGGCCGCGCGCATCTGGCCGACCTCGCAGCTGGAGGGCCTGTACCAGCAGGCCCGGCATCCGGAATCGATGCCCACACTGCAGGGCTGGGGCCTGG
>CAZATV010000069.1:0-14917 GCA_964488145.1 uncultured Polaromonas sp.
AGCCAGACGTAGAAATACTTGCCCGGCGCATCGGGAATCTCGATGCCGAAATAAGGCGCGTCACGTGAAATGTCCCAATCGCCCATTTTGGGCTGGCCGTCTTCGCCGGCGGCAATCCATTCAGTGATCTTGTTGAGTACTTCGGGCTGCACCGCGCCGCTGGTGGTCCAGCGTTGCAGAAATTCAATGCAGCGTGGATCGGAGAGCTTGAAGAAGAAATGCTCTGACTGCCGCAGCACCGGTTGCGCGCCGGACAAGGCCGAGTAGGGATTCTTCAGTTCGGTGGGGGCGTAGACGGCGCCACAGGCCTCGCAGTTGTCGCCGTACTGGTCGGCTGCCCCGCATTTGGGGCACTGACCCTTGATGAAGCGATCGGGCAGGAACATATTCTTCTCGGGGTCGAAGAATTGCTCGATGGTGCGGGTTTCGATCAGGCCCGCTTTTTTCAGATCGAGGTAGACCGCCTGCGCCAATTGGTGGTTCTCGGGGCCGTCGGTCGAGTGCCAGTTGTCAAAACGGATGTGAAAGCCGTCGAGATACGGTTTACGTCCAGCCGCAATGTCGGCCACAAACTCTTGTGGACTCAGGCCCGCTTTTTCGGCGGCGATCATGATGGGTGCGCCATGCGCGTCGTCGGCACACACGAAGTGCACCTCATGGCCCCGCATGCGCTGAAAGCGCACCCAGATGTCGGCCTGTATGTATTCCATGATGTGGCCGATGTGGAAGCGGCCATTGGCATATGGCAGGGCGGTGGTGACAAAAAGGCGGCGCGGGGTCATGATGAGGAGGCTGGGGGCCCGGGCTGGGCCACCGGCCCGCGGTTGTAGAGGTTGGGGTGACTCGATTTTATGCGGGCCCTGATGAGGCGGCGCTTTGATCAGGCGCCCAGTCTCGCCGAGAGCGGCGCTCCCACACGGATGAGTTGTGGCGCCATCCTCTTTGGACGGGTTCCGACGCTGCGCGAGCCCGCGCCATCGTCGCTCGGGCTACCATATCCGCTCGATTACAGTCCCTGTCCATGAACTCTCCGGCTATTGCATGAGCGCCGCATCCAACGAGCTCCAGACCATCGCTTCGGTTCCCCTTGACACGCTGCGGCAGTCGGCCCGCCGGGCCGGTCGTCTCAAAGGCCGTCAGGCCGATGAGCAGTCTTTGCAGGAGGTCCGTGACCTGCTGGGTTTGCCCTCTGGTGGGGCTTACCGCCGTGATCTGCTGATCGAGTATTTGCATGTACTCAACGATCGGTATCAAGCGCTGCATGAGCGGCATTTGGTGGCTTTGGCGCGCGAGATGCGGCTGTCGATGGCCGAGGTCTACGAAGTGGCCAGCTTCTATCACCACTTTGAGATCCTGAGCGAGGGCGAGCAAGCCCCCCGGCTGACCGTGCGCGTCTGCGAGGGCCTGTCCTGTGAGATGGCCGGGGCACGCGAGTTGCTGTCGCGTTTGCCCAAGCTGCTGGCGGCCGACATCCGCGTGGTGGCTGCGCCCTGCATTGGCCGCTGCGAGCAGGCGCCAGCGGCGCAGGTGGGGCAGCGCGCGCTGCCGCATGCCCGCCTCGAGACTTTGGTGCAGGCCTGCTCTGGCGAGGGCCTTCCACCGGGGCCTGCGATTGAACCCATCTCTTACGACGCCTATCGGGCCGGTGGCGGCTATGAGTTGGTGCGGCGACTGGCTTCGGGCCAGGCCGATCCCGAGGCGGTGATGCAAGCTCTGGAAGACGCCGGTCTGCGTGGCTTGGGCGGCGCCGGTTTTCCGGCCGGTCGCAAGTGGCGCATCGTGCGGGCCCAGCCCGCCCCGAGATTGATGGCGGTCAATATAGACGAGGGCGAGCCGGGCACCTTCAAGGACCGAAGCTATCTGGAGCGTGATCCTCACCGCTTTCTGGAGGGCATGCTGGTGGCGGCTCAGGTGGTGGGCCTTCAGGCCTGCTACTTGTACTTGCGCGATGAATACCACGAGGCCCGCCGCATGCTCACCGACGAACTGGCGCGTCTGCGGGCCGATCCGCCCTGCCCGCTTCCCCTCATCGAGTTACGCCGTGGAGCTGGCGCCTATATTTGCGGTGAAGAGTCGGCCATGATCGAAAGCATCGAGGGCAAGCGCGGGGAGCCCCGTCTGCGTCCGCCCTACATCGCCGAGGTCGGTTTGTTTGGGCGGCCCACGCTGGCGCACAACCTGGAGACGCTGCACTGGGTGCGCGAGATTGTCGAGCGCGGTCCCTCCTGGTTCAGTGCCTTCGGCGCTCATGGCCGCAAGGGCTTGCGGTCGTTCAGTGTCAGCGGGCGGGTACGGCATCCGGGCGTCAAGCTGGCACCGGCCGGCATTACCTTGCGGGAACTGGTGGACCAGCACTGTGGTGGCATGGCCGAGGGGCATACCCTCTATGCGTATTTGCCCGGCGGTGCATCCGGCGGCATTCTGCCGGCCTCTATGGCCGATATTCCGCTGGACTTTGACACCTTGCAGCCTTATGGCTGCTTCATCGGCTCGGCCGCTGTTGTGGTGCTCAGTCAACAGGACCGGGCCCGCGACGCCGCCTTGAACACCCTGCGCTTTTTTGCCCATGAGAGCTGCGGCCAATGCACCCCTTGCCGGGTGGGAACGACCAAGGCCGCAGCCTTGATGGCCGAGCCGGTTTGGGATAGGAGCACCTTGGAAGACCTGGCCGAGGTGATGGCCGATGCGTCCATCTGTGGTCTGGGTCAGGCGGCGCCCAATCCCCTGCGCAGTGTCTTTGCCCATTTTTCGCATGAGCTGGGAGAGGGGTCATGAATACAGCGATGCAGACCGTAGAGTTTGAGCTTGACGGGCAGATCATTGAGGCCCATCCGGGCGAGACGATTCTCAGCGCGGCTCGACGCGCCGGGGTTGAAATCCCCCATCTGTGCTTCACGGAAGGCCTCAGACCCGATGGTAATTGCCGCGCCTGCGTGGTCGAGATTGCCGGCGAGCGGGTGCTGGCACCCAGTTGCTGCCGGACCCCAACGTCCGGTATGAAGGTACAGGCGGCCAGCGCGCGCGCCCGCAAGAGTCAGGCCCTGGTGCTCGAGATGCTGCTGGCCGATCTGCCGGCGCAGGGCTACAAATGGAACGACGGCCCTGGCTTTATCGCACGCTCGGGTCCGGCGGGGGAGCAGGCCGAGGCCGGGCCGCATGGCGAACTCAGCGCCTGGGCCGCTCGCCTGAAGGTACAGGTGCGCCCCTCATTGAGGGCGCTGCAGCGCGAGCAGCCGGCCGCCGACCTGTCTCATCCGGCCATGGCGGTCAATCTGGACGCCTGTATTCAGTGCACCCGCTGTGTGCGCGCTTGCCGCGAGGCCCAGGTCAACGATGTGATCGGCTATGCCGGCCGTGGTGCGCACAGCCGCATCGTGTTCGACCTGGGCGATCCCATGGGCCAAAGCTCCTGTGTGGCCTGTGGCGAGTGCGTGCAGGCCTGCCCGACCGGCGCGCTCAGTCCAGCGACCCAGGTGGGCTCGCAAAAAGTCGACCGTCAGGTCGATTCGGTTTGTCCCTTCTGTGGCGTGGGGTGCTTGCTGACCTATCAGGTTCGCGAGGATCGCATCGTCAGCGTCGTGGGTCGCAACGGGCCGGCCAACCACGGGCGGCTGTGCGTCAAGGGCCGATTCGGATTTGACTACGCGCACAGCCCCCAGCGTCTGACGCGCCCCTTGATCCGGCGCGAGGGCGTGGCCAAGGATCCGGCGCAGATCGAGGCGCTCAACCGCGGCGGACACTGGTCGCAAGTCTTTCGCGAGGCCACCTGGGAGGAAGCCCTGGCGCTGGCCTCGGGAGGCTTGCTGCAACTCAAACAAAAGCATGGCCCGAAGTCTCTGGCGGGTTTTGGCTCGGCCAAGGGCAGCAACGAGGAAGCTTATCTCTTCCAGAAGCTGGTTCGCACCGGGTTTGGCAGCAATAACGTGGACCACTGCACCCGGCTGTGTCATGCCTCCAGCGTGGCAGCGCTGCTCGAAGGCGTGGGTTCGGGCGCGGTGAGCAATCCGGTGGCTGATGTGGCGCAGGCTGAGTTGATCTTTCTCATCGGGGCCAATCCCACCGCCAACCATCCGGTGGCAGCCACTTGGATCAAGAACGCAGCGCAAGCGGGCAAGAAACTGGTGCTGGCCGATCCGCGCATCACGGACATCGGTCGCCATGCCTGGCGCACGCTGAGCTTCAAGCCTGACACCGATGTGGCCATGCTCAACGCGATGATCCACACCATCATCGAGGAAGACTTGGTCGACCGTGATTTTGTAGCCCGGCGCGTCAACCAGTTCGAGGCACTTTGCGAGCGGGTCAAACCCTACAGCCCCGAGGCCATGGCCCCGATCTGCGGCATTGCGGCTGCAACCCTGCGTGAAGTGGCCCGGGCTTTCGCCTGCGCTCGCGGCGCCATGATCCTGTGGGGCATGGGCGTGAGCCAGCATGTGCACGGCACCGATAACGTGCGTTGTCTCATTGCCCTGTCGACCATCACCGGGCAGATCGGCAAGCCTGGCTCGGGGCTGCATCCGCTGCGCGGGCAGAACAATGTGCAGGGCGCCAGCGACGCTGGCCTGATCCCGATGATGTTCCCCAATTACCAGCGCGTCAGTGATCCGAAGGCGCATGACTGGTTCGAGCAGTTCTGGGGTATGCCCCTGGATCCGACGCCAGGCTACACCGTCACTGAAATCATGGACAAGGCTCTGGCCGACGACAGCGACCTCCACCGGGTGCGGGGCCTCTACATCATGGGCGAAAACCCGGCGATGAGTGACCCTGACTTGCACCACGCCCGCGCAGCGTTGGCCCGCCTACAGCATTTGGTGGTCCAGGACATCTTCATGACCGAGACCGCCTGGCTGGCCGATGTGGTGCTGCCAGCTACGGCCTGGCCCGAAAAAATGGGCACCGTCACCAACACCGACCGCATGGTGCAGCTGGGGCGGCCCGCCGTGCCGGCGCCAGGCGATGCCCGGGCCGACCTCTGGATCATTGAACAGATGGCCCGGGGCTTGGGGCTGCAGTGGGACTACCGGGGCGAGCATCACGGCGTAGCCCAGGTCTATGAGGAAATGCGTCAGGCCATGCACACCTCCATCGGGGGCATCAGCTGGGAACGTCTGCAGCAGCAGTCGAGCGTCACCTATCCCTGCCACGGGCCGGACGATCCGGGTCAGACCACCGTATTCACCGAGCACTTTGACACGCCTGACGGACGGGTTCATTTGGTGCCGGCCGATCTGGTGCCGGCCGACGAATTGCCTGATGCCCAGTTTCCCTTTGTGCTCATCACTGGACGGCAGCTCGAACATTGGCACACCGGCAGCATGACACGGCGTGCGTCGGTACTCGATGCGCTTGAGCCGCAGGCCACGGCCAGCTTGTGCCGTGCGGATCTGCAGGCCCTCGGTCTGCGCGAGGGCGATGCAATCACGATTGTTTCAAGGCGGGGCGAAGTCGTGGTACGGGCCCGACTGGATGAGGGCACCCCCGCCGGCGCCGTGTTCATGCCCTTCGCCTATCACGAGGCGGCGGCCAATTTGCTGACCAACGGAGCCATCGATCCGTTTGGCAAGATTCCTGAATTCAAGTTCTGTGCGGTGCAGGTGCGTGCCGGCGGCCAGTTGCCGACGCAGCGCGGCTATGACCCTGCAGCGCATGGGGAGCAGGTGTCTTGACAGCCACCGGTCTGGCGCAGCCCAGGCGGCTTCCCGATCTGAGCCAAGCCCGCTCGTCGCTGACCTGCCAGATCGGTGCAACCGATGAAAGCGGCGAGCTTCGCAGCCTGGCCATCCCGGTCGAACGGGCGCTGACGGTGTATGTCGACAAGCGCGAACTGATCACGCTGATGACCCTCGGTGCCCGACCCGAATGGCTGGTGCTGGGCTATTTGCGAAATCAAGGGCTGGTGGCCGATGTCCAGGACGTTGAATCGATCACCGTGGACTGGGAGGTTGGGGCAGCGGCCGTGAAGACACGCGGTGGCTTTGAGGCCTTCGACTCGCGGACCGCGCCCCGGGTCGTTACCACCGGCTGCGGCCAGGGCAGCATGTTCGCCAGCCTCATGGAGCAGGTGGCTCGATGGCAGCTGCCGCAGCAGCCGCGTCTGGCGCGCAGTCAGCTGTTCAGCTTGGTGGACACCATTCGACTGACCGAGAGCACCTACAAGTCTGCCGGCTCGGTGCACGCCTGTGCTTTGTTCAGTCTGGCGCAGCCGCAGCCGCAGTTGCTGCTGTTCATCGAGGATGTGGGTCGACATAACGCGGTGGATACGATCGCCGGCTGGTCCTGGTTGCGGGACGCAGACCCGCCGGGCCCGATGGCGCTCTACACCACCGGTCGCTTGACCAGCGAGATGGTGATCAAGGCCGCGCAGATGGGTGTGCCCTTTGTCATATCGCGCAGCGGCATTACCCAGATGGGTTACGAAGTGGCTCAGTCGGTGGGCCTTTGCGCTATAGGGCGCGCCTTGAGTCGGCGTTACTTGTGTTTCAGTCATCCCCAGCGCTTACGGCTCGACTGAGGTTTTTTCGGCAAGGCGCTGCAAGTTTTATCGCCCCGACGGCGGCGCTCCTGCCCCTTGGTGCGGCCAGCAGCGGGCCGTCGTGTGGTTCGCTGCCTTGCGGGGATGAACCTGCTGCTGCGGGAGATGCGCCCTTGCGGCGATCTGCGCGCTGGCTCGGCGTTGTACATGACCCGCATTGGGCGTGGGTTGCCTGCTTTGCGCTATGGTTCGCGCATGCAAATGAGTTTCTGGCGTTTGGGTTTGAACAATGCTTGGCGCGACTGGCGCGCTGGCGAACTGCGCCTGCTGGTGTTGGCCATAGCCTTGGCGGTTGCCGCGCTGACGGCGGTTGGGTTTTTTGCCGACCGATTGCAGGCCGGTCTGGAGCGTGATGCCCGTCAGCTTCTCGGCGGCGATGCGGTGCTCAGCAGCGATCGCCCGACGCCTGCGGTGTTTATCGACAAGGCGCGCGAGCTCGGCCTGAGCCTGACGCGCTCGGTGAGTTTCCCCACGATGGCACGCGCGAGCGACGAGCAGGGCGGTGACAGTCGGCTGGTGGCTTTCAAGGCGGTCGAGTCGGGCTACCCGCTGCGCGGCTCTTTGCGGATTGCCGATGCGCCCGGTCAGCCCGAGCAAGTCACCCGCGCGGTACCGGCCCAGGGGCAGGTGTGGGTGGAGCCTTCACTGTTGGACGCCCTGGGCATAGAGGTGGGTCAGGCTCTGCTGTTGGGTGAGGCTCGCTTGCGTGTGGACAAGCTCATCATTCAGGAGCCTGATCGTGGGGCAGGTTTCATGAGCTTCTCCCCACGCGTGATGATCAACCAGGCCGACGTAGAAGCCACGGGCCTGATTCAACCGGCCAGCCGTACCAACTACAGACTCGCGGTGGCCGGTTCCGATGCACAGGTGCGCCAGTTTCAGACCTGGGCCCAGGCGCAAATAGACAGCCAGGGGCTGCGTGGTGTCCGTCTGGAGTCGCTGGACAGCGGCCGCCCGGAGATGCGGCAGACGCTGGACCGGGCTGGCAAGTTTCTGAGCTTGGTGGCCCTGCTGGCCGCTTTGCTCAGCGCGGTGGCAGTGGCCATCGTGGCGCGCGGCTTTGCCGCCAGCCATCTGGACAGCTGCGCCATGTTGCGCGTGCTCGGCCAGAGTCAGCGCAGCATGGCGCTGGCTTACGCGTTCGAGTTTTTTCTGGTGGGCCTGCTGGCCAGTGTGCTGGGCCTGTTACTGGGCTATGCAGTGCATCATGTCTTTGTGATGCTCTTGGCTGGACTGGTCGAGTCGCAGTTGCCCGCCCCAGGCCCGACCCCAGCGCTGCTGGGCTTGGGCATGGGGCTGACCCTGATGCTGGCGTTTGGCTTGCCCCCTGTTTTGCAGCTGGCTCAGGTGCCGCCGCTGCGGGTCATACGACGTGAGGTCGGGCAGTTGCGGCCGGTTTCGGTGGCGGTGCTGTTGCTGGGGGTGGCTGGTTTTGCAGCGCTGCTGCTGACGGTCAGCAGCGATCTCAAGTTGGGCCTGATTGCCGTGGGCGGCTTTGCGGGCGCGGTGTTTTTCTTTGCTCTGGTCAGCGCTCTGGCAGTCTGGGCGCTGCGCGCCAGCGTCAATGAGACCACTGCACCGCGCTGGCTGGTACTGGCCACCCGCCAGGTGGCGGCGCGTCCGGCTTATGCGGTGGTACAGGTCAGTGCGCTGGCGGTAGGGCTGCTGGCCCTGGTGCTTTTGGTGTTGCTGCGCACCGACCTGATCCGAAGCTGGCAGCAGGCGACCCCGCCCGATGCCCCCAACCGCTTTGTGATTAATGTGCAGCCCGACCAGGGGACCGATTTTCAGCAAGCCCTGCGTGATGCAGGTGTGCAGCGCTTTGACTGGTATCCGATGATCCGAGGCCGATTGATCACGGTCAATGACCGGGCAGTCTCTCCGCAGGACTACGCCGACGACCGTGCGCAGCGCCTGGTGGAGCGCGAATTCAATCTCTCCCACGGCGCCGAGTTGCCCCGGCACAACCAGGTTGTTGCGGGGCAGTGGACCGTGGACGAGCGCGGTGGCTTGAGCGTCGAGGACGGACTGGCGCGCACCCTGGGACTCAAGCTCGGTGACCGCCTGGGTTTTGACATCGCGGGACAGACGGTCAGCGCCCGCATCACCAGCCTGCGCAAAGTCGATTGGGGTTCCATGCGGGTGAACTTCTTTGTCATCTTTCCGGTGGCGCAGATGCCCGATGTGCCCCTGACTTACATCTCGGCCTTCAGAGCCCCGCAGCCGGTGGTGCAGTCCGGTGGCAACCGTTCGCCCAGTTTCGATAACCAACTGGTGCGGCGGTTTCCCAACGTCACCAACGTGGACATGACGGCAGCCATCAACCAGGTGCAACGGGTTCTGGGGCAGGTGATCCGGGCGGTGGAATTCTTGTTCGGCTTCACTCTGGCGGCAGGATTGGTGGTGCTGTTTGCAGCGGTCACGGCCACGCGCGAGGAGCGTACCCGCGAATTTGCCATCATGATGGCGCTGGGCGGGCGTGCCAGCCTGTTGCGTCAGGTGCAGCGAACCGAGCTGGCAGGGGTGGGCCTGCTGGCCGGAGCCTTGGCCTCGGGGGTGGCCTCTGTGGTGGGTTGGGCGCTGGCGCACTATGTCTTTGACTTCGAATGGACCGCCTCGCCCCTGGTGTTGATCGCGGGTAGTGCCAGCGGTGCCTTGCTGGCTTTGGCGGCCGGCTGGTGGGGCTTGCGTTCGGTGCTCACCACGCCGGTGGTTGAAACCCTGCGCCGGGCCCAGTAAGCCGCACGGGCCCGTACCGGCGCGAGACAATCGCACCATGCAGACCGACACGCCAGAGGCTGATGATTCAGCCCAGGAAACTCCCTTTGATCGCATCGGCGGCGAGCTTGTGGTTCGCGGCTTGGTCGATCGCTTTTATGACCTGATGGATCTGGAGCCTGATTACGCGGTGCTGCGGAGCGTCCATGGGTCTGATCTGAGCCAGGCCCGTGAGCGTCTGTTCTGGTTTCTTTGCGGCTGGCTGGGCGGACCGCAGCACTACACCGAACGCTTCGGGCATCCGCGCCTGCGCATGCGCCACATGCCGTTTTCCATTGGTTTGGCCGAGCGCGATCAGTGGTTGG
This sequence comes from uncultured Polaromonas sp., assembly GCA_964488145.1. Classification (GTDB taxonomy): domain Bacteria; phylum Pseudomonadota; class Gammaproteobacteria; order Burkholderiales; family Burkholderiaceae_C; genus Polaromonas. The sequence goes on from CAZATV010000069.1 coordinate 9,619, forward strand.
CCTGCATGGATCAGGCGATGAAGGAAGTCGGCGTTGACGATGACTTGCGCCGACGACTCAACGGTTCTTTTTTCCAGACGGCCGACTGGATGCGCAACCGGGGTAATCCGCTCTAGAGGTCCCGGGCGTGTGCGGCCTCCAAGGCTGGTCTGGGTCGGCCACTTGTGAGATTTGCCCCTGGGCAATCCCCGCCGGTGAAATTCAGGACTCTTGCAGGCCCGGATGGGTAGGAGCTGCGCCCTCGCCTCGAACGGGCCTGTAATCAGGCGCTGCTCTTGCAGCGGACGCCCCCTCGCGCCGAGGGCGTCGCTTCCACGTCCCTCTGGTCTTGAGCTGTGTTCCTGTCCACTGAGCCTGGCGACGATCCCCCTGACAAGCCTCGAGTGTGTCCCCTCCATTCCGGAGCCGATCTGCTACAGGAGAACACCGAATCACCTCACCCGCGCGCCCTCTCAAGCGGCCGGAGCCAGCAGCACGACCAAAGCGCCGGCTCCTCCATCGGCCGGCCGGGCCTGGGCAAAGGCCAGGACTTCCTTCTTTTGCACCAGCCAGCTGTGTACCCGACCCTTGAGGACGGGCGTCTTCCCCGGCGAACCCAGACCCTTGCCGTGCACCACACGCACGCAGCGCCAGCCATTCTTGTGAGCCTCTCGAATGAAATCGGCCAGAGCCTGCCGAGCGTCTTCCCGGCGAAAGCCGTGCAGGTCAATCTGTCCCTGTAAGCGCCAGCCCCCGCGGCGCAGCTTGCGCACCACGTCGGGGCCCAGCCCCGGTCGTCTGAAGCTCAGGGTCTCGTCGGTGTCGAGCAGGGTCTCTACGTCAAATTCATCGGACAAGGCTTCTCGCATCACCGCCTGCTCGTCGCGCTGCTGCTGCACCGCCACCGGAGGCGGACGGCGGGTTTGGCTGGCCTGACGCTGAAGGTGCTTCACGGGCAGGGGTTGCACAAGCCCTACGCCACGGGCAAACAACTCCCGCTCGGCCTGTTGCTCCCGCTCCAGCCTGGCGCGTTCGGCCCGACGCTCGGCCTCGACGGCGGCCTGTCGCTTGAGCCTTTCGCTCACGGCCTTGAGTTCGCGCAGGCTTTTTAGGGGTGCCTTGTCCATACGGCACTGTACGACAGGACCCATCTTCGGCGCTCGAGGGCGCCTGTTTGGCCCAGAACCCGCCGTGCGCAGCGGCTACAGCAGACCCATCTCGGCCATGGAAAGTGCCCCGCTGGCCGTCACCACGAAATGGTCGAGGACCCGCACATCCACCAGGGCCAGCGCGCTCCTGAGGGTTTGGGTCAGAACCTGATCGGCCTGGGAGGGCTGATTGGAGCCGCTGGGGTGATTGTGGGCAAACACCACCGCCGCTGCGCCCAGGGCCAGCGCACGCGAGACCACCTCACGCGGGTAGACACTCGTCTGCGCAAGGGTGCCGCGAAACATCTCTTCCAGCAGAATCAGCCGGTGCTGGCTGTCGAGAAACAGCACCGCAAACACCTCATGCGGGCGAGCGCCAATCTGAAGCTGAAGAAACTGGCGCACCGCCTGCGGGCTGTCAAACAGGGGCCGTTCATGTAAGGGTTCAGACAGCGCGCGACGGGCCAGTTCCAGCACGGCGGCCAATTCGGCTCGCTTGGCCGGGCCCAGGCCCTTGATGGCGCGCAGCTGCTCCAGGCTGGCCCGCAGCAGCCCGGCCAGGCCATCGAACCGTTCGATCAGTTCCTGCGCCAGCGTCAGCACGTTCTTGCCCGGCAGGCCGCTGCGCAGCAGCAGCGCCAGCAGTTCCGCATCGCTCAGGGCCTCGGCCCCGCGCGCTAGCAGTTTCTCGCGCGGTCGACAGTCGGCAGGCAAGGCTTTGAGGGTCACCGGCGAAGAATACTGCGCCATAGGCCTTCGCCCACCTCTGGCCGGTGTGGCCGGACAATGTTTCACACAGCCGATTCCAAGCCGGCCCTGCCTACAATCGCACCCCAAGCCGGATTCGGTACCGGCCCTTTAGCTTCGAGGCTTTTTTCATGCCCCAGGTCCAGGCGGACTCTTTCTTGACCTTGCACTATCGCCTGGCCGGGCTGGCCGGCGATGGGGTGGAACTCATCAATACCTTTGCCGGAAAACCGGCCACATTGAGCCTGGGGGCGGGTGAACTTTCGCCGGCCCTGGAGGCACAGCTGATCGGCCTGAGCGAGGGCGCAAGGGCGCGATTTGAACTGCAGCCCGGTGAGGCCTTCGGACCGCGCAACCCCGATCTGGTGCAATGGGTGGCGCGCAAGCTGCTTGATGAGCTGGGCGATCCCCAGGAACAATACACCATCGGTGATGTGGTGCAGTTTCCCACCCCGGACGGGCTGGGCCAGTACGCCGGTACGGTGGTGCAGGTGGGGTCGGAGGGGGCCTTGCAGCTCGATTTCAATCATCCTCTGGCCGGCCAGGCTGTGGTCTTCGAAGTACAGGTAATTGGAGTCCTATGACTGTAGAAGCTTCATCGCTCTCGCGCGAAGTCTTGCTGGCCGAGCCCCGCGGCTTTTGCGCCGGGGTAGACCGAGCCATTGAAATCGTCGAGCGCGCCCTGCGCAAGTTTGGCGCTCCCATCTATGTGCGCCATGAGATCGTGCACAACACCTATGTAGTCAATGACTTGCGGAGCAAGGGTGCCATCTTTATCGAAGACCTGGCAGAGGTCCCGCGGGGCGCCACGTTGGTCTTCAGCGCCCACGGCGTGAGCAAGGCGGTGCAGGAAGAGGCGCGTCGGCGCGGCTTCGAGATTTTTGATGCCACCTGCCCGCTGGTGACCAAGGTCCATGTGGAGGTGGCCAAGCTGGCCCGCGAGGGCTATGAATTCATCATGATCGGGCACAAAGGCCACCCGGAGGTGGAGGGCACCATGGGACAGCTCGAGGAAGGCATCCATCTGGTGGAGGATGTGGCCGATGTGGCGCGGGTCCATTTGCGGCAAACCGAAAAAATTGCGGTGGTCACGCAGACCACCCTGAGCGTTGACGATGCCGCCGAAATCGCCCAGGCGGTCAAGGAACGCTTTCCCAATGTGCGAGAGCCTAAGAAGCAGGACATCTGCTATGCCACCCAGAACCGGCAGGATGCGATCAAGATGCTTTCGCCGCAGGTTGATGTGGTCATCGTGGTGGGCAGCCCCACCAGCTCCAATAGCAACCGCCTGGCTGAACTGGCGCGCAAGCTGGGCGTCGATGCCTACATGGTCGATTCGCCTGATGAGCTGCAACCCCGGTGGCTGGCCGGCAAGTCGCGCGTGGGCCTGACGGCCGGCGCCTCGGCGCCTGAATTTCTGGTTCAGCAGGTGATTGACCGCGTGCGAGCCCTGGGCGCCGTTTCAGTTCGCAAGATGGACGGCATCGTCGAGACCACCAAGTTTCCGTTGCCCAAAGGTCTGAAGATCGAAGGCGCTTCATGAGCGTCGGACCTAAAGACGCCGCGCGTATCGATCGGGCTGCAGTGCAGGCTGCGCGCGGCGCGCTGGCCCGTGGCCCCAAGGAATTTTTGCGCCGTACCCCGCTTTTGCGCTTACCGGCCTCGGCCATCGGCATGGCGGGCTTTGAGGTATGGCTCAAGCTCGAGCAATTGCAGGTCGGTGGCAGTTTTAAGGCCCGGGGCATGCTGCATCGGCTGCTCTCGCATCGCATCAGCCCGGCCGGGGTGATTGTGGCCTCGGGGGGCAACGCCGGCATCGCCACCGCTGCAGCGGCGCGCGCGCTGGGCGTGCGGTGTGAGGTGTTCGTGCCGACCGTCAGTCCCAAGGCCAAGCAGGACAAGCTGCGTGCGCTGGGCGCACAGGTCATGGTCACCGGCGCGGTCTATGCGGAGGCCTACCAGGCCTGCATGGCCCGTCAGCGTGAGACCGGCGCGCTGATGACCCATGCCTACGATCAACCCGAAGTGGTCACCGGTGCCGGCACGCTAGCCGCAGAAATCGAGGCCGAGGCGGGCGTGCCCGACAGTGTTCTGGTCAGCGTGGGCGGCGGCGGTTTGATTGCCGGTGTTGCCGCCTGGTTCGGACAACAGGCGAAGGTGGTGGCCCTCGAGCCCGTCCGGGCCCCCACGCTGTTTCGTGCCCGTGAGGCTGGACATCCGGTGGATGTGGAGGTCTCAGGCCTTGCCGCTGATTCCCTGGGCGCGCGGCGCATCGGCGAGATTGCCTGGGAGGTCACCCAGCGCGAAGTGCAGCAAGCCTTGCTGCTCGAAGACGAGGCCATCGCCCAGGCCCAGGGCTGGCTCTGGAAAGAAATGCGCCTGGCCGTCGAGCCTGCAGCCGCCTTGGGTCTGGCGGCGCTGCACAGCGGGGCCTATCGCCCGCGCGAGGGTGAGCGGGTTTGTCTGGTGCTCTGTGGCGCCAACTTCGACCCTTCGGGACTGGCCTGAATAGAATCGCCCCATGCTCGATATTTCCCTGCTGCGCAAGGACCTCGACGGCGTGGTCGCCTCGCTCCTCAAGCGCAAGAATCCCCAGCCCTTTCTGGATGTAGAGGCCTTTCGCGCCCTGGAGTCCGAGCGCAAGACCCTGCAGACCCGTACCGAGGAACTGCAAGCGCGGCGCAATACCTTGAGCAAGCAAATTGGCATGCTCAAAGGCAGGGGCCAGCACGAGCAGGCCGATGCGGCCATGGCCGAGGTTTCTGCCCTCAAGGGCGAATTGGACACTTCGGCGCTGCGTCTTGATCAGATTCAGCACGAGTTGCAGGCCCTGTTGTTGGCGGTTCCTAATTTGCCCCATGCCAGTGTGCCGGTAGGCAGCGACGAGCAGGCCAACGGGGTGCTCAGAAGTTGGGGTACGCCGCGGGTTTTTGATTTTCCGGTGAAAGACCACGTCGATATCGGCGAAAAGCTTGGCCTGGACTTTGAAACCGGCGTCAAACTCTCCGGCGCTCGCTTCACCGTGATGAAGGGGGCCATCGCGCGCCTGCACCGGGCTTTGGCGCAGTTCATGTTGGATGTACAGACCCTGGAGCACGGTTATACCGAGTGCTATACGCCCTATGTGGTCAATGCCGAAACCCTGCGCGGCACCGGACAGTTGCCCAAGTTCGAGGCCGATCTGTTTGCCGCCAAAAAAGGCGGGCAAGAGGGCGAGTCGGGCGGGGCTGATTCGGCGCTGTACCTCATTCCCACCTCTGAGGTGCCTCTGACCAATTTCGTGCGCGACACCGTGCTGGCGGAGACCGACTTGCCTATTAAGCTGACCGCGCACACGCCGTGCTTCAGGTCCGAGGCCGGCAGCCACGGTCGCGACACCCGGGGCATGATCCGTCAGCATCAGTTTGACAAGGTGGAGATGGTGC
>CAZATV010000070.1:0-14865 GCA_964488145.1 uncultured Polaromonas sp.
CTTGATGTTCTGCGCCGCTACCGGGCCGGCGGCCAAGGCAGCCGCACCAAGCAGCGCGATGCCAGCCCACTGCCTCCACTGAGTCAAATGCTTCATTGCAGTCCCCTTCCTTTACTTAGCGATTGGTTAATGACGTCCTTACCGGATGAACACCGTGCCTACGTCATGACACGGTGCTGCGAACCTCTTGCGTGTTCTTTTTTGTGAAATCCTTCTGGTTCAGATCACTCCCAGAGAGCGACCGATCGGCCAATAAATGCCAGCTCCGGTCACACCGCCATCGACCGCCAGATCGGCGCCGGTGATGTAGGCAGACTGCGGCCCAAGCAGAAAGAACATGACATCAGCGAGCTGCTCGGGCTGGGCCATATGCTGCAGCGGGATGATGGACTGGAGCGACTCCACCAAGGCTGGATAGTTACGCACCATTTCGGTGTCAACCACGCCTGGACAAATGCAATTGACACGGATGCCCCGCGGGCCGAGCTCCATGGCGGCGCTGCGGGTCAAGCCCCGCAGCGCCCATTTGCTGGTGCTGTAGGCGGCCGAGAAATAGCCGGTCATACCCACGGTGGAGGAGACATTGACAATAGCTCCGCCATGCACCATCAACGGCGCCATAGCACGCGTGCCAAGGAAACTTCCCGTCAAGTTGGTGGCCATCACCCGCTGCCAGTTCTCCAGCGCCGTCTGTGTCACCGGCGCCCGCGGCCCAGTGATGCCGGCGTTGTTGACCAGGCCGCGCAAGGGCTGGCCCTGGCCAGTGATCTGTTGGGCCAACTCGGCCCAGGCCGACTCGCTGGCCACGTCGGCGTGCACCCCTACGGCTTGACCGGGCAGCCCCTTGAGTTGCGCCTGCAGCGCGCCCCAGGCGGCATCTTCGGCCGGCAGCGCGTCCATGACGTACACCGTGGCGCCAGCCTGAACCAGCAGCCGGGCCACGCAGGCGCCCTGCCCTCTCGCGCCGCCGGTGACCACCGCGGCTTGGCCACGCCAGTAAGAAGCCTGATCGACGCTCATGACTGTGCTCGCGCGCGCCACGGGGTTTACTGCGGCTTGATGCCCGCCGAGGTGGCGACTGCCCGAAAACGCTCGATCTCGCTGATCTGAAACCGCCGCATATCCTGCGTCGCGAGCAACAACGGGTCCGAGCCGATCTTGCGGGTAAATTCCTTGGTGGCCGGCAGAGCCAGCACCTTCTGTACCGCCTCAACCAACCGCTGGGTGATGGCCTCGGGGGTTTCGCTGCGAACGGTCAGCGTGGTCCAGGTGTAGTTGACGTATTCTGGATAGCCCAACTCCTTGGCGGTGGGAATTTCAGGATAGTCCGGATGCCGGATCTCGCCGGTAACGGCCAGGGCCCGCAACTTGCCGCCCTTGACCTGTGGCATGGCCGCAATCAAATCGCTGACGGCCCAATCGATCTGATTGCCCAGCAGGGCTAGAAACACCTCCGGTGCGCCGCGATAGGGCACATTGACATGGTGGGTCTTGGTGAGCGCACCGAACCATTCAGCCGAGAGATGAAAGCCGGCGGTGTAGGAGCCGACATTCAGACGTTTCTGCGAATCCCGGCCGGCCTGCACCAATTCGGCCAGGGTATTGATGCGGTTGTTGGCGCCAGAGGCAATCAGCACCATCATGCCGCGCGTCAAACCACTGATGGGCTTGAAGTCCTTGACGGCGTCGTAGGGGATGTCCTTGATGGTGACCGGATTGACGGCCAGATGGGTGTTGGTGCCCAGAAACAGGGTGTAGCCGTCTGCAGGAGCCTGCTTGACCGCCATGGCTGCAATCACACCGTTGCCGCCAGCCCGGTTTTCCACCACCACCGACTGGCCCAGCACGGCGGTCAACTGCTCAGCGAAGAAACGGCCGACGATATCTGAACCGCTACCGGGCGAAGTCGGCACCACAATGCGCAGACCGCGCGAAGGAAACACATCCTGCGCCAGGGCGGGCAGGAGGGCCGAACAAGTCAGCGCCGTCCAGGTGGCGAGGTGGCGAATCCAGGGTCTCATGATCGTCTCCGTTCAGGGTTTGGGATAAGGAAAAAATCAGGCCGGCACGAAGCGCGGCAAGGCGAAATCACCCTCTTGCTCGATGCGCAGCACGACCGGCTGCTCGATGCGCAAGGCATGGGGATCGGGCAGTCCGACTACATTGCTGATCAGGCGCGGACCCTCTTCCAGCTCGATGATGGCCACGTTGTAGGGCAGGCGCTTTTCGAAAGCCTTGTGGTATGCCATGTGAAACACCACCCAGCTGACCACCTTGGCGCGACCACTGGCCACCTGCCAGTGCCAGTCGGCCCGCAGGCAGGAGGGGCACTCGGTACGTGCAGGCAGCCAGGCATGACCGCAGTGACGGCAGCGCTGGAAGGACAGCCGGCCTTGCGCCAGGCTGTCCCAATAAGGAACGGTCAACTCGCTACGGATGGGCAAGGGCAGGTCGGTTTCACTCATAACGCCTCCTTATTGCCCCAGGATCAGGGTTGAATGCGTGTGCATAATGCCGCCCTGGTTGCTGACGATGCACTTGCGAGCGTGGGGAACCTGGTTGACCGATTCGCCGCGTATTTGTCGTACGCCCTCAATCACCAGCTGCAGCCCAGGCATGCCGGTTTCGGACAGGAGGCCGCCGGCGGTATTCATCGGAAGCTCGCCCCCAATTTCCAGCCGGCCGTCTTCGACGAAACGACCCCCCTCGCCCTTCTTGCAAAACCCGTAGTCCTCCAAAGTGATCAGCGGCACGATGGAAAAACAGTCATAGAGCTGGGCCACATCGATATCGCCGGGCTTGAGGCCTGCCATACGGAAAGCGGTCTGGGCCGAGACCGCAGCAGCTGTGTCGGTGAGCACCGGACGCTGCACCACCTCCCAAGACGTTTGGCCTTGTCCGAAGCCCAGGATCGGCACCGGTTTGTCCACCTGCAGTTGCCGCGCATGATCGGCCGACATCACCACCACTGCGGCGCCGCCATCGGAGACCAGGCAGCAATCGTCGCGGGTCAGGGGCGCCACGATCAGGCGCGACTGACGGTATTGCTCCGAAGACAGCGACTTGCGCAGCTGGGCATTCGGATTGGCCGCCCCATGCCGACGACAAGCCCGCACGACTGCGCCCAGCTGATCCCGAGTGGTGCCAAATTGCGCCATGTGCCGTTGGGCAATCATGGCGTAGCCCGAGGGCGTGCCGAACCAGCCGAACACATCGTCGTCGCCCCAGGACTTCTCGTAGGCGTGGCGTGAGCCTGTGGCGGGGTTGTCAGCCAGACAGACCAGCGCCACCTCGCATTGACCGGCCTCGATGGCCATGGCGGCGTAACTGATCATGCTGATATTGCTGGCGCCGCCGTGATCCCAAACCCCGCCGATGCGCGGCATCAGGCCCAGGGCCTCAGCCAGTTTCTGCGCATACATCATCTCGAACTTCGAGGTCGGCGCCTTCACAAACAAGCCATCGACCCGCGCCTTTTCGATGCCCGCGTCATCGAGCGCCTTGCGAGCCGCTTCGACGTTAAGCGAGATCGTGCTGCGACCTTCAAGCTTGCCGAAGGCGGTGTGCCCCACACCTGCAATCACCGAAAGCTTGCGCATCAGATGACCTCCTCCTCGACCAGTCGCTGCATTTGCTGCTCCGACAGGCCCAGCCATTGCCCGTAGACCTCGCGGTTGTCCCGCCCAAGAGCGCCGCTCGGCCGCAGAGGCAGGGGTTCGGAACCCTCGAACCGCAAGGGCGATCGCATCAGGCAGATCCGACCGTACATCGGGTGGTCGACCCATTGCAGCGCGCCACGCTCGTGCATGTGCGCATCGTTGACCACCTCATCGAGTTTGCGAACCGGTGCGCAGGGCACCCGATGCGCCATCAGGAGATCGAACAAGCCCTGCTTGGGATGCTGGGCCGTGAATTGGCTGACCAGTTCATCAATCTCATCCATGTGCGCCACGCGAGACTTCAGATTGGCATAGCGCTCATCGGTCAGGAGATCCTCTCGCGCCATGGCCTTGAGCAAGGATGCCCAGTGCGTCTCGCCCACACAGATGATGGCGATGTGGCCGTCCAAGGTAGGGTAGACGTTGTAAGGTGACTCGGCCAATCCGCCGTGACGATTGCCGGTTCGCTCGGGCGCCTGCCCACCTGAGCCGTAGTGCAGGCCCAGATTGCTGGCCAGCGAGGCATAGACGGCCTCCTGCATGGCCACCTCGACCAAGCGGCCGCGACCGGTGCGCTCGCGCTCGAACAGCGCTGTCATGATGCCCGCATACAGGTGCGTACCACCGAAGAAATCGCACAGCGCCGGTCCAGCCTTGACCGGGGGGCGATCGGGATAGCCGGTGGCGCTCATGATGCCGGCCATAGCCTGGACGGTCAGGTCCATCGCAGGATAGTTGCGGTTGGGGCCAGATCGGCCATAGCCGGAGCCGGCCCCATAAACCAGGCGCGGATTGATCTGGCTCAGTGCCTCGTAGCCCAAGCCAAGACGCTCCATGGCGCCTGGCGCAAAGTTCTCCACCACCACATCGGCGCGGGCGACCATGGTCTTGAACAGCTCGCGACCACGCTCGCTCTTGAGGTTGAGCGTGGCAAAGGTCTTGTTGCTGTTGAGCATGGCAAAGGGCAGCGCTGCGCCGCCCACCACGCTGCGCCTGCGCAGATGCTCACCCCCCTTGGCCTCAATCTTGATGACCCGGGCACCGGCCATGGCCAGCATGAAGCTGCAATACGGGCCGTTGTAGATCTGACCCAGGTCGACAACCGTCACACCGTCGAGCGGGAGTGGGCGACTCATCTCATTTCCCCTTGAATTGCGCCGGGCGCTTTTCCGCGAAAGCGCGGGCCCCTTCGGCCACGTCTTCCGTGTTCTGCAACATGCGGCCGATCAGGCGCTCAAGCCGCAGACCCGATTGCAGGTCCAGATCGCGGCTGCGAATGGCCAGCTCCTTGGCCGCCTGAACGGCCAGCGGTGCATTGGCCGCTATACGCCGCGCGTAGTCCAGCGCGGTGGGCAACAGCCGGTCCATGGGGACAACCTTGTTGACCAGGCCCCAGCGCTCGGCCGTGGCCGCGTTGAAGGTATCGCCAGTCAGCAATATCTCCATGCCGATCGCATAGGGCACCTGACTCATGATGCGCTGCGTGCCGCCGTTGCCGGCGATCATGCCGCGTTTGACCTCGGCCAGGTTGAAGGTGGCATGTTCTGCGGCGATGCGGATATCGGTGGCCAACATCAGGGTGATGCCGCCCCCCAGGCAATAACCATTGATCGCACTGATGACCGGCTTCCAAACTTCAAGACCGCGGTTGAGCAACAGATCCGACTGCGTCAGCCACATCTCGGACATGGGTGTCGGGGCAGTGATGAAACTCTTGATATCGGCGCCAGTGGTAAAGGACTTCTCGCCAGCGCCGGTGACGATGGCTACGCGGATCGCCGGGTCGTCTCGCACGGTAATCCAGGCTTTGGACAGGGCCTGATAGTGCTCTGCATCCATGGCGTTCAGGCGCTCGGGGCGGTTGAGGGTGATGAGAGCCACGCCCTCATCGGAGACGGTCAGTTCGATGGCCATGGGGTGTCTGCCTTGATTCTTAGCCCTGACGCAGGCCGCCGAGTATGTCGCGGGCCACCACCATGCGGTGCACCTCCGACGGGCCCTCGCCGATACGCTTGATGCGCATTTCGCGGTACCAGCGCTCTAACGGCAATTCCTGCGCCACGCCCATGCCACCGAGAATCTGGATGCAGCGGTCAACCACGCGACCGGCGGTTTCGGTGCCGTAGACCTTGGCAATCGAGGCATCTACCTTGATGTTGCGTCCCATATCGGCATTCCAGGCGGCCTGATAGACCAGCAGCCGCGCGGCCCGCAACTCAATTTCAGAGTCGGCAATCATCCACTGAACCGCCTGCTTGTCGGCCAGGTAACCTCCGAAGGCTTTTCGCTGACGCGCCCAGTCGATGGCAATGTCCAGAGCCGCTTGTGCAATGCCCAGGGTTGCAGCCGCGTAGGGTGGGCGGGCATGGATCAGCCATTCCTCGGCAAACGCAAAGCCTTTGCCTTCTTCGCCCAGTCGATCCTCCACCGGCACTTCGTAGTTGTCGAAATGAACCTCATAGGGGAAGTAGGAGCGGATCACGGGAATTTTCGACAGGCTGATGCCCGGACGGCTCTTGTCCACCACAAAGCTGGTGATGCCATCGCGCCCCTTGCTGTCGCCGACACGCGCAAACACGATGCCCCACTTGGCCATGCCGGCCCCCGAAATCCAGATCTTGGTGCCGTTGATGACGTAGCGGTCGCTCTTGCGCTCGGCACGGGTTTGAATCGAGCGTCCCGGATCAGAGCCACCAGAGGGCTCGCTGATGGCCACAAAGGCCTTGGTGCCGCGAGCCACATCCTCGCGGGCAAACCGCTGCTGATGCTCGGTCCCCTTCCAGATCACATTGGGCGGGTCAAAACCAAAGGCACCACAGCCGGCAATGTAGGCCCCCATGCGGCATTTGGCGGCCTCCTCGGCAGCCACACACTGACCGAGCAAACTCAGCCCCGCACCGCCGTGCTCCGCGGGGGTCTCGAACAACCAAAGTCCGATATCTCTGGCCTTTTTCTGCAGGGCCGCCAGCTGGTCGGGGGCGGGTTCATAGGCATCGTGCGCCAGCGTGTCTTCAACCGGCTTGACCTCCTCCTGCATGAAGCGTCGGATGGTCTCGCGCAGCATCCTGAGCTCCTCCGGCAGTTCCCAACTTCCCGAGCTGTCCTGTGTCATGGTCTTCCTGTTGCAGTGGTTCGTTGAATGCGCGGGCCGCTCAAGCGTTGCTGGCCTGCCGGCGCAACTGTTCGCGGCGCTGGAGGCTGGCTGCCCGATCCAGGGTGTATAGCGGGGTACCGGCCGCCGGTTGGCTTTGGCTGGCGATGACCACGCCATAGACGTTCTCGGCGGTGGCCCTCGAGATGTAGGCGAAATTGAGATCTCGCTCGACCGCCTCCAGGTCACGCTCGAGCGGATCGCCGTAGCCCCCACCGCCGGGCGAATGGGCGCGCAGGGTGTCCCCCGCCTTGAGCGGTCGCTTGTCTTCCTTGCTGCGCATCTGGGGTGTCCAGGTTCGGCCTTCGGTCACAAACTCCACCCGGTTGGGCTGACCAGAGCCTCCCCCGCGCACACCGAAGGGGGCGTGGTCCGCCCGGTCACCCAGTACGGTGACCAGACATTCGTTCCAGGTGGTAAAGCTGTAACTGGTGCCGCACCCCCCCCGGTGCCAGCCCGCACCGCCGGAATCGTCACGCACCTTGAAGTGGTTGAAGCGGATCGGGAACCGATGCTCAGACATCTCCAGCGACATGAAGTTGGCCATCGATTGCGGTGGGGTGCCGTTGATCAGACCGTCGCTGGCACGGCTACCGCCATAACCGCCGGGATAGGGGAACACACCCACGTAATAGTTACCCGAGCGCGGGTGCGTGCCACTGATGGCTGTCACACCTATGGTGCCGAAGAAGGCTGCCGGGGCCTTGTCGGGGATGGCCTGGGCCAGCGCGCCGAACGTGACATCGATGGCCCGGCCCATGGGCTCAAGGTAGCCGCCACAAGGCGTGGGGTATTCGGCCGACAGGATCGTGCGAGGCGGCAGGGTGAAGCTGATGGGCCGAAAGGTGCCACCATTGACCGGCACATCCGGGAAGATGTGCTTGATGGCCACGTAACACGATGACAAGGTGGTGTTGCGTGACATGTTCATCGGCCCGGTGGTGCTGGCACCCGTGCCGGTGAAATCGAAGTGCATCTGGTCGCCCTTGACCGTGATGGCCAACTTGACCGGCACCGGGGTGTCGTCAATGCCATCGTTGTCCAGAAAATCCTCGCAGCGATACGTGCCATCGGGTATTTCGGCGATATAAGAGCGCATCTGGCGCTCTGAATAAGCAATCATCTCGTCAAGGCACTGGCTCAGCGTGCTGCGCCCGTAGCGCTTGACCAAGGCTTCGATGCCGCGGTGGCCCACCGTAAAGACATTGACCATGGCCGAGAGGTCGCCGGCGATTTCTTTGGGCAGACGCACATTGGCCTTGAACATGGCCAGCAGCGCCTCATTGAGCCGGCCTTCCTCATAGAGCTTGACCGGAGGAATGACGATGCCTTCCTGGTGGATCTCGGTGGCCTTCGGCCCCCACCCGCCGGGCACATTGCCTCCGATGTCCATCCAGTGTCCGGTGGTGGCGAGTACAGCAAACAACTGCCCGTCGGCAAATATCGGCGCCACCAGCTGAACATCTTGCAGATGGCTGCCGCCGACATAGGTGTCGTTCATGATCCAGATATCGCCTGGCTTGAACCCGCCCTGTGCACGGGCCAGACCGATCACGTGTTGGACCGCGAACTGCATGTAGGCCAGAAAAACAGGCAGTCCGTAGCGCCCCTGAGCGATGGTTTCGCCCGTTTCCGGGTGAAAGATCCCGTTGGCACAGTCGTTGGTCTCGGAAATGATGGGCGAAATGGCGGCATGGATGAGTTGCAAATCCATCTCATCGGCGATTTGTTCAAGGCTGCCGCGCACCACGGCCAGAGTCACTGGATCCATTTACTTCACCTTCACCAGTAGGTTGCTATGGGGGTCGACCACCAGGGTCATGTCGGGTTCAACGACGGTGGTGGTGTCTTTCTGCTCGATGATGGCCGGGCCATCGAAATGCATGCCGGGCAATAGGTCGTCGCGCTGATAGACCGGCGTGTCATACCAGCGTCCGAAATGCACCGGACGCCGACTGACAGGCTGCGGGGTGGCGCTGGAGGCCGGCGCCAGCGCCCGGGCTGCGGCCGCTGTGCTGCGGGTACCCACCGCCACGGTGCGCAGATTGACCAGCACCACAGGGATATCCTTGAGCGTATTGCCAAACTGGCTGCGATAGGCCTCCACGAAGGCCTGTTCAAGCTGCTCGTGACTCATGCCGGGCTGTACCGGCACCCGCAACGAATGGATCTGGCCCGCGTAGGCCATGTCGGCCGCATGCGAAAGCACCACCGAGTCGACCGGAACCTGGCTGTCGTTCACCTGCGACTGAGCCTGCGCCCGCTGACGTTCGAAAACAGCCGAGAGTTCCTGCGCGGAAATCGCATCCAGGCGCTTTTCCACGGTCTGCGAGATGTCATAGCGCAGATCGGCATACGCACAGCCCAGGGCACAGAGCACGCCGGGATACTGCGGCACAAGCATGGTGCTCACACCCACTTCGCGAATGAGTGCTCCCCCATGCAGGGGGCCCGCTCCGCCAAACGCCACCAGGGCAAAGTCGCGGGGATCAAGGCCGCGCTCGATGGACATCAAGCGCATGCGACCGGCCATGCGCTGGTTGACCACTGCCAGGATGGCCTCGGCGGTTTGCTCCAGCGACAGGCCGAGTTTCTGGCCGAGACCGGCCACAGCCTGACGGGCTCCGTCCACATCGAGCGTACTGCCATCGCCGTTCATGCGGCTGTCCGGATTGATCCGCCCCAGCACCACATTGGCATCGGTCACGGTTGGCTCAGTACCGCCACGGCGATAAGCAACCGGCCCGGGCACTGCGCCGGCACTGCGCGGGCCGACCTGCAGCATGCCGCCCCGGTCGAGGTGGGCGATGCTGCCTCCCCCCGCTCCAATGGTGTGCACATCAATCATGGGCAAACGCAGCGGAATGCGAAAGTCCAGGTTGGTCAGCTCGGCCACCTCGGGTTTGCCGTTGATGATCACCGCCACATCGAAGCTGGTCCCGCCCATGTCACCGGTGATGACGTGGCTGAAGCCCGACTGCGCTGCGATCAAGGCTGCCGCGGTCACTCCAGCGGCCGGACCGGAGCGAACGATATAGGCCGAGCGCTGACCGAGCTGACGCAGCGGAGCCACGCCGCCGTTGGACTGCATGATCGCCACTTCGCGGCCAAAGCCCCAGCCCTGCAGCTTGTCCGCCAGATTCTTGGCGTAGCGCGCCACCAGGGGTTGCAGGAAACCCTGTACCACCGCGGTGCTGGTCCGCTCGAACTCATAGTACTCACGCACCACCGAGGTCGCGGTAACCAGCTCCCAGGCCGGATGGATCTCCGCCAGAATCTGTCGTGCCCGCTCCTCATGCGCTGTATTGGCATAGGCGTGCAAAAAGGCAATCACCACCGATTCGACGCCACGCGTCTGCAGTTCACGGGCGATGGCGCGCAAGCCCTCTTCATCGAGGGGTTGCAGCACCTGACCTTCGTAGTCGATACGCTCGTCCACCTCAAAGCGCAGATCACGCGGCACCAGCGGCTCGTGAACGCCCTCCAGACCATACATCTGCGGTCGGTCGCGCCGGCCAAGCTCAATGACATCGCGAAAGCCCCGGGTGGTGATCAGTGCGCAGCGCGCTCCCTTGCGCTCGATCACCGCATTGGTGGCGATGGTGGTGCCATGCAGGATGGCGTCGAGCTCGTCGGGACGCAGGCCAGCAGCTTGCAGAGCATTGAGCAATCCGACCGATGGGTCATGTGGGGTGGAGGGTACCTTGAGGATCTGATGCGGACGACCTGCACCCCCTGAGAAATACAGGTCGGTGAAGGTGCCTCCCACATCGATGCCAACGGTTCCGGTCATTGTTTTTCTCCTGACGGTACGCAGGCCTCGAGCCTGCTCAAAGGGGCGGTCTCGATCCGGTCGACCGGTTCGCTGCTACCCTGACGCTTGCGCAACCACGCGCAAGCGCGATGCATCCCATCGGCCGCTTCGGGCAGCCGCGCGGCATGCTTCAAAAAACCGTGATTGAGCCCCCAGGCACAAGGTGCCTCAACCTCGACCCCGACTTGCCGCAGACGATGGGCCAGGGCCTGCCCTTCATCACAGAGCACGTCGTACTCGGCCGTCATCAGCCAGGTCGGCGGCAGGGACCGCAGCTCGTGAGAGCGCAGCGGGCTGGCATGGGGATGGTCGGCCTGCTGCGGATCGGGCAGATAGTGTTGCCAGAACCAGTGCATGGCCTCGGCACTCAGCCCATAGCCGCTGGCGTAGCGCTGGTAGGAGGGCCACCCGGCACTGGGATGGTCGGTGACCGGATACCACAGCACCAAAGCCTGCGGCCGGATCCGGGACTGCGCTTGCAGTCGCAAAGCTGTGACCACAGCCAGGCAAGCGCCCGCGCTGTCTCCCGCCAGCGCGAGCCGGGCGGCGTCTGCTCCCCAGGAGCCAGCGCGCTCTGACAGTTGCTGCGCGGCGGCCAGGCAATCATCGGGGGCGGCCGGGAAGGGGTGCTCAGGGGCGAGCCGATAGTCCACCGAAGCCACCAGGCTGCCCGAACCCAAGGCCAGACGTCCGCAAATTTCATCATGGGTGTCCAGATCGAGCGCGCAAAATCCACTGCCGTGAAAAAAAACCGTCAAGGGCAGCAGGGCGTCGACCGACGCGGGGCGGTATAGGCGCACGGGCAAGTCACCCGCCGGACCCCGCACGGAAATGGCGCTGACGTCAACTGGCTCCGGGCGCACCTGACGGGCATAAGCCCGCTTCATCTGTGCCCGCGCCTGATCCATCGGCAGCAAGTGATAGGGCTGCGCCGAGGCAGCCGCAGCAGCGGCCAATTCAGCGGCAATGAAAGGGTGCAGTGCCATGGGGCGAGTCTGCGAAAGCCGTAGATGCCTTACTGGGGCTGCACGCCGATGGCCGCCAGCAAGCGCGGCAGGCGCTCGACTTCGCTGCGCACGAAGGGGCCAAAGTCGGCTGGCCCCATCCAACGCGGGTCGGCGCCAATCTGCTGCAGGCGCTGCGCCACATCGGGGTTCTTGACCAATCGCTCCAACTCATCGGCCAGACGGCGGACAATGGGTTCAGGTGTTCCAGCCGGTGCAAAGATGCCAATCCAGCCCACGAAATTGAAGTCGCTCACACCGGCCTCGGCCAGGGTCGGCACCTCGGGGGCCTGACTGCTGCGTCCCCCGAGCGTGACCACCCCCAGCACCCGTACCGAACCCGACTTGACATGGGCCAGGCTGGAGCTGATGTCGGGAAACATCACCTGCACGCGGCCAGCGATCACATCGGTCAAGCCCAGAGGGTTGCTCTGGTAAGGCACGCGAAGCATTTCGGCCCCGGCGCGGCGGGCAAACATCTCGCCCATCATCAGACTGGAGGTGTTGCCGGCGGCAAAGCTGATCGCCTTGGGTTGGGCGCGTACCAGCGCCATCAATTCAGCCGGGGTTCGGGCTGGTACCGAGGGATGCACCACGAGGAAACTCGAAAAGGTGGCAATCAGACCGACCGGCACGAAGTCCTTGATCGGGTCATAGCCGAGCTTGGCGACCAGGCCCGGATTGGCACCGTGGGTGGAGTTGGTGCCCATCAACAGAGTCAGGCCATCCGGCGCGGCACGGGCCACCGCCGAACTGGCAATCGCGCCATTAGCGCCTGGACGGTTCTCTACCGTCACCGGCTGCTTGAGCGCGGCTTCCAGCTGTTGCGCCAGCATACGCGTGGCGGTGTCAGTACCGCTGCCCGGCCCGAAGGGCACCACGATCCTTACCGGCCGATGGGGATAGGTGTCAGCCTGCACCTGCAGGCTGGCGCTCCAACCCACCCAACACAGCAGACTCATCAGCGCGACCCGCAGGGCACCCGCTTTTCTGCCGTCGCAAAAACGTCGGCCCTGTGGGCCGTTGCACTCTCTCATCATTTCTCTCCTCCACCCTTGCGGGTCTCCGCATTCCGCTCCGGGATCCGATCTGCGCGAATCCTCGATCAATATTCCGACATCCGCTGACTTGCGGATGGTTCGAGCCGATCTACTTGCCGGCCTTCGCTGCCCCCGTGGCTCGATGATCCTTAGCGCCGTTTGTGGCTTGCTTGCTCCGCTCGTCAACCGCCTGCAAATAGGCGCCGACATGTCGGCCCATGCGCCGCCAAGCAGCATCGCCATCGCGGTGCTCAATCGCGTCCATCACTTTCTGATGCGCGCTCACCACCGCTCGACGAACGGCTGGCGAGTTAAAACCCCTCAGGTCCGTGGCCTCATACACCGCCTGTGAGATGGCTTGGGTGAATGCAATCAGCAACTCGTTGTGACTGGCGCGAACCAGGCTGACATGCCAATCCAAATTGGCCTGGAGAAAGGCGGGAATGTCCCCAATACAGGCCTCGATCCGCTCGTGGCAGGCCAGCAACTCACACCAGTCCTGCTCGGTGTGATGCATCGCAGCCAGCCGTGCCGACTGAGGCTCGATCGACTCGCGCGCTTGCAGCACAGACTCAAAGCGCACACCCTGTCCGCGGATGAACGTCTGTATGGACCGCTGGACCGTCTCGGTAGGAGGGCGACGCACCTCGGACCCGCCGTTGCGCCCGGTTCGGGTGGTCACCAATCCCTCGACCTCCAAGATCAGCAAGGCTTCGCGCACCGTAGCGCGGGACAGCCCAGAACGCTGAGCCAATTCCCTCTCGCTGGGCAGCGACGCGCCCTCACCGAGCTGACCCTCGAGGATTTGCTCGCGCAGAACGTCGGCGAGGACGTCGGCCGCCTTGGGAATATCGATAGGGGTCAGATCCAGCATGGTCAAATCGCGCTTCGGTCGAAATCATATTCGGCCGAATTTTAATTTGGTCTGACCATTAGGGCGTTTTTTTAGGGATTTACCCTAGTTGATGTGCTAAGTTATGGGCAATTGCCAGCTGAACGCTCACCCCGGGGCAGGATTTCGTCCGCGGTCAACCCATCGCGTCCGGTCCCAGGCTCTTGACCCGTCCCACATAGGCGCCGACATGGCGAGCCATACGGCGCCAGGCTGCATCGGCATCACCCGCCTCAATCGCGTCCATCACCACCTGGTGCGCACGCGCCACTGTGGTCCTGATGTCGGGCGGGCTGAATTCCTGCAGGTCAGTGGCCTGATAGACCGTCTGGGCGAAAGCGCCGACAAAGGCGCTGAGTAATTCATTGTGGGCGGCGTGCACCAAATTCACATGCCACTCCAGATTGGCGCGCAGAAAGGCCGAGACGTCGTGCATGTCGTCGAGCAGCCGCTGGTGGCCCTTGCGCAGAACAATTAGATCTTGCTCGGTCCTGTGTAGGGCGGCCAGTCGCGCGGCGTAAGGCTCAATGGCCTCGCGCACCTCAAGCACCGAAGCCAGCCGGATGTTCTGTCCACGGATGAAAATTCCAATCGAACGCTCAATGGTTTGCAGACTTGGACGAATGACCTCTGATCCACCATTGCGCCCCGTTCGCGTAGCGATCAGGCCCTCAACCTCCAAGATCCGAAGCGCCTCACGAACAGAGGCTCGGGACAGACCGGCTTGGCTGGAGAGCTCGCGCTCATTGGGAAGTCCAGCCCCAACCGGCAAACGGCCATCGAGAATTTGTTCGCGCAAGCTATCGGCCAGTACATCGGCCGCTTTGGGAACCTGGATGGGACTTAGTTGGAGCATGCGGGTGAACTTGCAGCCAGAAATTGTAGGCCATGCAGCCCTGCAACCAACCGCCGCGCACTCGCAACCTACCCGAGAAACCCAAGCCAGAAAAACAAAACGCCCAACTCAATCTCACGACTGGGCTGGGCGTAATGCTGGCTGTAAGAGCCTGACGATGTCCTACTTTCACACGGGAATCCGCACTATCATCGGCGCTAAGTCGTTTCACTGTCCTGTTCGGGATGGGAAGGAGTGGGGCCAACTTGCTATGGTCATCAGGCATAAAGGGGTGGTAATTTACACACGGCAAATTACCAGATTCATAGAGCTGTATCAGCAGGTTAGAGCTGGCGTGCTACGCGCACACACTTTTTTGACTGCGTCACTTGGCATAACAACCCTGATCGGTTTCGAGAACCATCAAAGTTATAGGGTCAAGCCGCACGAGCAATTAGTATCAGTTAGCT
>CAZATV010000071.1:0-14735 GCA_964488145.1 uncultured Polaromonas sp.
TCAGGCCTTCAACACCCGGGTATTGTTTGCGCCAAACCGGCATTTGCAGACGCAGGAAATCATCGATCTGCTTGGCCAGTTCCTGGAACGTGGTGCTGGTGGTGCGCCCGCACCCGGGGCAGGCCGTCACACTGGGCACGAACATGCGAAGACCCAGAGCCTGCAAAATTTCCGAGGCAATGACCACCTCCTGGGTGCGCGACTCGCCCGGCTGCGGGGTCAGCGACACCCGAATCGTGTCTCCGATGCCTTCTTGCAGCAAGATGGACAGAGCGGCACTCGAGGCAACGGTACCCTTGGTTCCCATGCCCGCCTCAGTCAGACCCAGATGCAAAGCGTGATCGGTGCGACGGGCCAGTTCGCGGTACACCGAAATCAGGTCCTGCACGCCCGATACCTTGCAGGACAGCAAAATCTGTTCATGTTTCATGCCCAGGGCCTCGGCCCGCTGGGCCGATTGCAGGGCTGACGTGATCAAGGCTTCGTACATCACCTGCCGTGCATCCCAGGGTTGGGGACGACGACCGTTTTCATCCATCATCTGGGCCAGCAGTTCCTGATCCAGGCTGCCCCAATTGACCCCGATGCGTACCGGCTTGTCCCAGCGCAAGGCGGCCTCAACCATCTGCGCAAACTGCTTGTCATGCTTGTCGCCCTTGCCCACATTGCCCGGATTGATGCGGTACTTCGAGAGGGTCTCGGCACAGGCGGGGAAATCGCTGAGCAGGCGATGACCGTTGTAATGGAAATCACCCACCAGGGGTACATCGATCCCCATACGATCGAGCTGCTCGCGCACATGCGGCACCGCCGCAGCTGCCTCAGGCGTATTGACGGTGATGCGTACCACTTCGGAACCGGCCTGAGCCAATTCCTTGCACTGGATAGCCGTGGCAATCGCATCGGCCGTGTCGGTGTTGGTCATCGACTGCACCCGAACCGGTGCATCGCCGCCGACCGTGACCACCCGAGACCCCCAGACAATTCGCGCCTGGGCCGAACGACGCGGGCGCGGGCGAGCAGACTCAATAGGCAAACCATCGGACATCATTGCACCTCGAAACGGGCCAAATTACCCTGAGCTATGGAGCTCAGATCAAAGGGGTTACCCCTGAGCAGAACCGTCACGCCCCCCACGTTGCCGACCGTCACGCGCAGCACAGGCGCCGCGTTTACCGGCACCTGCTCTCCTGCCTCGATCACCCGCCGCAGCACCACTTGACCGCCAGGGCCAATAACCTCTACCCAGGTGGGCTTGAGCGCCTTGAACAGCAGCAGGGCCGAGTCAGCCTGCTTCGAAATTGGAGACTCCATCGATGCAGTCGGCGGTGGCAGCCCGGGATTGACGCCGGTTGCGACGACTGCCTGGCCTGAGGTCGGCGCCGTTGCCGCCTCAGGGGCTGGCTGCGAGGGCCTGAGGGGCTGCACCTGTTCGGTCACGACGACAGCGTCAGGCGTCTCTTTCCGGGCCTGCGATTCCTGCCGCTCCCGGGGCGCAATCTCGGGCCAGAAAAAAACGACTACAGCGGCCACGACCAAAGCCAGAGCAGCCATCCACGCCGGTCGAGATAAAGCGGGCCAGGCACGCACCGGTCCGTTGTAGGAGGGCGACCGGAAGGGTTCGTTCAGGGCTCCCTCGACGCTCAGCACAGGTTGGACGGCATCGGGCAACAGGGGCAGCACCTGCTGCGGATCGGTCTTGAGATGGCGGCAAACGCTCAGCGCCAGAGCGCGTACGAACACCGGTCCCGGCAGCAGATCAAAACGGTCTGCCTCGAGGGCTTCGAGCCTTTGAACCGGCACCTTCAGCGCCACAGACAGCGCGCCGATGTGCAGCCCTGCCCGCTCGCGCGCCTGCCGCAAGACGGCACCCGCGCCGCCCGGCAAACCATCGGACCGATCTTGCGTTTCACTCATCCCAAGAGCCTCTGTCAAAAGCTGCCGCCTGCGGCGATTGGCCAAAGCGCGATCGCAACTGCAGACCCAATCTGCCGGCAAGCTCGGGATTATCCAGCCTGCGCGCCATGCGGGCGGCCTGCCACAAGGTTTGCGGCTGCGCAGACGGCTCCTGCGCCACTCGGGCCAGGCTCTCGATGGCGCGCAACGGCTCACCAATTCGTTCCTGACAGGCGGCCAGGGCCAGCCAGCTTCGGTCGACATGACGGTAGCCGGGCCGGGCCAGCGCGCGCCGCAGCAAAACCTGTCCTTCCTCGGCGGACAGGCTCGATGCAAGCCCCTGGCACATCAGCCACCCCCGGTTGTGCAGGACGTCTGCATCATCGGGCGCCAACTCAAAAGCCCGGTCAAAACTTTCGCGGGCCCGAGCGACATCGCCCAATTGCAGATAGGTCAAACCGCGCAGAGTCCAGGCCGCAGGCAGTTGCGGGCTCAAAAGCAGCGCCCGCTTGACTTCATCGAGGGCCACCAGCGCCTGACCGCCCTGCAAATAAGCTTCGGCCAACCCCAGCCGCAGCAAGGCCCGGCGCCCAGCCTCGGTCTGGTCCGATTCGGTGACCGGATCAGACAGGCGGACCGAGGTCGCAGGACCCGAGCCACAAGCGGCCAGCACGGCCAGCACGACAACCACCCCACCCCAAAGACTGGCTCGCCTGATCGTCATATCAGGTCTACAAGTCCGCCCTGCGATCCAGGCCAAGTCTCATGGTCTGGCGCTGAAGGCTGATGCGCTGCTGAACATCGGTGCGGTCCTGAACATCGCCAGCCAATTGACCGCAGGCGGCATCGATATCATCGCCGCGTGTCTTTCTGACGGTGGTGACGATGCCGGCCTCGAGCAAGATCTCCGCGAAGGACTGCACGCGCTCAAAGGCAGAGCGCTTGAGCCCGGAGGCCGGGAATGGATTGAACGGAATCAGATTGAACTTGGCCGACAGAGTACCCGCATGCCGCCGCATGAGATCGACCAGCGCGCGGGCTTGCTCAGGTTGATCGTTGACACCGTCCAACATGCAGTATTCAAAGGTGATGAAGTCACGCGGTGCGAAACGCTGGTAGCGGCCGCAGGCCTGCAAAAGTTCGTCAATCGGATACTTTCGGTTGAGCGGCACCAGAGAGTCGCGCAGCGCATCGTGCGGGGCATGCAAGGAGACGGCCAGCGCCACCGGAAGGTCTTGGGCTAGGCGATCGATCATGGGCACTACGCCGGAGGTGGAGACCGTGACCCGGCGGCGCGAGAGCCCGTAGGCATGGTCATCCAGCATGATCCGAAGAGCGGGCAAAAGCTGCGTGTAGTTTTGCAGGGGCTCACCCATCCCCATCATCACCACGTTGGTGATGACACGTTCTGTCCGACCCAATTCGCGGCGCAGGGTATGTTCGGCAAACCAGAGCTGGGCAACGATCTCGGCTGTACTCAAGTTGCGACTAAAGCCCTGATGCCCCGTGGAGCAGAAACGGCAGCCGACTGCGCAGCCGGCCTGGGACGAAACACAAAGAGTGCCCCGGTCGGTTTCGGGGATATAAACCGACTCAATGAGGTTGCCGTCGCCCACATCGAAGAGCCACTTGAGAGTGCCATCGGCTGACCGGTGGGTCGATACCAGGGGCAAAGCGGCGACCCTTGCCACCCCCGCAAGCTTTTGGCGCAGGGATCGGGCCAGGTCACTCATCTGCTCGAAATCAGCCACCCCACGCTGATGGATCCAGCGATAAAGCTGCGTGGCGCGAAAACGCTTTTCCCCCAACTGGTCGCAAAACTGGACCAGGCCATCAAGATCGAGGCCGAGCAGTGGAGTCATCGTTGTAGTCGTACTTTCAGGCCGCCAGCGTAACGTCTGTGCAGAGAAATACAAGAGGTGGCCGCCTGATGGCACAGCGGGGCCCGCAGGCCCCGCTTGACCCATGGCCGCAGAGGCCTTGGAGACCTCAGCGCGAGTAGACGCTCATGGCAGGGAAGAAGAAAGCCACTTCCTGGGCAGCAGTCTGCGGCCCGTCAGAGCCGTGGACTGCGTTGGCATCGATGCTGTCTGCGAAATCAGCGCGAATGGTGCCGGCAGCGGCCTTTTTAGGGTCGGTGGCGCCCATCAAATCACGGTTTTTCAAAATGGCGTTTTCACCCTCAAGCACCTGAATCATGACGGGGCCGGAAATCATGAAACTGACCAGATCCTTGAAGAAGGGACGGTCCTTGTGCACGGCATAAAACGCCTCGGCCTCGGCCTTGGACAGGTGGGCCATCCGCGCCGCCACGATCTTCAGGCCGGCAGCCTCGAAACGGGCATAGATCTGCCCGATCACATTTTTGGCGACGGCGTCGGGCTTGATGATGGAGAGGGTGCGCTCGATAGACATGCAATTTCCTTGTAATGGAGAGAAAAGCTCAACGTCGGAAAGACGAAAAACCCCTTATTTTAGGGGCTGCGACTTATATCCCCAGCGACCTTGGGGTGCCGGGTGCAGATTCAGCCGCGACCGGGCTTGCGGCCGCCTCGCCCCCCGCTGCGCCCCTTGCCCTGGCCTTCACGCTGTCGGGTGAAGGTATCGGCCCCGATGTAACCGAAGGAAGTCTTCATGGGGTCAGGCTGACCGCCCCCACCTCCGCCGCTTCCGCCAGCACCCGAGCTACCGCGACCCTGCCGTCTCTTGCCCGAGCCCGCGCCGGGCAAATTAAAACCGGGTTGCGGGCTGCCGGGACGCGGCCCCTTGCCGCGGGCGCGCTTGCGACGGCCTGCACCGCCGCCATCAATGCGGCCAGGCCCGTGCCCACCCGGGGGGGGCTGAAACTCATACGGGCCGATAGGCTCATCGGCCGGATCGCCATCGCTCTCATGCCCCGATTCAGCCGCCAACTGCACCGGCGGCAAAGACACTTCCTGTCCTGGCTCGGGCGGTGCGGGGCGAGCCGAGCTCGGGGCGGCGGGCTCGCTCCGGCCACGCCCCCTACCCTTGTCGCGATCTTTGACCTCAGACTGCCGCAGGGCGCGGGTAAGCAGCGCGATGTCCCGATCGTCCAGTTCGACATAGGCACCCCGACGCAGCCCGCGAGGCAACATGAAGGCCCCATAGCGGATCCGAATCAGACGACTGACCGCATGGCCCACTGCCTCGAACAGCCGACGGACCTCACGGTTACGACCTTCGGCAATCGTCACCCGGTACCAGCAATTGACGCCCTCGCCGTTGCCAGCCTCTTCGATCGAGCCAAAGCGGGCCGCCCCGTCCTCCAGTTCGACCCCATCCAGCAGGCGCTGCCTTTCGTCCTGGCTGAGGGCACCCAGCACACGCACTGCGTATTCACGCTCCAAACCAAAGCGGGGGTGCATCAGTTTGTTGGCCAATTCGCCCGAGCTGGTAAAGAGCAGCAGCCCCTCGGTGTTGAGGTCCAGCCGGCCCACCGATTGCCACTTGCCCTGCGGCAGTCGCGGCAGCTTGCGGAACACGGTGGGCCGATTTTGGGGATCGTCGTGGGTGACCACCTCGCCGGCCGGCTTGTGGTAGGCGATCACCCTGGGCGGAGGCGGTGCGATGCGCACACGCAGGGGCTTGCCGTTGACCTTGATCGCATCTCCGAACTGAATACGCTGCCCAATATGGGCGGGCTCGTTATTGACCGAGATGCGGCCCTCCAGGATAAGTTGCTCCATCTCCAGCCGGGAGCCCAGACCGGCCTGCGCCAAGACCTTGTGCAGCTTGGGGCTCTCGGGCTGCGGGGCGAGTACGCGACGGGGCGCCTCAACCGAGGGGTCCTGCTCGTCGGCATCGAGTTGTCCGGCCACCACATCCTCAAAACGATAGGCCTGACGCGTGGGCGCCCGACGCTCCTGCCGCTCGGCATGGGGGGCTCCCTGGCCCTCTGCCGGTGCCGATGAGCGATCGCGCCCCCGGGTTCGACGGTCGCGGCGTCGCCGAGGCCTCGATTCCCGGGACTCGGGTGCCGGCCCGGCGCCTTCGGGAACGGGTGAGGGCGGCCTGGGATCGGGCTGTGGGGAACCAGGCTCGCGAGCCTCTTGAGGGGACGGCGGCAAGTCCGGAACAGGTTCGTCAGGCAGCATGGGGATCAGGAGCCGTTAGGCTCGACAGGTGAAGGGGGCAGTGCCCTTGGCGCTGAGTCGGCTTCGGCCGGATCTTCAAGGGAACGGGTAGGGTCATCCCGATCGGCAGCGTCCGAAGCGATTGGATCGGTGTCCGCGTCCTGCAAGGAAGACTGCGCGGATCCCTGCGAGGCGGCAGCCGAGGTATCAGACAGACCAAATTCGATTTGATCGAGGACACCCTGACTGAGCCCTTCGGCATCGAGCGCGGGCAGCTGATCGAGCGACCGCAGTCCCAGATCGTCGAGAAACTGGCGCGTGGTGGCGTACAGAGCGGGTCGTCCGACGGTTTCGCGATGACCAATCACCTCGATCCAGCCCCTGTCTTCGAGCTGCTTGAGCAACAGGGAGTTGATGGTGACGCCGCGAATATCTTCCATATCCCCGCGAGTGACCGGCTGCCGGTACGCGATGATGGCCAGGGTTTCCAGGGTGGCGCGGGTGTATTTGGGCGGTTTCTCGGGATGCAGCCGGTCCAGAAAAGGGCGCATCTCGGGCCGGCTCTGAAAGCGCCATCCAGAGGCCACCTGGACCAATTCCACCCCGCGGCCAGCCCACTCATCCTGCAACTGAGACAGCAACTGCTTGATCGTGTCGACTCCGACCGCCCCATCGAAAAGCAGCTCAAGATCGCGCAAGGCAATGGCCTGGGGCGCGCAAATGAGGGCCGTCTCGAGGACGCGCCTGGCATCCAAGGTGTTCATGAGGTCAAAATTTGAAAGCGCGGACATCACAGCCCGCGAACCGGCTACAAGCTGAACGGCATTCGAAGCGCAGAAATGCCGTCTGAACGTGGCGCCTGGACAGATTGGCAAGTCGCCCTGGGGGCGGCGCGCAGAACGTAATTGTAGCTCAGCCCCCTTCCAGTTCCTTCGCAGCCAACCCAAGGGCGCTTGCGGCCGCATCCATGTCATGCGGCCAGGGTCGCTGCCAGCCCACCAGGCAGCCGGTGCCTGGATGTCTGAGCGACAAACGCCAGGCGTGCAGACCCTGCCGTTGCAGACCCGCCAGAGGCTTGCCCCCATAGAGCACATCGCCCAGCAAGGGGTGGCCCAGATGCCGCATGTGCACCCGAATCTGGTGGGTGCGGCCCGTATGCAATTTGCAATGCGCCAAGCACGCCTGGTCCTGGCTGGCCAGGAGGCGAATATCGGTACGCGCGGGCTTACCGGCCTGGCTCGATGCGCCAACCACCGCCATCCGCGTCCGCTGACGCAGATCGCGACCGATCGGCTGTTCGACCGACACCTGAGCCGGGCCCTGCCAGGCCTTGTGGGCCAGGGCCAGATACTCACGCTGCACCTCCCGGCGCGCGATCGCATCCACCAGCGCATCCATGACCACACGCGTCTTGGCCACTACCATCAGGCCGCTGGTGTCCTTGTCCAGCCGGTGAACAATGCCGGCACGGGGCAAGCCTCGCGCACCCTCATGATGCGCCAGCAGGCCGTTGAGCAAGGTGCCACTCCAATGGCCCGGAGCCGGATGCACCACCAAGCCCACCGGTTTGTCGATGACCAGCAAGTCGGCGTCTTCATGCACGACCGCCAGGTCCATGGCTTGCGCATCGAAGGCGTGAGCCTGAGCCGCCAGATCACAGCGCACTTCGATTGCATCCCCAAACTTGACCTTGGTGGAAGAGCGGAGCTGGACCTGTCCATTGACCTGCACGGCCGAACCGTCGATGAGTTGCTGGATGAGGTTGCGTGAAAGGTCAGGCAGCATGAGGGCCAAGGCCTTGTCCAGCCGCTGTCCATGACCATCTTCAGTCACGCTGACCTTTCGGCTGGAGCAAGCAGCGCCATAACCCGCAGCGCTGTCCTGCAAATCATCATCCCCGTCGGGAACGATATCGGGTCCTATAATTTCTTCGGTCATTCAGACTCAATCCACCACAGGCTCAACGCAAAGGTCCACGGCATGATGTTCGCAGGATTATCGACCGCCCGCATCGCCCTCCTGACGGCAGCGCTACCTGTCTTGCTGACCGGCTGTGCCAGCGACCCTAAGGACCCAACGGCTGGCTGGAGCGCCAACAAAATCTACAGCGAGGCTCGTGATGAAGCGGCCAGCGGCGCCTATGACAAGGCGGTGACGCTGTTTGAGAAGCTAGAAGGGCGCGCCGCCGGCACGCCGCTGGCCCAGCAGGCCCAATTGGAAAAGGCTTACGCGCACTATCGCGGTGGTGAACCGGCGCAGGCAATTGCCACCCTCGATCGCTTCATGCGACTGCATCCGTCCAGCCCAGCCATCGACTATGCCCTCTACCTCAAAGGATTGGCCAATTTCAACGAAAACCTAGGGCTGTTCGGCCGACTCGCCCGGAAGGATTTGTCGGAGAGCGATCAAAAGGCGGCCAAGGAATCTTTTGAGTCCTTCAAGGAACTGGTGACCCGCTTCCCCGACTCTAAATACGCACCGGATGCCCAGTTGCGCATGACCTACATCGTCAACTCGATTGCGCAATCTGAGGTCAATGTAGCTCGCTACTACCATTCACGCGGGGCGCATATCGCCGCCATCAACCGGGCCCAGACCGCTCTCAACGAATTCCGGGACGTGCCGGCCCACGAGGAAGCCCTGTTCATCCTGTATCGCTCCTATGATGCCTTGGGCATGACCGATCTGCGCGATGACGCCCTGCGGGTCATGCGGCGCACCTACCCCAACAGCGCCTATCTCGGCAGTGCTACCCCAGGCGCTAGCAAGCGCCCGTGGTACCGGCTGTGGTGAGCCTGTCCAGCCAGGCCAGCCACTGATCGGCCTGATCAATCCGATGCATGGGTGGCAGTGCCTTGAACAGTCGGGCGCCATAACTGCGGCTGAGCAGCCGGCTGTCGCAAACCACCAGCCCGCCGCGGTCGGACTCGCGCCGGATCAATCGCCCAGCCCCTTGCTTGAGCGCCACTGCAGCCTCAGGCAGTGAGTAATCCTTGAAAGGACTGCGACCCTGGGCTTGCAAGGACTCGGTACGCGCTTGCACCAAGGGATCGTTGGGCGGGGGGAAGGGCAGCTTGTCGATCACCACCAGTTGAAGGGCCTCGCCCGGTACATCGATCCCCTCCCAAAACGAGGCGGAGCCCACCAGCACACAGCCGCGCCCGTCCTGCGTGCCGAGTCGAAAACGCTCAATCAATTCGCGCCGGGTCCACTGACCCTGAACCAGCACATCAAGCGTCGCCGAAGACTCAAACCGCTCCTGCAAGACCTGCGCGATCTGCCGCAGCGCCCTCAGCGAGGTGGTCAGCACCAGGGTGCGCCCGCCCAGCCGCAAGGCCCAGTCACCGGCCAGTCGCGCTACTGCGCCCGCGTGGGAAGGATCATCGGGCGCTGGCAGCCCCGGGGGAATATGCAGCGCAGCCTGCCGCGGATAGTCAAAGGGACTGCCAACCCGCAGAACCGACGCCCCCTGTAGGCCACAGGGTCCGGTAAACCAGGACAGGCCCTCATCATCGCCCAGGGTGGCCGACGTGAAGATCCAGATGCGTTGGGCCCGATCGGGATCGGGCGAGCCCCAGTGCCCGGTCATGACTTGCGCGATATCCAGGGGCGACTCCACCAGTCGGGCCTGTTGTCCCACCTCGACCCAGCGCACCCGGTTGTCCGACGCCTGCGAGGCAAACAACTGCAGACGGACCTGAAAAGAGCGAATCCGCTCCAGCAGCCGCACAAAGTCGGGCGCCAATTCACTGACGGTATCCAGGGCTTGCGCGGCGCGCTCAAAAGCCTCCTGCAGCCGGATCAGGGTATCGGCCCATGACTGCGCATCCAGGCCCTGCGGTGCCGATCCCCGCCAGCCCAGACGGGTACCCGCCGACCGCTTGCCCAGGACCAGACGAAGTTCGCGCCCGGCGTGTTCAATCTGGGTCGCCAGCGTATGCCAGTCAGCCAGCCCCCGCGCCATCTGCAGACCAGAGGCCAGAAGATCCCGGACGAAATCGAGGACCTGCCCCGTGGCCAGCTCAGTGCCCAGAAACTGCGTACCGGTTTCGTTGAGCTGATGCGCTTCGTCGAAGATCACCATCCGCACCGTCGGCAAGAGCTCGGCCATGCCCGATTCACGGACCGCCAGATCGGCAAAGAACAGATGGTGGTTGATCACCACCACATCAGCAGCCAGCGCCTCACGCCGAGCCTGATGCACATGGCAGGCTTTGAAACTCGGACAGGCCGAGCCCAGACAGTTTTCGCGGGTGGAGGTGATCAAGGGCACCAGCGGGGAGCGTTCATCGAAATCGTCCAGCTCAGCCAGATCGCCGGTTTGCGTGACCTGCCCCCAACGCTCAACACGAGCGAGCAGAAGCGCGGCCTCTTGCCCTTGGACGGCGTGCGACTGCAGCGCCTGTTGCATCCGGTGGATGCATAAATAGCTGGCCCTGCCTTTGAGCACAGCCGTGCTCACCGGCAAGCGCAGGGCCTCGATCAGACGCGGCAGGTCACGGCCATGCAGCTGGTCCTGCAAAGTCTTGGTCGCAGTCGAGACCAGCACGCGCTCGCCGCTGAGCAAAGCGGGTACCAGATAGGAAAAGGTTTTACCGACTCCAGTGCTGGCCTCGACCACCAGAGCACCGCCTTGCCCAATGGTTCTGGCCACCGCCAGGGCCATCTCCAGCTGTCCTTCGCGAGCCTGAAAATGCTCGATCGATCTGGCCAGCGCACCACCCGGGCTGAAGGCGGCGAGCACAGAGGGCTCAAGATCCATGGTTCAACGGGGCGCTTGCAAGGGGACTCCGGTCGATCGATCCGACGCCGCTGGCAAGTCGGCTCCGCTTGCCAGCGGACGCTCGGCCCGCTCCAGCCGCTCCCGAGCCGCGCGCTCACGCGCTTCGTTGCGCTGGTCGGCCGCCGTCTGCCTTTGCTGTTGGCGCAGCAAACGCTCCTGCGCCTGTTCGGCCCGTTCTTCCTGGGCCCGATCCAACCTTTGCTCAATTTCTGCGTCGGTGAGCGGCAGAGCCTTTGGAGACCGGCGATCCTCCAGGCCCTGCAGCTTGTCACGCACGCGCTCGAGCGCCTGCTGCGCGCGCTGCTGGCGAAGCTCGGTCTCTATGGCCCGCTCGCGGCGATCAAGCTCTGCAACCTCCCGCCTGAAGGTCTCGCGCACTTCCTTGAGGCAGCCGTGCACCCAGAAGCTCCGGCGACAACGGCTTTCCTGCTGTAACAAAGCGGACTCAAGCTGCGCGCGCGCATGTCGAATCGACTCCAGATCGGCCGGCCTCTGATCGTTGGCGCTCGGCGATGCGGGCTGCGCCGCCGGCCAGGCCTGCACAGCCGGCGTCGTCAAGGGGCCGAGCAGAAGGGTGGACAGAAGATAGAGGCTGGCGCGTCTCATGTCAGCTGAGTATCCACGGTGCGGCGCTCCAGGGCCATGAACTCGGCCGACTGCATTTCGTGCAGGCGCGAGGCGGTGCGGGGAAATTCGTGGGCCAGCGGACCCTCGGTGTACAGGCTCTGCGGCTGCGTTGCCGCCGACATGATCAGCTTGACACGCCGGTCATAGAGAACATCCACCAGCCAGGTGAAGCGCCGGGCTTCGGACGCCATGCGAGCCGGCATCTGGGGTACGTCCGAGAGCAGGACCGTGTGAAACTGGTTGGCAATTTCCAGGTAGTCGTTGTGCGACCGCGGGCCACCACACAGTTCACGGAAGTCGAACCACACCACTCCACCCGCCCGTCGCCGAGCCCGAATTTCGCGAGCCTCGATGGTCAGCACCGGATCCTCGTCCTGACGCTCGGCCAGCCGCTCAAAAGCCCGGGCCATCTCGGCATCAGCCTGCGCGCCCAAGGGGCAGTGATAAAGCTTGAGTTGCTCCAACGTTCGGCGACGGTAATCGGTGCCATTGTCCACATTGACGACTTCCAGACGCTCATTGAGCATGGCGATCGCCGGCAACAACCGGTCGCGATGCAACCCGCCAGGGTACAGGCCGTCGGGCTCGAAGTTGGACGTCGTGACAAACCCAACCCCATGATCAAAGAGGGCGGCCAACAAGCGATGAAGAATCATCGCGTCGGTGATATCGGCCACGTGGAATTCATCGAAGCAGATCAGCTTGTAGCGCTGGGCCACGCGCTTGCCCAACTCGTCCAGCGGATTGACAGTTCCCTGAAGTTCCCGCAACTGGCGATGCACCTCACGCATGAATTCGTGAAAATGCAAGCGCGTCTTGCGACGAATAGGGACCGCCTGGAAGAAGCAGTCCATCAGGAAACTCTTTCCCCGCCCCACGCCTCCGTAAAGGTAGACGCCACGCGGAATATCGGGCCGACTGATGAATTTTTTCAGCAGGTTCGATCGCTTGGCCTTGTACTGTGTCCATTCCTGGGCACAGCGGTCCAGAGCCGCCACCGCCCGCAATTGGGCCGGATCGCTTTGATAGCCCCGAGCCTTGAGTTCGGCTTCATAGGCGGCAAGAACAGACATAGGAGTGGGGCGCGGAGACAACAAAACCCAGGGGAATCCCAGGTTCGGGACTTTAACCCCAAAGCATAGGCGCAGGCGCGCCGACGGCCTAGAAGTTGAGTGTGCGCTTGTCGACCGCCAGGGCTGCTTCCTTGGTGGCTTCGCTCAAAGAAGGATGGGCGTGACAGATCCGCGCAATATCCTCGGCCGAGGCGCGAAACTCCATGGCGACCACCGCTTCGGCAATCAGCTCCGAAGCCATAGGACCCACGATGTGCACCCCCAGAATCTCGTCGGTCTTGGCATCGGCGAGAAACTTGACCATACCGGTGGTATCGCCCAGAGCCCGCGCGCGGCCATTGGCCAGGAAGGGGAAGGTGCCCGCTTTGTAGGCCGCGCCTTCAGCCTTGAGCTGCTGTTCAGTGCGCCCCACCCAGGCGATCTCCGGGCTGGTATAGATCACCCAGGGAATGGTGTTGAAGTTCACATGCCCGTGCTGACCCGCAATGCGCTCGGCCACGGCCACGCCCTCCTCCTCGGCCTTGTGGGCCAGCATGGGCCCGCGCACCACATCGCCGACGGCCCAGACGCCAGGTAGGTTGGTCTTGCAATGGCCATCGACCACGATCGCGCCGCGCTCATCGAGTTGCAGTCCGACTGCCTGCGGATTCAGGCCCGTGGTGTTGGGCACGCGGCCGATCGAGACGATCAACTTGTCGGCCTCGAGCGTCTGGACTTCGCCCTTGGCGTTCGCATAAGCGACGGTCACGCCCTTCTTGCTGGACTTGACCTCGCCCACCTTGACCCCCAATTCAATCTTCAGACCCTGCTTGTCAAAAGCCTTCTTGGCCTCTTTGGCGATCTGCTCATCGACCGCGCCCAAAAAGTTGGGCAAGCCCTCCAGGATGGTCACTTCGGCGCCCAGGCGGCGCCAGACCGAGCCCATCTCCAGTCCGATCACGCCCGAGCCGATCAGGGCCAGCTTCTTGGGAACCGCGCCCAGGCGAAGCGCGCCGTCGTTGGACAGTACCGTCTCCTCGTCAAACGGGACACCGGGCAAGGCGCGGGCATTGGAGCCGGTGGCAATAATCACCTGCTTGCCCAACAAGGTCTCTTCGGCCGCACCCATGACCTGAATTTCGTAGCCGCCCTCGGCGGCCTTGACGAACGAGCCGCGGCCATGGAAGAACGTCACCTTGTTCTTCTTGAACAGATACAAGATCCCGTCGTTGTTTTGTTTGACCACTGTGTCCTTGCGCGAGAGCATTTTGGCCACATCGATCTTGACGTCCTTGGCGGTGATGCCGTGATCCGCGAAATGATGGTTGGCATGCTCAAAATGCTCGGACGACTGCAGCAGCGCCTTGGACGGAATGCAGCCCACATTGGTGCAGGTGCCGCCAGGGGCCGGGCCACCTGCAGCGTTTTTCCACTCGTCAATACAGGCCACATTCATGCCAAGTTGGGCTGCTCGAATGGCGGCGATGTAACCACCCGGGCCACCGCCGATCACGATGACGTCAAAGGATTTACTCATGATTTTTCCGCAAGGGTAGAAAGGTCAGAAGGAAGGTGCTTCAGGCCTTCAGCGCGGTGCATGACCAGCCCGTTCCATCGGCGCGCAGAGCAACACGCCGACCGGACTGAACCAGGCACAACCGCAAGGGGGCAGGCCTCAAATGTCGAACAGCAGACGCGCCGGGTCCTCCAGCGCCTCTTTCATGGCCACCAAGCCCAACACGGCCTCGCGACCGTCGATGATGCGGTGGTCGTAGCTCATGGCCAGGTAGTTCATGGGGCGAATCACGATCTGACCGTTCTCCACCACCGCGCGGTCCTTGGTTGCATGCACGCCAAGAATGGCCGATTGCGGCGGGTTGATGATGGGCGTGGACAGCATCGAGCCGAAGGTGCCTCCATTGGAAATGGAGAAGGTGCCGCCGGTCATCTCCTCGATGCCGAGCTTGCCATCCCGCGCCTTGGCGCCATATTCGGCAATCTTCTTCTCGATGTCGGCAAAGCTCATCTGGTCGGCGTTGCGCAGGATGGGCACCACCAGACCGCGCGGCGAGCCGACCGCGATGCCAATGTCAAAGTAGCCGTGGTAGACGATGTCGTTGCCATCGACCGAAGCGTTGAGCACCGGGTACTTCTTCAGGGCCGCCACGGCAGCCTTGACGAAGAAGCTCATGAAGCCCAGCTTGATGCCGTGCTCCTTATCGAACTTGTCCTGGAACTTCTTGCGCATCTCCATGACCGGCGCCATGTTCACCTCGTTGAAGG
>CAZATV010000072.1:0-14588 GCA_964488145.1 uncultured Polaromonas sp.
ATGCCGCGAGTACTCGCGAGGCGAACCGGGAATTGCCGGAGAGCCGGCGCGGGCCAGGCTGACCTTTCGGATCAGCGGGGCGCGCGAGGCGTGGGCGCGTGGCTACGGTGAATGCAAACCCATCGCAGGCAGGATGGGCCCGAATCGGGCCGCTGTGCCGGGTTGCACCGATCCTCAGACGAGCAAAGACCTGGGCGCGAGAGCTTGCGGCGCCTGAGGTCTGGGCTTGTCTGATGTGGAGTCATCTGCATCCGAGGCGATTGCGAAAGGGTCTTCCTGTCACCTGTATCCGCCGGCAGCTACAGAAAAATCCGAAGCTGCCGGTTGGGGTATTCCGTGTCTGTTCGTCTAGCGTCGACTCGACTGCTCCGCCGTGAAGGGTGGCGCTTGGTGCGTCCTCACCCGGGTTCGGCGGCCAGTTGGCACCGACCTCCAGCGAAACGGCCGCAAGAGCTGCGGCTTGGTCTAAACTGCCCGTTAAATCAATTACTTACAGTTCAACGCTGGTGAAACGCATTATAGGGGCACGGCCCATCAGAGCCAAGCCGCCATCCGGCTCCGAGTACCGGCCTCCTGAAGGCCCGTCGAACGAGCCGGCGGCCCCCTCGGTGCGTGTGATTGAAGTCGAGCCCGATGTGGTCGGACAGCGTCTGGATAACTACCTCCTTCGCCTGCTCAAGGGGGTGCCCAAGACGCATGTATATCGGTTGATTCGAAGCGGACAGGTCAGAGTCAACGGAGCCCGCGCAACGGCCGACACCCGATTGCAGGTCGCTGACCGGCTGCGCCTGCCCCCGGTTCGCACCTCGGCCCGCGCGGCGACCAAGGCCGACCAGATCAGCGGTCAAAGCGCCCGGTCTGCCGATGGCAGCGTGCCGGCGGCTCGCAGCCTCAAACTCCTGTTCGAGGACGACCATCTGCTGGCCATCGACAAGCCGGCGGGTCTGGCGGTCCACGGGGGTAGCGGGGTGTCGTTCGGCTTGATCGAGCAGCTGCGCATGACGCGGCCTGCGGACCCCTTCGTAGAACTGGTGCATCGGCTTGACCGGGAAACCAGCGGCGTCCTGTTGGTGGCCAGAAAGCGCCTGGCGCTCAAGCGTCTGCAGGAGCAGTTTCGCGAGCGCGGCACCGACAAGATCTATCTCGCCCTGGTGCGCGGTCACTGGCCGGATCGGCTCAAGGTGATTGATCAGTCCCTGCTCAAGACCGAGCTCGATGATGGACAGAAGCAGGTTCGCGTGGTGCCCAAAGACCACCCTCAGGCGCAGCGGGCCATCACGCTGGTCCAGGTGCGGGCCCGGCTGGATCGGCCCGGGCTGGGCGCTTTCAGTCTGCTGGAAGTGACCATCCGGACCGGCCGAACCCATCAGATTCGGGTCCACCTGGCCAGCGCCGGATATCCTATTGCAGGCGACGAGAAGTACGGCGACTTCCCGCTCAATCGTCAATTGCAGAAAATGGCAGCCCCGTCGCTGTCTCGGATGTTTCTGCATGCCTGGCAGCTCAGTTTTGATCACCCCGCCGATGGTCGCCGCCTGCGCCTGCAGTCAGAGCTGCCGGCGGAACTCCAAGCTTTCATCGACCATGTCCCGACCCCTTCACTTTGATTTGATTGCCTTCGACTGGGACGGCACGCTGTTCGATTCGACGGCCATCATCGTGCGCTGTATCCAGGAGGCGGTGCGCGATGTCGGAGGAACGGTGCCCAGCGACGAGGCGGCGTCCTATGTCATTGGGCTGGGCCTGATGCAGGCGCTCGCCCATGCAGCCCCCGATGTGCCGCCTGAGCGATACAAACAGCTCGGGGAGCGTTACCGGCACCACTACATCCGGCGGCAGAACCAGATCAGCCTGTTCAAAGGGGTACTGCCCCTGCTGGAGGACCTGCGCGAGCGGGGTCATCTGCTGGCCGTAGCCACCGGCAAGTCGCGGCGCGGGCTCGATGAGGCTTTGCAAAGCGTCGAACTGCAGGGGCGTTTCCACAGTTCGCGTACAGCCGACGAGACCGCCGGCAAACCCGATCCGCGCATGCTGCACGAATTGATGACCGAGCTCGGAACTGAGCCGTGCCGCACCCTGATGATCGGGGATACCACCCACGATCTTCAGATGGCCCTTAACGCCGGTTGCGCCAGTGTTGGAGTCAGTTATGGGGCGCATGAGCCCGAAGGGCTGCATCGGCTCGAGCCCAGAACCGTGGCCCACTCGGTGGCCGAACTGCGGCAGTGGTTACTGGCCCACGCTTGAAGGGAGAGTCGATGTCCGATGACCAGCCTGTGGCCTTGTGCAACAGCTCCGATCTGCAGGAGGGCGGGCGGGCCGTTTCCTTTGACCTCGTCTACGGCGGTCAGACCTGTCGGGCCTTTGCCGTCCGTTTTGAGAGTCGTGTGCATGCCTATCTGAATCGCTGCACCCATGTGGCGATGGAACTTGACTGGCAGCCCGATCGGTTCTTCGATGACACCGGTCGCTGGTTGCTTTGCGCCAGCCATGGTGCGGCCTATCGCCCCGACACCGGCGACTGTGCGGGAGGGCCTTGCCGCGGCGGACTGATCCGTATCGAACTTTCCGAGGCGCAAGGCATGGTCTTTTGGCACCCCAGCTATATCGCGCGCCCGCTGGAGTTCTAAACTGCAGGTCTTTCATTAACCAGGTTAGTCCCCCACCGATCATGCAAGAGCCATCCCATCCGCAGGAGGACACGGTCCCCCGCCCGAGCGCCTCCGACTCGGCCTCCGGCCCTTCATCGGGCGCGGCCGGCGCAGCCACTCGCGCCCGGCCCGTGCACCCCGATGACGAGCGCTGGGAGCGCACCACTTTGGAAAAACTGGCTTTTGCCGCCCTTCATGAGCAGCGGCAGGCGCGTCGTTGGCGCAACGGGCTACGGCTGGCCTGGCTGCTGTTTCTGGTGACCCTGGCCTGGATGCTGCTTTCGCGAAGTTCTGACCCGGTGGCCACCTCCGCAGCCCATACTGCCATGGTGGAAATTTCCGGTGAAATCGCGCCCAATTCCCTGGCCAGTGCTGAGTCGATCAATGGCTCGCTCAAAGCCGCCTTTGAGGACGAGGGTGCGCGCGCTGTGGTGCTGCTGATTAATTCGCCCGGTGGCAGCCCGGTTCAGGCTGGCATCATCAACCAGGAAATCCGTCGACTCAAGGCCAAGCATGGCAAGCCGGTGTACGCCGTGGTCGAAGAAACTTGCGCCTCGGCGGCTTACTACATCGCGGTAGCGGCCGATCAGATTTTTGTGGACAAGGCCAGCATCGTGGGCAGCATTGGTGTGCTCATGGATGGCTTTGGTTTTACCGGTCTGATGAACAAGCTGGGCGTGGAGCGCCGGCTGCTCACAGCG
Organism: uncultured Polaromonas sp.; assembly: GCA_964488145.1. Classification (GTDB taxonomy): domain Bacteria; phylum Pseudomonadota; class Gammaproteobacteria; order Burkholderiales; family Burkholderiaceae_C; genus Polaromonas. The sequence continues at coordinate 3,353 of CAZATV010000072.1, forward strand.
GGCGAGAACAAGGGGTTGCTTGATCCGTTCAGCCCGCTCAACGACAACCAGCGGGCCTTCGCCCAGCGCATGCTCGACCAGATTCACCAGCAGTTCATCGATGCGGTCAAGGCCGGTCGGGGCGACCGACTCAAGGAGAACCGGGAGACCTTCAGTGGTTTGTTCTGGAGTGGCCAGCAGGCGGTCGATCAAGGCTTGGCGGATCAACTGGGCAGCCTCGACTTTGTTGCGCGCGAGATTGTCAAGGCCGAAGACATCATGGACTACACCCGCCGCGACAATGTGGCCGAGCGTTTGGCCAAACGTTTCGGCGCGGCCGTCGGCGAAGTCATGCTGCGTGCCGGCCAGAGTGGGCCGGTGTTACGGTAAGCGGCCTGCCCAGGTTTGTTCGGATGGATCTGGGCTGCGATTTATTAGCGGCCGATGGCAAACACGGTGGGGGCCTCCAAATCGGGCGTCGGACGTGTTTTCCAGTCCTGCCGCTGCTGGCTCATACTCCAGCCGCCGGGCAAGGTTAGGCCGCAGGCGACGGACAGCCAGGTTCGGTCCTGCAGGGTCTGAATCAGGGCCTCAAAAAGAGCCTTGTTCCGGTAGGGGGTCTCAATAAAGATCTGCGTCTGCCCGCTTTTAACGGCCAGGGATTCAAGTTGCGCGATGCGTCGGCTTCGCTCGCCGGCCTCCTGGGGGAGATAGCCAACGAAGGCGAAGTGTTGGCCGTTGAGGCCACTGCAAGCCAGGGCCAGCATCAGGCTGACCGGCCCGACCAAGGCGCGCACCGGTATCCGTAGCGCATGGGCTGCTCGTACGACCGATGAGCCGGGGTCGGCAATGCCGGGCATGCCCGCTTCGCAGATCAAGCCCATGTTTTGGCCGGCGGCAGCTGGGGCCAGAAGATCGCGCGCATCGAAGCGTCCATCGTGATCGCCTTGCTTGTGGACCGCACGCGGCAACTCGCGGATCTCGATGTCCTGCATCGGTCGGGGCAAGGGGTGCAGTTGGCCCACGCGCTTGAGGTAGGCGCGTGTGCTGCGCGCGTTCTCACTGATCCAGCAGGTCAGTTGGGCCGTACGGATCAGCGTCTCCTCGGGCATGCACGACTGCAGGGGCGTCTGCTCGGTGCAGCCGAAATCCAGCGGAGCCGGTACCAGATACAGAGTGCCGGGTGTCATGCCGAGAGGGGGTCCAGGCCAGCGGCACGCAGCAGTTCGCAGGTGCGGATCAGTGGCAGCCCGATCAGCGCCGTCGGATCGTCGCTGTCGATGGCGCGCAGCAAAGCGATGCCCAGGGCTTCGCTGCGGGCGCTGCCAGCGCAGTCGTAGGGCCGTTCGGTCCGCAGGTAATACTCGATCTGTGCATCGCTGAGTTGGGCAAACTGCACGTTCACCTGCGCGCGCCGCACCTGCGAAAAGCCGCTCGCTTGGCAGACCACCGCCACTGCGGTTTGAAAGATGATGTGGCGCCCGCGCATTTGACGCAATTGTTCAGTCGCCCGTTCGTGGGTGCCTGGCTTGCCCAGGCACTGGCCGTCAAGGTCGGCCACCTGGTCCGATCCGATGACGATAGCCTGGGGATGGTTAATCGCCACGGCCTGAGCCTTGGCCAGCGCCAGCCGTTGGGCCAGATCGGGCGGCGACTCGCCGGGTTGGGGCGTCTCATCAACCTGCGGCGCCACCACTTCGAAAGCAATACGCAGTCTTTCCAGCAATTGCCTCCGATAAGGCGAGGTTGAGCCCAGGATCAACGGGCGCCGGGTTGTAGAACTCGAGGTCATGGGCTGATTCTCTTACACTGCCGCGGATGAAGGATCTGTCTCGTCTGCGCGCCCTGGATCTTGACGCTCTGGCCCGTGGCGCGGGCGAGCTTGGCGGTCGGGTGGAGCCGGATCAGTTACCGCGCTTGTGGAGTGACCTGGATCTGGCGGGTCCCTCGCCGCCGCCTGTGGTTTGGCAGGTCCATGTGCAGTGGCGCCAGCCGCCGGCTCAGCCGGCCCAGTTGTGGCTGGACCTGTCGGCTCGGGCTCAGTTACCCTTGACCTGCCAGCGCTGCCTAGCGCCGTCGATGCATGAACTGGAGATTGATCGCAGCTTTCGCTTCGTGGAGAGCGAAGAAGTCGCCCAGGCTCAGGACGATGATTCTGAGGAGGACCTGCTGGTGCACCAGGACCGGTTTGACCTGCTCGAACTGATCGAAGACGAGCTCTTGCTCAGCCTGCCTCTGGTCCCGCTGCATGAACGCTGCCCCCGACCTTTGCTGGACCAGAGCCCAGAGCCCATTGAGCGGGAAGAGCATCCCTTCGCGGTTCTGGCCCGCTTGAAAAAGACCGACTGAGTCTTGGGGCCAAACGGGTGCCCGCTGGCCGGGCAGATAAAACCTCTTTGCCGGTTATACTCTCCGGTTTCTTGCGCCAGAGAAGTCCCCTCGGCACCCCGGTCAAAGGCTGGGGTTCGAGAGGATGGGTCGGGTTGAGAGGCTTCGCCTGCGGATAAGCCGCGGGGCTCTCACTCAGGGCGTTGCGGTAATTGAATTTTTAACCAGCAAGGAGCGGACCATGGCCGTTCAGCAAAATAAAAAATCGCCGTCCAAGCGCGGCATGCATCGTTCTCACAACGCATTGACCGTACCCGGTCTGGCCGTTGAGCCAACCACCGGCGAGACCCATCTGCGTCACCACATCAGCCCCAACGGCTTCTACCGCGGCCGCAAGGTGCTCAAGAACAAGTCCGAAGCCTGATCGCTCGGATGCTTGCAAGGCCCGCATTCAAACTGCGGGCCTTTGTTTTGTCTGTCTCCTGCGCTCCTGTCCGATAGTCGACCCCATGATCTCGCTGGCTGTGGATGTGATGGGCGGTGACCATGGCGCCCCGGTCACTCTGGCGGCTTGTTGGTCTTTTTTGCGTAAGCGCGAGCAGGCCCGGCTTGTGCTGGTGGGGTTGCCCCAGGTCATGGCCGAACAGTCTTGCTGGGCCGAACTGGCGGCCCACCCCCGGTGCCAAGTCATCGCGGCCGAAGAGGTGGTCAGCATGGACGATCCGATCGAGGTCGCCCTGCGCCGCAAAAAGAATTCATCCATGCGCCTGGCCGTCGAGCAGGTCCGCTCCGGTGCTGCCGACGCGGCGGTTTCGGCTGGCAACACGGGCGCCCTGATGGCCATTGCCCGCTACGTCCTCAAGACGCTGGAGGGCATCGATCGCCCGGCGATTGCCACCCAATTGCCCAATGGAAAGGGAGGGGCCACCACCGTGCTCGATCTGGGCGCCAATGTGGACTGCACGCCCGAGCACCTGCTTCAGTTTGCGGTTATGGGTTCGGCCCTGGTTTCGGCCATTTCCGGGCGGGAGGCGCCGAGCGTGGGCCTGCTCAATGTGGGTGAAGAAGTCATAAAAGGCAGCGAAGTGATCAAAAAGACCGCTGAACTGCTTCGATCTGCAGCCAACGCCGGCGATCTGAATTTTTACGGCAACGTTGAGGGCAACGATATCTTCCTGGGCACCACCGACATCGTGGTGTGCGATGGTTTTGTTGGAAATGTGGCCCTGAAGGCCAGCGAGGGGCTGGCCCGGATGATCGGCGACTTCATCAAGGAAGAGTTTTCCCGCAGTATTTTTACGAAAATGGCAGCTATCTTCGCTCTTCCGGTTCTAACGTCCTTTAAAAGACGGGTTGATCATCGCCGCTACAACGGGGCCGCCCTATTGGGTCTGCGCGGCCTGGTCTTCAAGAGCCATGGATCGGCCGATGCGCTGGCCTTCGAGGCGGCGCTTGCCCGCGCTTATGATGCGGCTGGCCATGGTCTGCTGGAGAAGGTGCGTCAGCGTATCGCGCACGCTGCTCCCCTTCTCCATCAGCCAGCCGCTGATGGCCTCGGGATCCATGCCTAGGATTGCACCGACTTTCATGTTTGGGATGGGATGAGTCGTTTTTCTCGTATCACCGGCACCGGCAGCTACCTGCCGCCCAAGCGTCTGAGCAATGCCGATCTGGCTGCGCAGCTGGCGGGGCAGGGGGTAGAGACTTCGGACGAGTGGATCGTCGAGCGCACCGGCATTCGGGCCCGCCACTTTGCCGAGGCCGATGTGGGGGCCAGCGACCTGGCGTTCGAGGCAGCTTGTCGGGCCCTGCAGGCCTGCGGGCGGACGGCCGCCGACATTGACCTGATCATCGTGGCCACCTCCACGCCGGACATGGTGTTTCCCTCGACGGCCAGCATGGTGCAACACAAGTTGGGCGTGGCAGGTTGTCCCGCTTTCGATGTGCAGGCCGTCTGCAGTGGCTTTGTTTATGCGCTGACCGTGGCCGACGCCATGATCCGCGCCGGCTCGGCCCGCTGCGCGCTGGTCATCGGGGCGGAGGTGTTCAGCCGCATTCTGGACTTCAAGGACCGTACCACTTGCGTGTTGTTCGGCGACGGCGCCGGAGCGGTGGTTTTAGAGGCCAGCGAGCAGCAAGGCATCCTGGCCACCGATCTGCACGCTGATGGGCGCCATCGCGACATTCTCTGTGTCCCGGGCCATGTGGCCGGCGGCTCGGTGACCGGTTACCCGCTGCTGCGGATGGACGGGCAGGCGGTGTTCAAGCTCGCTGTCGGCGTTCTGGAGGAGACGGCTCGAACCAGCCTGGCGCGCGCCGGCTTGCAGGAGAGCGATATCGACTGGCTGATCCCCCATCAGGCCAATATCCGGATCATGCAGAGCACCGCCCGCAAGCTCAAATTGCCGGCGAGCAAGGTGGTGGTGACGGTGGATCAGCATGGCAACACATCGGCGGCCTCGATTCCGCTGGCCCTCGATGTGGCGGTGCGTGATGGCCGCATTCAGCCCGGTCAGGTGTTGCTGCTCGAAGGGGTGGGGGGCGGCTTCACCTGGGGATCGGTGCTGTTGAGGTACTGAGGATGGGCGGTCGCGCCCGGGCGCTGTTCGGGTTCGACCGCACAAGGCAATGAGGCAAGCATGAAGACATTTGCGTTCGTTTTTCCGGGCCAGGGCTCTCAGTCTGTGGGCATGCTCGATGCGTGGGGTGACCATCCCGCCGTGGTTCAGACCCTCGCGGAGGCCTCCGAGGCGCTCGGCGAGGATATCGGTCGCCTGATTCGAGAGGGGCCCAAGGAGGCTCTGGCCCTGACCACCAACACGCAACCGGTGATGCTGGTCGCAGGCGTGGCGGCCTACCGGGCCTGGCTCGCTGCGGGCGGTGCCCCACCGGCGGTGGTGGCCGGTCACTCGCTGGGCGAATACAGTGCCTTGGTGGCTGCTGGGGTGTTGACTTTGACCCAGGCTGCGCCTCTGGTGCGACTGCGTGCTGCGGCGATGCAGGAAGCGGTACCGGTTGGTGCGGGGGCGATGGCCGCCATTCTGGGCCTGGATCCAGCGCGAGTGGTGCAAGGTTGTGCGCAGGCTCAGGCGAGTTTCGGCGCCGGCTCCCCCGAAGTGGTGGAGGCGGTCAACTTCAATGATCCGGCCCAGACCGTGATTGCAGGCTCCAAGGCGGGGGTCGAGAAGGGCTGCGAGGTGCTCAAGGCCTTGGGGGCCAAGCGCGCTTTGCCGCTGCCGGTCTCTGCGCCATTTCACTCCAGTCTGATGAAGCCTGCCGCTGAGAAGCTGCGCGAGAGGTTGGCCACGCTTGATTTGTCTGCACCGCAGATTCCCGTGATCAACAATGTCGACGTGGCGGTTGAAAATGAGGCATCGCGCATTCGCGATGCGCTTTACCGCCAGGCTTTTGGGCCGGTGCGCTGGGTCGAGTGCATGCAGGCCGTCCGTGCACGGGGCATCGACACGGTGGTCGAATGCGGCCCCGGTAAGGTGCTGGCCGGCATGGCCAAACGGATTGACGCGCAGTTGCAGGGTCTGGCGCTTTTCGATCCGGCTTCGTTGGCCGAAGTCCAGGGAGCGCTCGCATGACTGAACAACCCACCCAAATTGCGTTGGTGACCGGCGCTTCGCGCGGAATTGGCGCGGCGATTGCGCAACAACTGGCCCGGGATGGGTTGCAGGTCATTGGGACGGCCACCACCGACGAGGGGGCGACCCGCATCGCCCAGGCCTTGGCCGCCTTTCCGGGCAGTCAGGGCGTCAAGCTCGATGTTAACGACGCGGCGGCGGCCGAGGCCCTGATCGAGTCTCTGGTCAAGGCCCGCGGTGGGCTGCATGTGCTGGTCAACAACGCGGGGATCACGCGCGATCAGCTGGCCATGCGCATGAAGGATGAGGATTGGGATGCCGTCCTTGACACCAATCTTAAGGCGGTCTTTCGCCTCAGCCGCGCGGTGGTCCGACCGATGATGAAGCAGCGCCGGGGGCGCATCATCAGCATCACCAGCGTCGTTGGGGCTTCGGGCAATCCGGGGCAGGCCAACTATGCAGCCGCCAAGGCCGGGGTGGCCGGCATGACGCGGGCCCTGGCCCGGGAACTGGGCAGCCGGGGCATCACCGTCAATTGCGTAGCGCCTGGATTCATCGAGACGGACATGACCGCCGCCTTGCCGGAAGACCAGCAAAAGGCTCTGATCGGTCAGATTGCGCTGGGGCATCTGGGGCGGCCCGAAGACATCGCCCATGCGGTGTCTTGGCTGGCCAGCGACCGGGCGGCTTATGTCACCGGACAGGAAATTCATGTCAACGGCGGTATGTACATGTAGATGGGCTGGCTTGGCCAGCTTCCACCGATCGAGGCTGCTCCGGCTAAAATCCCATTTCTTTCACAACCCTACGAGGGATCTATGAGCGATATCGAAGCACGTGTCAAAAAGATCATTGCCGAGCAGCTTGGCGTTGAAGAGAGCCAGGTCACCGGTGAGAAGGCCTTTGTGGCCGACCTCGGCGCCGATTCGCTGGATACCGTGGAACTGGTGATGGCCCTCGAGGACGAGTTCGGTATCGAGATCCCCGACGAGGACGCCGAAAAGATCACGACCGTGCAAAACGCGATCGACTACGCCACCTCTCATCAAAAGGCCTGAGCGCCCCGTTTTTCCCAGCCCGTGCGTGACCGGAAGGCTCCGCTCGGGCTTTCTTTCAGGATCCGCGCATGAGCCGTCGTCGCGTCGTCGTCACAGGTCTGGGTTGCATCAGCCCGGTCGGCAACACTGTCTCTGAGGCTTGGTCGTCCTTGCTGGCCGGCCGTTCCGGCATCACCGCCATCACCAAGTTCGATGCGTCGGCCATGGCGTGCAAGATTGCCGGCGAGGTCAAGAACTTCAGTCTGGAGTCCTATATCAGCGCCAAGGAAGCGCGCAGCATGGACACCTTCATTCACTATGGCATTGCTGCGGCGGATCAAGCAGTGCGCGATGCGGGTCTGCCTTTGGGTCAGGACCTGAGTGAGGAGCAGGCTTGCCGGATTGGCGTGGTGATCGGCTCGGGCATCGGCGGTTTGCCCATGATCGAGGAGACGCATGCCGAGTACACCCAGCGCGGGCCGCGTCGCATTTCGCCGTTTTTCGTGCCGGCTTCGATCATCAACATGATTTCCGGCCATGTGTCGATGCGATTTGGCTTCAAGGGGCCTAATCTGGCCGTGGTCACGGCGTGCACCACTGGCCTGCACAGCATCGGCGAGGCCGGTCGCCTCATTGAGTACGGTGATGCCGATGTGGTGGTCGCCGGTGGGGCCGAGTCCACCGTGTCGCCCCTGGGCATCGGCGGTTTTGCGGCCATGCGTGCCTTGTCTACCCGCAATGAGGATCCGGCGGCCGCCTCTCGCCCCTGGGATAAAGACCGCGACGGGTTTGTGCTCGGCGAAGGCGCCGGCGTGATGGTGCTGGAAGCCTATGAGCATGCCAAGGCGCGCGGCGCCCGGATCTACGCCGAACTGGCCGGCTACGGCATGAGCGCTGATGCCGGGCACATGACCGCCCCCAATATGGACGGGCCGCGCCGGGCCATGCTGGCGGCTTTGCGCAACGCGGGCGTCAATCCAGAGGATGTTGATTACCTCAACGCTCACGGTACGTCCACGCCGCTGGGCGATGTCAACGAGAGCAACGCGATCAAGGCCGCTCTGGGCGAGCAGGCGCGGCGCTTGGTGGTCAGCTCCACCAAGTCCATGACCGGCCACCTGCTCGGCGGCGCGGGGGGCATCGAGTCAGTGTTTACCGTGTTGGCCCTGCACCATCAGAAAATTCCACCCACGATCAATCTGTTCAACCAGGATCCGGAATGTGATCTGGACTACTGCGCCAACACCGCACGTGACGCCCGCTTGAAGGTGGCGCTGAAGAACAACTTCGGCTTCGGTGGCACCAACGGGACGCTGGTGTTCAAGGCCGTTTAGGCCAGCGTGGTGGCCGATCCGCCAAGCGTCTGCTAAGGTCCCCCCGATCATGAGTGCACATCGGGCCCCGGCCGTTCGTTTTACGGTCGAACCCTCGCGCAAGGCCGCCCTCTTGACCGCGGTTTTATGGGCGGCTGCGGCGGCCTTGAACCTGGCCTGGTGGTCGCTGGCGGGGCCCGGTGATTCAGGGCCTGTCTGGGGAGGGCTCAGCCTGCTTGTGGTCAGCGGCCTGCTGGTCGTCCATGGGTGGCGTCCGGTCCGCGGTCAAATCCTCTGGGACGGGCAATGGCACTGGTGCAGCCGGGCCTATCCCGCCGGAACCACGCTGGACTGGCCGCAGGTGGTGCTGGACATGCAGCAGCTGATGCTGGTGCGCCTGCGTAATGCCGACGGCGCTCGCTGGATTTTGTGGTTTGATGCCTCAGCCCAGCCCCAAGACTGGCTGGATCTGCGGCGTGCCCTGTTTGCTGCGCCGACCACTGTCGACCGGGAGGTCTCCGCTAAAGCCCAGTAAGTCAATCAGAACTCCCGGGCTGACTTGAAGTGGGCCCTGGATGTCCCCATCTCCCCTTGGGTTTGACGTTTTGCCTTAGGGTTGCGTCCTGTTGGAAAACCTTTGGTCGCCAGTTGGCCGTTGTTCAGGGAGAAGCTTCGCAATGTTCAGATTCATCGTCAGGCGTGAGCAGTGGTGGGTCGCGTGTGGCCTTTGGGTGCTCAGTGCGGCCTTACTGCTGGGGATGTTGCCACCTGCAGCAGCCCAGATGCGCGGCTTGCCTGATTTCACCGAACTGGTCGAGCAGGTGGGGCCTTCGGTGGTCAATATCCGCACCATCGAACGCAGCCGCGCGGGTTCGAGCAGCGGCGGCCCCGATGAGCAGATGCTTGAATTTTTCCGGCGATTCGGAATCCCGATGCCGCCCAATGCGCCGCGAGGACAGCGTCCCGACCGCGGTGAAGAAGAAGTTCCCCGCGGCGTCGGGTCAGGCTTCATCGTTTCGACCGATGGATTTGTCATGACCAACGCTCACGTGGTGGAAGGCGCAGATGAAGTCATCGTCACGCTGACCGACAAGCGAGAATTCAAGGCCCGTATTGTGGGCAGCGATCGACGCACCGATGTGGCGGTGGTCAAGATTGAGGCCACCGGTTTGCCCTCGGTTCGTCTGGGTGATGCCAGTCGGGTGCGGGTGGGTGAATGGGTAATGGCCATCGGTTCGCCGTTCGGCCTTGAGAATACGGTCACTGCTGGCATCGTCAGCGCCAAGCAGCGTGACACCGGGGACTACCTGCCCTTCATCCAGACCGATGTAGCCATCAATCCCGGCAATTCGGGCGGCCCGCTCATCAACATGCGCGGCGAGGTCATCGGCATCAACAGCCAGATCTACTCGCGCTCGGGTGGCTTTCAGGGCATCTCCTTTGCCATTCCGATCGACGAAGCAGTGCGGGTGGCCGATCAACTGCGTTCCACCGGGCGGGTGACCCGAGGTCGCATCGGGGTGCAGATTGAGCAGGTCAATAAGGAAGTGGCCGAAGCCATTGGCCTGGGGCGTCCCCAGGGCGCTTTGGTGCGCGGGCTGGAGGCTGGTGGGCCCGCTGACAAGGCAGGGATCGAGGCTGGGGACATCATTCTCAAGTTTGACGGTAAGGCCATCGAGAAATCGAGCGACTTGCCCAGGCTGGTGGGCAATGCCAAACCGGGCTCGCGCGCGACCGTCACGGTCTTTCGCCGGGGAGCGCAGCGCGATCTGGCCGTGACGGTGGCCGAGCTTGAACCCGACCGTAGCGCCCGTCGCGCTCAGGCCCCTGAACCCCGGCCTTCAGCCGGCTCGCAGGTGCAGACCTTGGGCTTGACCGTCAGCGAGGTGTCGGAGGCCCTCAAGCGCGAGCTCAAGCTTCGTGGGGGTGTGCGGGTCGAGGCCGCCGAAGGGGCCGGTGCACGTGCCGGTCTGCGTGAGGGCGATGTGATTGTGGCGGTCGGCAATGTCGATGTTGCAAGCGTCCGCGACTTTGAGCAGGTAGTGGCGCGTGCTGACAAGAGCAAGCCCATCGTGGTGCAGTACCGACGCGGCGAGTTGGCCCAATACGCGCTCATCCGGCCCACCCGTTGAGCCTCGATCGTCGGGTCCGGTCGAGCCGTCCTCTCGTCTATCAGGGCTTGCCCGTTGTCCGATCTTCACCACGAGGGTGGACCGGTTACGGGCGGAAAGACCACAAGACCAGATCGGATGAAAATTTTTTTAGGATGCTCTGACCAACATAAATGTTTGCGGTCGCTCACTCTTTAAGCCCTTCATCATTACTTTGCGTAAAATAGCGCTCAGTTTGTGCGTGTTCAAGCTATAAAGAATGTCGCCTCTTGTGGCCCTGTGGGCTTTCCAAACCACTTTTCTCAACCATCCACATATCACGCACAGCTTGTCCAGATCCAAGCTCCAGCATCTGTGGATAAGTTGTTCATAAATGGGCTGTTGCTGACCCGCAACGCGGTCTAAGCAGCCTTTTTCAAGCTATGCGTCACCGGCTTTTTCCCTACAATGAAGTCCCAACTATCGCAGTTGCCATAGATTGTTGGTTCAGGGCGCGTCGCACAACGACGCGCCCTTTTTTATGGTCCGCCCCGTCCCAAAGCTGACGCAAACAATACTTTCAAGCACTTAGGCGTTCCCATTGATGAAGCACATCAGAAATTTTTCGATCATCGCGCACATCGATCATGGCAAGTCGACCCTGGCCGACCGCCTCATACAGCGCTGCGGCGGGCTGCAGGACCGCGAGATGAGCGCGCAGGTGCTCGACTCCATGGATCTGGAGAAAGAGCGCGGCATCACCATCAAGGCACAGACGGCGGCGCTTCAGTACAAGGCCCGGGATGGACAGGTCTACAACCTCAACCTGATCGACACACCGGGTCATGTGGACTTCTCCTACGAGGTCAGTCGGTCGCTGTCGGCCTGCGAGGGCGCCC
>CAZATV010000073.1:0-14520 GCA_964488145.1 uncultured Polaromonas sp.
TGTCCCAATACGTTTTCACCATGAACCGGGTCGGCAAGATCGTGCCGCCCAAGCGTCAGATCCTCAAGGATATTTCGCTGTCCTTTTTTCCGGGGGCCAAGATTGGCGTGCTCGGTCTCAATGGCTCGGGCAAGTCGACCTTGCTCAAGATCATGGCTGGCATCGACCAGGAGATCGAGGGCGAGGCCACGCCCATGCCCAATTTGAAAATCGGCTATCTGCCGCAGGAGCCCAAGCTCGACCCTGAGGCGACGGTACGCGATGCCGTGGAAAGCGGTATGGGCCAGGTCAAGGCGGCGCAGCAGCGCCTCGACGAGGTGTACGCAGCCTATGCCGAGCCCGACGCCGACTTTGACAAGCTCGCGGCCGAACAGGCCGAGCTTGAGGCCATCATTGCGGCGGCCGGGGACGGCGGTGATCACCAGTTGGAGATTGCCGCCGATGCACTGCGCCTGCCGCCCTGGGAAGCTGTGGTTAAGCATCTGTCCGGCGGCGAGAAGCGCCGGGTGGCGTTGTGCCAGTTGCTGCTGTCCAAGCCTGACATGCTGTTGCTCGATGAGCCCACCAACCACCTGGATGCTGAAAGCGTGGAATGGCTGGAGCAGTTTCTGCAGCGCTTTCCGGGCACGGTGGTGGCCATCACTCACGACCGCTATTTTTTGGACAACGCGGCCGAGTGGATCTTGGAGCTGGACCGCGGCCACGGCATTCCCTGGAAGGGCAATTACTCGACCTGGCTTGAGCAGAAAGAGGCCCGTCTGGCGCAAGAGCAAAAAAGCGAGGATGCCCGTGCCAAGGCCATGAAAAAGGAGCTGGAATGGGCGCGGCAAAACCCCAAGGGGCGTCAGGCCAAGAGCAAGGCGCGTCTGGCCCGTTTTGAAGAGTTGTCCGACTATGAATACCAAAAGCGCAACGAGACCCAGGAAATTTTCATTCCGGTGGCCGAGCGTCTGGGCACGGAAGTCATCGAATTCGAAGGTGTATCCAAATCTTTCGGCGAGCGGCTGCTGATTGACAACCTGTCGTTCAAGGTGCCCGCCGGGGCGATCGTCGGCATCATCGGTCCCAATGGAGCGGGTAAGTCGACCTTGTTCAAGCTGATTGCCGGTCGCGAGCAGCCCGACTCGGGCTCGGTACGCATCGGCAAGACGGTGCAGCTGGCCTTTGTGGACCAGAGCCGCGATGACTTGGCCAATGACAAGACGGTCTGGGAAGATGTCTCGGGCGGCCTGGACATGATCACTGTGGGCAAGTTCCAAATGCCCAGCCGTGCCTACTGCGGCCGTTTCAACTTCAATGGCGGTGACCAGCAGAAAAAGGTGGGCTTGCTCTCCGGCGGTGAACGTGGCCGCCTGCACCTGGCCAAGACCCTGATGCAGGGCGCCAATGTGCTGATGCTCGATGAGCCGTCCAATGATCTGGATGTGGAGACGCTGCGCGCGCTGGAGGAGGCGCTGCTGGAGTTTGCCGGCTCGGTCATGGTGATCAGCCACGATCGCTGGTTCTTGGATCGTATTGCCACCCACATCCTGGCCGCCGAGGGTGACAGCCAGTGGGTGTTCTTTGACGGCAACTATCAGGAGTACGAGGCCGACAAGAAAAAGCGCCTGGGTGAGGAGGCTGCCAAGCCCAAGCGGGTACGCTTCAAGGCACTGAAGTAAGCTCCAAAATCGCTCCGAGCATGGGTACAAGACCAAGCGACGAAGAAGTCATCACCCGCACCCGGCGGTGGCTGGAAAAGGCGGTGATTGGCCTAAACCTCTGCCCTTTCGCGCGTGCGTCCTATCTGCGCGATCGGGTGCGTCTGGTGGTCAGCCACGCCCGTCACCTTGATGACCTGCTGGAGGAGTTGGACCGCGAGCTGCAAGGGCTGTCGCAAGCCTCGCCAGAGCAGGTGGAAACCACGTTGATCATCCATCCCACGCTGTTTCCAGACTTTCTGGATTTCAATGATTTCATGGCCTTGGCTGAGGCGGCTCCCGCCGAGCAGGGTCTGGAAGGGGTGATCCAGCTGGCGAGTTTTCATCCGCAGTTCCAGTTTGAGGGCACCGAGCCTGACGATGTGAGCAATTGCACCAATCGTTCGCCGTATCCCATCTTGCACTTGCTGCGAGAAGACAGCGTAGAGAAGGCGGTCGCCACGCTCGAGGACCCGGATGTGATCTTTGAGGAAAACATCCGCACCCTGCAGAAGCTGGGTCCGCAGGGCTGGCGCGCATTGGACCTTTGAGCCCGGACTGGCTTAGTTCGCGCTTCGGTCCAGCCTTTCGCGGGCCTTGTCCAGCCAGAGCTGCAGGCTCTCGAGCAGGTCCTGCCGGCTGAATGAGCAGCTTTCTTCGGTGAAGAGGGCAGAGGCCTGTAGCCGGTCCATCAGGTTGTCGAGCACCGTCGAGAAGGCCGCAGGAAGCTCGCGGCGCAGGTCATCCGATGCCTGGGTTTGCGCCATCAGCGCCTCAATAGAACCGTGCCCTCCGCGCAGGCTGCGTACCTGCAAGGTCAGGGCCTGTAGCTGTTGGTGGGCCGGGTTCATGATTTTGGAAGAGGTTTGCGTTCCGCTGCCCAATCGGGCAGGACGGTCAATAGGGCCAGCACCACAAAAGGGGCGCCGATCCAGGACAAACGCCCGACACCGATCTGGGACATGCTCAGACCGCCCACCACCGCGCCCAGCGCCGAACCGATGTAGAGCATGGAACTGTTCAGGCTCATCAGCATGGGCGCCTGTGAGGGTGCCAGCATGACCAGTCGACTTTGCTGCGGCACCATCGAGCCAAAGCCATGCAGGCCCCAGATCACCAGAGTCAGCACCGTCAGGACCACCTGTCCGTGGGTGAAGGGCAGCAGCACCATCATGAGGCTGACCATCGCCAGTTGGTAAGAGATGACGCGGATCGAGCCGAAGCGGTCGTTGGCCCAGCCACCGATCAGGGTGCCGGCCACGCCCGCCATGCCGAAGATGGCCAGCACCACCGCCAGTCCTGCCGGGCTGAGATCGTCCAGGGCCACCAGCACCGGGCCGATATAGGTGAACACGGTGAAGATGGCGATGAACATCAGCAAGGTGCGCAGCCAGACCCGGATGACCGCCCATTGACCCACGGCTGCGCGCAGGGTGCCGATCGGCGGTGTATCACGCAGCTGCCGGGGCACCCAGCGCCAGGCCAGCAGCCAGATCGTCAGACTTGCCGCAGTCGCCAGCCACAGGGGCAGACGCCAGCCGTATTGCAGCCCCAGCCAGGTGCCCACCGGCACGCCCACGGCATAGCTGATGCCTTGCCCCACGTTGGTCAGCGACAGGGCGCGGCCACGCAGGGCCGGGGTGACCATTCCCACCGCAGTGGCCGAAGCGATCGCGCTGAACATGGCGCCGGCCCCCATCACGATGCGGCCGATGATCAGCCAGGTCAGCGAGGCGGCCAGCGCTGAAATCAGGCAGCCCAGGCTGAACAGGGCCAACGCCAGGGCAATACCGCCATGTCGTGACCATTTCACCGTGGCCATGATGATCATCGGGGCCAGCACCGCGGTGGACAGGGCGTAGGCGGTCATGGCCTGCCCAGAGGCGGCCAGGCTCACGCCCAAACCCTGGCTGACCGGGTCGAGGATGCCGCTGAGCACGAAGGCACTGCTGCCGATCACTAAATTGCAGAAGGCAAAGAAGTACAGCAGGGCCGGCATGGCTTGCGGTCCTTGATCAGCCGCTTTCACAGTTGCAGGCCCACCGAGGCGTAGATGCGCGGTGCATACAGCGTGCGTGTGTGATCGGTGATGCTGCTGCCGCCGCTTTCATAGGAGCGACTGCGCCGCACGGGCGCATCGCTCAGGTTGTAGATGCCCAGGCGCCAGAATCCCACCCGAGGCACGGAGTGTCCGATGTGGGCATCGAAGGTCAGGCGTGAGGGTTCGCGCCCGCTGACCCCCGGCGTGCTCAGCGATGCGGGGCCGGTGAGATTGGCCGCCAAACCCCCAAAGGTGCCGCCGCTGCGCCGCATCGGACGGGCCGCGCTGAGGCTGGCGGTGTAGCTGGGCTGGCCCGGGATGGCCATGCCGTCCCGCGCACCGTCGGTCATGCGTGACTGCAGGACGGTGGCGTTGACACTGAGCATCCAGTCCCTGGCCCAGCCGCTGCCAGCCAGCGGCCGCTTGAGGTCCCCTTCGAGTCCCACGGTGCGTGCACTGCCGATGTTTTGCCTTTGATCCACCCAGCGACCGTTCTGCTCGAAGGTCTGGGTGGCGATCACATCGTCGGTCTGGCGCATGAACAGGCTCACCCCCGCCTGACCCTGTCCGGCCAAGCGCTGCTCCAGCCCGACGTCGAAGGTCTGTGTCACTTCCGGCCTGAGATTGGGATTGCCGACCTGGTCGGCGTTGGTCACGCTGTTGGCCCCCTGGCTGGGCACGGTTCGGTCGAGCAGGTCCCAGACGCTGGGCTGCCGCGTCACCCGCGCGATGTTCAGACGCCATTGTGCGGTCTCGCTGATCGGTGTGCGGGTGTGTAGTGAGGGTTGCCAGAAGTCCACACGCTGGCTGGCCTGGTCGGCATTGACTTGCGAGCGCAGCATCACTGATTCTCGCCGCAGCCCCAGGGTGAGGGTGGTCTTGCGCGGCAGCTCCCACTCGTTTTGCCCCCAGAGCGCACTGCGCTCGATCCGTGAACTGAGCTGCTCGGCTCCTCTGCTGGAGGCGCTGTCCAGGCTGCTGCCCGAAGCCTGACGGTTTTCATGTTCGAAACCGGTCATCCAGAGCAGCGATCCGCGCGAGCCGGTGAGTTTGGACCTCAGTTGCCAGGTGGACTCGGTGCGGTCCTCCCGGAAGGTACTGCCGGTGTCGCGTTGCCGATCGAGTTCATCGCTCTGGCGATTGCCGGACAGGCTGGTTTCGAGCTTGCCAATGGGTAGTCTGCGCGTCCAGTCTCCGCCGAGTTGCCAAGAATTGCGCTGGCTGTTCGAGGTTTCTGAATTCATCAGGCCAGAGCTGGCGTTGCGCTGCCGATAGTCGCCGTCGGTGCTTGACCCACTGATGTTGCCGCGCAAGGCGACCTGATCGCGCCCGATACGTCCGCTCAGTCGAGGGATGAGCATCCAGTCGTTGCGCTGGGTGCGGCTTCGGGTCTGAGTTTCGGTCAGCAGACCGTCACGGAGGGTGTCGCGTTCCTGGTCAAAGCCATTGATGCTCTGGGCCAGCCAGACCCCCATGAAAAACGACCAGGGCGGCGGGCTGCCGGCCTTGCTTGCCTCACCAGCCAAGGGTCCGGTGCGCATGGCCCACAGTCTGGGCCGGTGTTCACCCCAGGTGATGGTATCCGTCAGCCGGGCCATGGCGGTGCGTTGCGGCTGCGCCTGACGCAGCACAATGTTGACGGTACCGCCGCTGGAGCCCGAGAACTCGGCTGAAGGCGAACGCACGATCTCAATGCGTTCAATCAGATCGGCCGGCAGTTGATCGATCGGCAGCTGAGCCCGGCCGGCCGATCGCTGGCCGTCAATCAGGACGCGGGTGGCACTGCCGTCAAGGCCGCGCATGCGAATCTCGACATTGCCGCTGGCGCCTGTGGTCACCTGCAAGCCGGGTAGTTGTCGCAGCACATCAACGGCGTTGTCCACGCCCATTTGCTCAATATCCTGGCGGTCCACCACCACCAGGGAGCCGGTGGCCTGGAAGCGTTCTTCGATCGAGCGACGTGCGGTGATCACCACTTCTCGCAGACTCTGTCGTCCGGTGGCTGATTCGCCCGGGCCATCCTCCGGACCCATCTGGGCCAGCGCCGGCCCGAGGCTGCCCGACAGCCCGACCAGGATGGTCAACATCCGGCAGGGGCGTTTGGCGATGTGCTGGGGCTGCATGGGTCTGGGATTTCGCAGGTGAAGGGGCTGCGCCCCGGAGCGGGCGGGCTTGAGACGTTGAAGTCAGGTCAAGCCTTGGGGTCACCGGATTATGCAGAACTCGCCGGCCTGAGCGTGTCGCCCGGACATCGCAGTCCTGGCCAGGCCTAGGCCTCAGCACAGGGCCATCAGCGCAGGCGCAGTGGCGTCATCTCCACGGTGGCATTGCCGCCGCTGATCCAGAGGCCGCCGTCTTGCACCGTCACTTGCAATTGCAGGGTGCGAGCGGCCAGACCGGCCAGTGACTGGCTCTGCTGCGGATCGATCTGCCAGACGGCCAGGTTATCCATACGGCTGACCTTGCCCTGAAGATCGCGCCACCACAGGGCGGTGCTGCTTGAATAGCTGTAAACGCTGACCTGGCTGGACCGTCCTCCAGCCTTGAGCAGTCGCTTGTCGTCGGGCTGACCTACATCAATCCAGTGTTGCAGGGCGCCGGTATCGTCGTGCTGCCAAAGCGCGGCTTCCTTCACGTCCCACAAGTCCTTGGCGAATTCCAGCCGACCGCTGCGATCGTCAGCTGGCACGTTCAGGGCGAAGGCCAGCAGCCGCACCATCATGCGTTCATCGGTCTCCGAGGGATGACGGGCCAACGTGACCGAGTGATCTGCGTAAAGGGCACGATCCATGTCGGCAATCTGCAACTGGGCTTTATAGATGGTGGCTTTCAGCGCCATGGGTGGCTTTCGTTTTTTTCAGGCCCCTTGATTTGAACAGCAAGGCGGTTTGCCTGTTCTCTGGGTTTGCTTGAGGTTCAGAAAGGCGCCGGACTTTCGAAACTCAGCCGCTCGCCGCTTCGGGGGTGGGGCAGGTTCAGCCGACAGGCGTGCAGCAGCAGGCGCCCCTCAGGCGCCGGGCCATCGGGACCGTACAGCGCATCGCCCACGATCGGGTGACCGAGGGCCTGCAGATGGACGCGCAGCTGGTGGGACCGACCGGTGATGGGTTCGAGCAAGAGTCGGGTGATCTGCGGCTCGCGCTGCAAGACTCGCCAGCGGGTTTGGCTCGGCCGGCCCCGCTGCATATCGACCCGTTGGCGGGGCCGCTGTGGCCAGTCGGCGGCCAGAGGCAAGTCAATGCAATGCCAATGCCCGCCCTCAGGGGCTTCAACCACGCCATGCACCACCGCCAGATACTGCTTGTGCACTTGGTGCGCCTCGAAGGCTTGGCCCAGCCATCGCTGGCTCTGGGCCTGGCGGGCCATCAGCATCAGGCCAGAGGTGGCCATATCGAGCCGGTGCACAACCCGTGCGTCCGGCCAACGGGCCTGCACCCTTGCGCTCAGGCAGTCCTGCTTGTCTGGTCCGCGCCCCGGTACGGCCAGCAGGCCAGCGGGCTTATCGAGCACGATCAAGTCCTCATCGACATAAACGACTTGTACGCCGGCGATATCGGCTCCTGTATCCATGGCTACCGATTATCGGCAGCCCAAAGCGAGCCCCTGCTACAGTGCCGCCCTATGGCCGACCCCACTCAATTGCGCGATCTGTGGAGGCTGCGCGATTACATGCGGATGTGGGGCGCGCGCCTTAGCGGAACTGCGGCGCAGCAGATGCTCATGGTGGCGGTCGGCTGGCAGATGTATGAGCTGACCAGCAGCGCCTGGGACCTGGGTCTGGTGGGCCTGTATCAATTTGTGCCGGCCCTCATCCTGACCTTGCCGGCGGGTCACGCTGCGGACCGCCTCCACCGCGGGCGCATTGTGGCTGCCTGCTTGGTGGCGCAGGCGGTGGCGGCCCTGATTTTGTTGGCTGCGACGCTGGGCTGGGGTCAGGCCAGTACCTGGCTCTCGCGTGAGCTCTTGCTGGGACTGTCTCTCCTGCTTGGGTTGACCCGCGCTTTCCAGGTGCCGGCGCAGCAGGCGCTGGCCCCGCTGCTGGTGCCGCCCGCTCTGCTGCCGCGGGCCACCGCCTTCAATTCGGCCGGCACCGAGGTCGCGGTCATTGGTGGCCCCGCCCTTGCAGGCCTGGTGTTCGTGGCCGGGGCCGGGGCCGTTTATGCCTTGTGCCTGGCCTTTTTGCTGCTGGCCAGTGTGCTGGCGCTGCGCCTGCAATACCGTCACCAGCCGCCGGCACGCGAGCCCCTGACGGCAGCCAGTGTCTTTGCGGGGCTGACCTTCGTCTGGCGCAGCAAATTGCTGCTGGGAGCGGTCTCGCTGGACCTCTTCGCAGTCTTGCTGGGCGGAGCCACGGCGCTGCTGCCAATCTTTGCCAAGGACATTTTGCAGGTGGGGCCTTGGGGCTTAGGTCTGCTGAGGGCTGCGCCGGCCGTGGGGGCACTGATCATGTCCTTGGTTCTGACCCGCTGGTCGATTGAACGGCGGGTAGGTCCCAAGTTGATGACAGCGGTGGCCGTGTATGGCCTTTGCATGTTGATCTTCGGTCTGTCGACCCACTTCGTGTTGTCCCTGGTGGTTCTGGCGCTCTCCGGAGCCGCCGATATGGTCAGCGTGGTCATTCGCATGACGCTGGTGCAACTGGAGACTCCTGATGACATGCGTGGGCGGGTCAGCGCGGTCAATTCCATCTCTATCGGCGCCTCCAATCAGCTCGGCGAATTCGAGTCCGGCGCCACCGCCGCCTGGCTGGGGCCGGTGGGCTCGGTTGTGCTGGGCGCTTGCGGCACCTTGCTGGTGGCAGCCTTGTGGCTGAGACTGTTTCCGGACCTGGCGGGTCGCGACCGGATGTCGGAACAGGCTGGCCTTCGTTCGTCCTAGCGCGTGCGTCTTTCCCGGGCCAGTTGCACGTCCAGAGCCGTGATGGCGCTGGCGCGATGCCCCCAACTGCTGCGCAAGTGATTGAGCAAATCGGCGATTTCGGCTTCGCTCAAGTCCATGACGTAGGGTGGCATGCCGAAGGGCTGAGGGTTGCCTCGGGTGGCCGGCGGGTACCCCCCGTGCATCACGATCTGAACCAGATTCACCGCGGGCTCCAGGCTCACCGCACGATTGCCGGCCAGCGCCGGATAGGCGCCGGCCACGCCTTGGCCTTGCTCTCCGTGGCATTGCAGGCAATGTTTTTCGTACAGGGCTCTGCCTGCGGCATTGGGCTGGGCCAGCGTACCGCTGGCCGCAGCCTTTCGTTGCGCAGGCGGCAGGCTTTTGAGGAAGGTGGCCATAGCCTGCAGGTCATCGGCGCTCAGGTATTGCGTGCTGTGCAGTACCACCTCGGCCATGGGCCCATGCGCTGAGCCGCGTTGCGAGGTTCCTTTGCCCAGCAGGCTCACGATATCGGCGAGCGACCAATCCATCACGCCCGCTTCGGTCCGGTCGTTCAAGGATGGGGCGTACCAGTTTTGCATGGGGATCAGGCCGCCAGCCAGGTCGAGCGGGCTGCTGGCCCCCAGCGCGTTGCGCTCGGCATGGCAGGCCGAGCAGTGGCCGAGTCCCTGCACCAGATACGCCCCCCTGTTCCAGACCGGACCTTGTTCGACCTGTCGCTGGAAACCGCCGGGCGTGAAATACAACGCACGCCAGAGCGCCAGGGCGGTTTGCGTGCTGTAGGGCCAACGCAGTTGGTGATCCCGGTTGGGTTGCTGCACGGCCGGTTGACTCTGCAGAAAGGCAAAAAGGGCGTTGGCGTCCTCGCGCTCCATCAGGGTGTAATTGGGGTAAGGAAAGGCTGGATAGAGCAGCCGGCCGTCGCGGGAGCGCCCGTTGCGCATCGCCCGCCAGAAGTCATCGGCATTCCATAGACCGATGCCTGTGGTTCGGTCGGGCGTGAGGTTGCCCGCGTAGAGGGTGCCAAAGGGTGTCTCGATCGGGCGTCCGCCGGCGTAAGGGTCGCCGCCGCGATCGGTGTGACAGGCCATGCAGTTGCCAGCCCGGGCCAGATAGGCACCACGGGCGATCAGGCTCGCGTCCTGCAGCGCAGGGCTGGGCCCCGGATCGGGGTCGCCGCGCAAATTGAGCCACAGAATCAACGCGGTCAGTCCCAGGGTCAGCGCAAGGGCTGTCGCGGCCCAGCGCTGCCAGACTCTGGCTCGATTCACGGCCGGGCCCCCGCTCTGGCTGCGGCGCTGCCGCACGCTTTTGGGAGAGGGCGATCGGGTGCCCAAGCCGCAGGCCGTGAGTCAGCCGGCAGCGCTTGTGACGCCAGCCAGCTTGAGACAGCCTCGATGTCTTGCGGGCTCAGCGCTCGGGCCACCTCGGCCATGCAATCGGGTGCATGGGCGCGGCGCTTGCCGGTGCGCCAGGCCCCCAGCTGCGCATTGAGGTAGTCGCGGGGCAGACCCAACAGACCGGGCACATCGGGCAGCACGCCGGTCAGACGCGTCCCGTGGCAGCTGGCGCAGGCGCTGATCTGCCGGGATGGATCGCCTTGTAAAGCCAGTTGCTGACCCCGTCGCAGCAAAGGCGCGGACGCGCGGCTTGGGGCCGGCGGCGGGTACGGCAACTGCAGCGATGCGAAATGGCGGGCGATGTCCATGAGGTAGTCATCGCTGAGCGTATCGAGCAGGCCGGTCATCGCCGCGTAGTGGCGCCGGCCCTCTCGGAAATGCAGCAGCTGGTTGTAGAGGTACCCGGCCGGCTTGCCAGCGATCCGCGGGTAGTAACCGTCCGGTCCAGCCCGACCTTGCTCACCGTGGCAGTGGGTGCAGGCCAGGCTGCGCTGGGCCATGTTGTCTTCAAAACTGCGTTGCGGCTGTGCAGCGCAGGGGTTGACCGCCAGAGCGATGAGCATGGCCGCTGCGTGCCACCACCGAACGGGCGCATCAATTCTCATCGGCCAGCACAAGATCGGAGTTTGGATAAGCCACGCAGGGCAGGATCCAGCCCTGCAATTTTTCCTCCCGGCTCAGTCCGGGCCAATCGATGCGGTAGCTCACTTGGCCACTGATCAGGCGGCGTCTGCAGGCGCGACAGGTGCCATTGCGGCAGGAGGCCAGCAGCTCAATGCCCGCCAGCGCAGCGGCTTGCAACAAGGGCTGATCGGCATCGGCCGCAAGGGCTGGCGCATGAGGTCCCAGCCTGATCTGATGAATTGCAGGCTTTGCGCCTAGGCAGGGCTCGGTATTGCGTGACATGCAGGCGGGAATTTAACCGATGCCGCTCCGGGCCTGGCCGACGGCACACTGTCTCTGATCGTGCCGCAGCCCTCGGCATGGCCTTCTGCGGCGACAATCGGGTTCCAAGCCATGCAAAACTCTCTACCCATCACCCACACAGTCCGGTCGGCCACGGTGCGCGATGCCAAGGCCATTGCCCGTGTTCATGCTGCGGCCAGTCAGGCCATCGCCCGTGAGCTCTTTTCCCTGGACCGGCACAGCGGCCCCGCCTTGGAAGAGCGGCAGGCCTATTGGCGCGAAGCCATTGAATACAGCGAGCCGCAGGTCAAGGTGGTCATCGAAGGCGAGACCATGGTGGGTTTTGTGGGTTTCGATCGTTCTCGCGACAAGGGGACTCCTTCGACCACCGGGGAAATCTGGGCCCTGTGCGTCATGCCCGCCCACTGGCGGCAGGGCATCGGCACGGCCTTGTGGGAGGCGGCCCAGGAGGGCCTCAGGGAGGAGGGCTGCACCCGGGTGACGGTGTGGGTGCCGCTGCGCGATGCGCGGGCCCTGCAATTCTTTGAGCGCGTGGGCTTCCGGCGCGATGCGGAGTCGGTGCGCGGATTGCAGCTGGGCTCGACCCGGATCGAGGAAATTCGCCTCGGGCGCGAATTGGCCTGAGCCGGAGGATTTTTGCTGACGATGTTGCCAGCCTCCGCGTTCGTGTCTGCTCAAGCCACCATCGATACACCTTCTCCCCAGATCTTGCTGGCGCCCATGGAAGGCCTGCTGGACTTCGTCCTGCGAGATGTGCTGACGCGCGTGGGTGGCTTTGACCGCTGCGTCTCCGAATTCATCCGCGTCACCGACCAGCTGCTGCCGCAGCGTGTGTTTTTGCGCATCATGCCGGAGCTGGCGCAGGGTAGTCGCACCGATGCCGGAGTGCCGGTACGCGGGCAATTGCTGGGTTCTGACCCAGCCTGCATGGCTGACAACGCGGCGCGTCTGGCCGAGTTGGGATCGCAGGGGGTAGATTTGAACTTTGGCTGCCCGGCCAAGGTGGTGAACCGTCATGGCGGCGGCGCAGTGCTGCTGAAAGACCCAGATCAGTTGTTTCGCATCGTCGAGGCGGTGCGGCGCGCGGTTGCGCCTGAGGTCCCGGTGTCGGCCAAGATGCGGCTGGGCTTTGATCACGATCGAGACGCGCAGCGCTGCGCCCTGGCTATAGAGGCCGGTGGCGCCTGCGAACTGGTGGTGCATGCCCGAACCAAGGCCGATGGCTATCGGCCGCCGGCTTATTGGCACCGTATTGCCGACCTCCGATCGGTGTTGACCCTTCCGGTGGTGGCCAATGGCGAAATCTGGTCCCTTGAGGATGCGCGCCGATGCCTGCGTGAAAGCGGCGCCGGTTCGATCATGCTCGGCCGCGGCGCGGTCGCCGATCCTGCCCTGGGTTGGCGCATCCGCCAGGCGCTGCATGGGCCTTGCGCCGCCCCTGCGAGGGTTCAGGCACCGGCTTTGAACCACGGCTTGGCCCTGCTGCCGCACCTGCAACAATTCTGGAGCCTTGTCTGCGAGCGTGTGGAGCCCCGCGCGCGGGCTGGTCGCCTCAAGCAATGGCTTTACTACCTGCGGCGCGCCAACCCGCTGGCCGACCAGGCTTATCGGCAGCTGCGAACTGTGACCGATTCGGCGGAGGTGACTGACTGGCTGACCGCGCAGGTTCTGCGCTCACCCACCGACTTCTGCACGGGTGAGTCGCTCGCGGCCTGAGCTGCACCATCGGCCATTGCAGCGGTTTGCGCGCGCTGGTGGCGGTGGCGGCTAAGATCGCGCCGCATGAATGCGGCGGTTTTCGATTCGCTGGCCCCGGTGGTCCTGCTCATTGCCAGCGGCGTGCTGACCGGGCGCTGCGGCTGGTTGGGTCAGGACTCGGTCAAGCACCTGACCCAGCTCATTTTTTACGTGCTATCGCCGGCGCTCCTGTTTCGAACCATGAGTCAGGTGCACATTGAGCAGCTGGACTTCATGCCGGTGGTGGCCTACTTTGCAGCAGCGATACTGCTGTTTGCGGCCATCTTGCTGCTGCAGGGGTTCAGCCGCCGGTCGGCAGTGCTCGGGCTGGCGGCTACCTTTTCCAACACCGTCATGATCGGCATCGCGCTGATCAACCTGCTTTTTGGTGCCCAAGGTCTGGTCACCTTGCTAACCCTGGTGTCCATCCACGCGCTGGTGCTTTTGACCCTGGCCACCCTCGTGCTGGAGTTTGCCGTGCGGCGTGATGCGGCAGAGGATGCCGCATCGACCGCCGGGCCGGTCTCCGTTCCCGCGCTGTTGTTGCAGTCTTTCAAGTCCTCAGTGCTTCATCCGGTGCCCCTGCCGATCTTGCTGGGACTGCTGTACGCGCAGACCGGCTGGGGCATCACGCCGGTCATCGATAAGCCCATGGCCTTGCTGGGCTCGGCGTTGTCACCGTTGGCGCTGGTGTTGGTCGGCGTGTCACTGGCTCACTCACGCGTGGGCCATCATTGGCGAGGGGCGCTGGCGCTGTCGGGGGTGAAGAATCTTCTGCACCCGGCTCTGGTCTGGGGCTTGTGCGGACTTGTGGGGGTCCAGGGGCTGGCCATGACCGTGATGGTGGTGACGGCGGCCCTGCCGATAGGCGCCAATGTCTTTCTGTTTTCGCAGCGCTATGGCGTGGCGCAGGACTTGGTGACGGCCAGCGTGGCCATGTCGTCGCTGCTGGCCCTGCTCACCCTGACCGTCACGCTGGCGCTTTTGATTTGAGGGACGCGCCGCGGCGCCCCTGCCATCGAGGGACAGGCTGTGAACTTTTTTCTTTCGCTTCCGGTGCCGGCGCAAACAGTAGTCTTGCTGCTGCTCTCCAACATCTTCATGACCTTTGCCTGGTACGGGCATCTGCGCCATCTGGCCACAGCACCCTGGTATGTCGCCGCTTTGGTCAGCTGGGGCATTGCCCTATTCGAATATTTGTTCCAAGTGCCTGCCAACCGCATTGGGGCGACCGAACTGAGCGTGGCCCAGCTCAAGATCATGCAAGAGGTCATCACGCTGAGCGTGTTTGTGCCCTTCGCGGTGTTCTACCTGCATCAGCCCCTCAAGCTCGATTACCTGTGGGCCGGCCTGTGCCTGGTGGGCGCGGTCTATTTCATGTTCAGAAGCGCTTGATCGGTCGCGATTGCCCCGCGCATCAGCGCATTGCGGTCTCGGGCTACTGTGAGATTTGGCGCGCCAGTTCAATCTGCCACTCAAAGTAGCGCTGAAAGCTGTAGGCCAGCGCCCCCATCAAGGCGGTGGCACCCACCATCAGCGAAGCCACCACGGCGAGGATGGTCAGCCAATTGCTCTGCCCCGCGCTGGTCTGCATCGAGCCGGCTTCCGCCAGATCCGGGTTGTAGCGACCATTCCATTTTTCCTCGCTCATCAGGCCGTAGAAGATCGCGGTCATGCAACAGCCGGCGATGACAAAGCCCAGCAGCGGGATCAGCAGCCAGCTCATCTTGTCGTCCAGACCCAGGCCGAGGGCGCGCATGATGCCGTAGAGGCCCAGCGCCGTGGGAATGGGCAGAGCCCAACCGATGACATCGAGGGGACCGAACAGATAAAAGCGGTGCAGGCCCAAGGGTCC
>CAZATV010000074.1:0-14518 GCA_964488145.1 uncultured Polaromonas sp.
GGCCCGCGCCGGCTCTCCGGCAATTCCCGGTTCGCCTCGCGAGTACTCGCGGCATCCCAACCCCTCAGGGGGACGTGTTTGCGAACGAGAGGATATTTGCCATGAAGAGAATGCTTATCAACGCCACGCAGGCTGAAGAACGCCGCCTGGCCATCGTTGACGGCCAAAAGCTGCTCGACTACGAAATCGAGATCGAAGGGCGCGAGCAGCGCAAGGGAAACATCTATAAGGCGGTGGTAACCCGGGTCGAGCCCTCCCTGGAGGCCTGCTTTGTTGACTACGGCGAGGATCGGCACGGCTTTCTGCCGTTCAAGGAAATTTCCAAGCAATACTTTGCGACCGGCGTCTCGGTCAGCCAGGCCCGAATCAACGATGTGATCCGCGAAGGTCAGGAACTGACCGTCCAAGTGGAAAAAGAGGAGCGTGGCAACAAGGGGGCGGCCCTGACCACCTTCATCAGCCTGGCCGGCCGCTATGTGGTGCTGATGCCCAACAACCCGCGTGGCGGTGGCGTGAGCCGACGCATCGAGGGCGACGACCGGGCTGAGCTCAAGGAGGCGATGGACCAACTCGAGTACCCCAATGGCATGTCCATCATCGCCCGTACGGCAGGCATTGGCCGGTCGGCCCCCGAATTGCAATGGGATCTCAATTACCTGCTCAAACTGTGGAACGCCATTGACGGAGCGGGCAAGGCGGGCAAAGGCGCCTTCCTGATCTATCAGGAATCGAGCTTGGTGATCCGCGCCATTCGCGACTATTTCAACAGCGACATTGGCGACATCCTGATCGATACCGACGACATCTACGATCAAGCCAAGCAGTTCATGGGCCATGTGATGCCCGAGCACGAGCACAGAGTCAAGCGCTACCGCGATGACACGCCCCTGTTCTCGCGTTTTCAGATCGAGCACCAGATTGAGTCGGCCTATGCCCGCACCGTGACCCTGCCCTCGGGCGGCGCCATCGTGATTGACCACACCGAGGCGCTGGTGAGCGTGGATGTGAACTCGGCCCGGGCCATCAAGGGCGGAGACATTGAGGAAACCGCCACCCGCACCAATCTGGAGGCCGCTGACGAGGTGGCACGCCAGATGCGGCTGCGCGACCTCGGTGGTCTGATCGTGATCGATTTCATCGACATGGAGGAGAGCAAAAACCGCCGCGAGGTCGAAAGTCGTTTGCGCGATGCCTTGCGGCAGGACCGGGCCCGGGTTCAGTTTGGCTCGATCAGCAAGTTTGGTCTGCTTGAGATGAGCCGGCAGCGACTGCGGCCGGCCCTCTCCGAGGGTGCCTCTATCCCCTGCCCGCGCTGCGGTGGCGCCGGCCATATCCGCGACACCGAAAGCTCAGCCTTGCAAATCCTGCGCATCATCCAAGAAGATGCCATGAAGGACAACACGGCCGCAGTGCACTGCCAGGTGCCGGTGGAGGTCGCTTCCTTCCTGCTCAACGAGAAGCGCAGCGAGATCGCCAAGATCGAGATGAAGCAACGGATTGCAGTGCTGCTGGTGCCCAACAAAACCCTGGAGACGCCCAACTACAAGCTCGAGCGCCTCAAGCACGACGATCCGCGTCTGGACAACATCGCCGCCAGCTACAAGATGGCCGAGGAATTCGAAGATCCGACCACGGTCACCCGGCGCAGTCAGGAAAAGAGCAACAAGCAGGAGCCCGTCATCAAGGGCGTGCTGCCCGATGCCCCCGCGCCTGTCACCAGTGAGGGGCCCAAACCCGAGGCGCGACGCAGTCCCCCAGCCCCGACCCCAACCAGCAAACCGTCTGGCAGCACTACACCCGCCCCGACCGCCGAGAAGGGGTTCTTCTCTTGGGTCAAGGGCCTCTTCGCAGGCTCCAGTGCGCCCGCTGCCACCCCACCCGAAACCAAGCCTGCGACGGCAGCCGAGCCCACCGTCCCGCGTGAACCACGCGGGACAGATCGCGGTGGCCGCGAGGGTCGACGCAACGACCGTGGCCGGGGTCGCAGCGAACGCGGCGGCGAATCGCGACAAAACGCTGCAGCCCCGGAAACGCGTGAAGGCGCTGAAGGACGTGAACCGCGTCGCAGCCAGCGCGGGCAGCAACGCCCTGCGGCAGAGCGATCCGCCGAAGGCGGACGCGGCGAGGCACCGGCCGGGCGCGAGGACCGGCCGCCACGCGAGGGGCGAGGTCGGCGTGACCGCGCAGATCGAGGCGAACGTAACGAGCGGGCTGAGCACAGCACCCCCGGCGGCGCTGAGGTCAGCCAGCAGGAACTGGCGGCTGCCAACCTCGCAGCTATGCAGGCCGCTGCGGGTGAGTCCCCACCGGCCCGCACGGACGGTGAAGGCCGGCGTGAGCGGGGCGAGCGTCCCCGCCGTGAACGGGGCGAACGCAACGAACGCCTAAACTCGGCGCAGGGTGCTCAGGGCCCCAGTGTCGACCAGACCGCAGCCGCCGGCGAATTGACTCCCATGGACGCTCCGTCCAATGCCACACCCGCCAGCGGCGAGCCAGAAGCCCAACCTCGGGAGCGCCGTCAACGCGAGCGTCGTGACCGCCGCGAGCGCGGGTCAGAACGCAGCGAAGAGCAAACCGGCGAACAGCAACTGCCAGCTCAGGAACAGATGTGGGGGCGGGAAGCAGCCCAAACGGTCGAAACTGAAGGGACAAGAGCTGTCGATGCATCGGGTCCGGCCACGCAAACCGCATCACAGGTCGTGCGCCCTGCCCTGCCCCGGGTGCAGCCTTACCAGTTGCCCCTGCAGGATCTGATGCAGGTAGCTAGTGGTTCGGGCTTGCAATGGGTGCACTCCCAGGCCGACCGGGTGGCCCAGGCGCAAGCGGCGATCGCGGCAGAACCCAAGCCGGTACATGTGCCACGCGAGCGCCCCCCGGTGGCTCGAATCGACGAGGGACCACTGATCCTGGTTGAAACCCGGCGGGACCTGCGCGAGATGCCCATGCCTTTCGAAGCCAGCGACACGCGGCGGTGAAGAAAGCCCCCACCTCGTGGGCGCTTGAGATCTGAGAAAACCCGATGCCAGGTCCGTCGGCCCTGGCGTCCGCATCAGAGATCGGCTAGCTTGCGATAGGCCTGTTCAGCAGCACGAGCGTCGCCGCGCTGTTCGGCCAGCTGGGCCAGGGCACGCCAGGCGCGCCGAAGCATTTGTGCATCGGTCAGTTGGATCACAGCCTGCGCCAGCAGCTGCTGGGATTTACCCCAGAGCTGGCGTTGCAGGCAAGCCATGCCCGCAAGGTATTGCAGATTGGGATCGCGCGGCCGCCCCTGCAGGGCCTCCTCCAGCCGGGCCAACCAGGCACTGTCAATCGATTCCAAGCCGCGCTCGAGTGCGAGCACCAGACGCACCTGCAAGGCCTCAGACAGGTCCTCGGAGGGCACATTGATCAGCCGGTGCCAGATGGGTGCCAGCCACTGCCGAGCCAAGCTGGCCTCACCGCCGAGCTCCATCAGCCTTGACGCTGCGTGCACAGCCACCTCAGGCATGGCTCGTTCGGCCTCCTCCAGACTTTGCCAAGCCTGCTGCAGCTGCCTTACATCAGTGGCCGACTGCAACCCTTCAATGGCCAAACCTCGCACGATGCTCTGCGCGCCCTGATGAGAAAACGCACGGTGTTTTGCCAAAAGTCGGGCCGTCTCCAAGGCCTGCGGGATTTGACGGGCCAGCCGGGTGGCCTTCAAACGCAGACGCAGAGCCAGCGTGCGCCGGCTCACACCAGCAGGCAAGCGCGCCAGATGCTCCAGCGCCAGCTCGGGGTCCCGGTCCTCAAGAGCCCATCGCGCTGCCCGCAACTCAATGCCCTCTCGTGTCTCGACGGGCAGACGCTGGGTGGGCAATGTCAAAGCCAGACGCAGATGCTCATCACGCAGGCTGCGATTTTGCAAAGCCTGGGCACTTTCGGCCACCACCAAATGGGCCAGCGCCCGCAACTGCAGGCTGCGCTGAGGACTGTAGCCGCTGTCATGAACCGACTCGCCCGCCAACTCAGTCAGGCTGCGTTCCTGAGTCAAGGCCGACTGCGCTGATCGCGAGGCCCGAATAAAACGACCGGCCAGAAGATGCGCCAGCGCGTCGAGCAAGGCTGCATGCATGGCCCGCTCCCTTTGCTGCGCCCGCCAGCGGCGCGCCTGTGCCGGCAGCGAAAAGGCTGCCGCGAAGGCACGCAAGGCTAAATGGATCACCGTAAAAATCACCAGCCCCAGCAGGAGGGCCAGATTTAGGGACAGATCGATGCGATGGGGCGGCCAGAACAAGGTCACCACCGCCTGGTTGTTGCCGGCAAACAAGGCCACCGCCACCGCCACGGCGAACAGGGCAATCAGCCAGATCGCGGCTCGCATCAACAGCCCCTCAGCGCCCGCCGGCGACGGCCGCCAAGGCGGCAATCGTCTTGTCCAGCCGCGGCAGCTCTGTCGACTTCAGACTGGCCTGAACCTGCTGCAGTAGAGCCTGGGCCGATTGGGTCTTGCGAGAGGAGGTGTCGAAATAACGCTGAAAGGCCAGGTCGACCGCCACCAGATCCGAACGCGCCACCTCACTTTGCCTCGATAGCAAGGCCAGGCGGGCGTTGAGCAACTTCAGCTTGGTATTCTCTCGCAGGAAAAAAGCCTGCTCGGGCGCCAGCAAGGCCGCTTCAGGACGATCGATTCGACTGACCCGCAACAGGCCTCGGGCCTCCTGCTGCAAAGCCGACAGGGCAGTCGTCCAGACACGTTCGAACCAATCGCCGATGGCCCCGGTGGTCGCCCGAATCAGACTCTGGTTGTTCGTCCTGTCCTGTGCGGGCGCAGGCACGGGGCGAGCCTCCGCGGAGGCCTGCGCCGCATTAGCCACCGGAAGTTCATCCAGGAGTCGACTAAGCTCATCGATACGCACCAGCAAAGCCGGGATATCGGTCACGGCCATCGCCTTGATGCGCTCGCTGTCCTGGGTGATGGCGCGCAGCACCGGGTTAAGCCGGGGCTGCGCCGCTCGCTGCAGTCGCTGCTCGGCCGTGCGCAGAGCCGCAAGCAGGGGCTCGGTACTACCGGTCAACTGGGCCTGCTGCTGCGCCAGCCGCAAGGCCGATTCGATGTCGACCACCAGGTTCTCATCGCGCGAACGTGACAGGCTTTGCATCAACTCTTCGAGTTGCTGGCGTTGCAAGCTGACCTCGCTCAAGCGTGACTCCAGGCTGGCCATGCGGCCACTCATGTCGCGCACCGTCTCCTGCGCCTGCTGCGCCAGGGTGCGGGCCGAAACCGCCTGCGCCCCTGCATCGAGGCTGCGACGGGCGAGTTCCTCCTGGATACCGCTGAGTTTCTGCCACAGGAGGATAACCAGAATCAAGGCCGCGGCAGACAGCGCCAGCAGAATCCAAGCCCAGGTTCTCGACTGCCACCACTCCTGCGGCGGAGTGAGATCCTGAATGACTGGCAAGCCCTCTGCCCCCTCCGGAGACCGCGGGGCGGGCCCGGGCGCCGAAGTGGCAGGTACTGTATGGGGGGCCTCGGGCTCACTCATGGAGCGCCGATTTTATCGAGGCTAGTACATCACGGAGCGCCGGCCGGGATTGCACCACACGTGCAAAGCCCTTGGCCCGGGCCGCCTGTGCAATCCGGGGGTGCGTGGCCACCGCAAGGGCTGCACGCCAATCGATGTCTGACGGCAGATGGGCAATCGCCTCCGAACTGCTGAACAGCCACCAAGATCCGTCGCCACAGGCGCCTTCCATCCGCTGCCTGTCGGCCACACTCCAGTTCGGTGCGCGCCGCTCGTACACCACGAGGGCATCGACCTGCGCGCCGGCCTGCTCGAGCTGCTCGGCCAGCCACTGACGGCCGGTGCCCGCACCCGGCGGCCCACTGCGGCCCCGCACCAACAGCACCTTGCGGCCCAACCAGGGTCGATCGGCGATGGTCTGCCAGAGCGCTTCCGAGTCAAACTGGCCCGCATCGGCCGGTGGCTCGTCAATCTGCGCAGTCGGCACCCCGAAAGCTCGCAACCGCTCGGCCGTGCCAGGCCCAGGGGCAAGCCAGCGCACAGACGCCGGCCCCGGTCCTTGCCAGCCCTGCAGGAAATGATCGACGGCATTGCCACTGACCAGCATCACCGCCGAACAGGTGTGCAGCCGCTGCTGGGCGGTTTGCCGCTCGGCCGAACCGAGCAGGGGCACGATCTCCAAGAGGGGCAAAGCCTCCGCTACGCAACCGGCCGCCCGCAGTTGATCAACCCATACCCGGGCCTGCTCAGCCGGGCGGGTGACGATGATGCGGGGGCCTGTCGATACCACGCGCGTACCATTAAATCCGCTGGTCATGACCGCGGGCCGGGCTCAGGACATCAGGCAGCGGGCACCGGTCGGGCACCCCCGGCCCGCAAGCGGGCCGCCACCTGCTCGCCCAAAGCGCGCGCCTGGGCCTGGTCGCGTACCAAGGCCCGCTCGCTGGCCCGCACCAGGGCGGAAGCAGGCCGATCGGCGGCCTGAGAAACCTCCTCAGCCAGATCGCCCGGGTCACCCCAGGCGGCCTGCAGTTGCAGCCATCCGTCGGAGCCGGCCCCAGCCGTGAAGGCAGCCAGGGGCATGGAACAACTGCCCCCCATGGCGCGCGAAACCGCGCGCTCGGCGGTCACCGCCAGCCAGGTCGGCTCGTGGGCCAGCATGGCCAGCCCCTCGATCATGTCTTGACGATCGGCGCGTACCTCAATGCCCAGCGCCCCTTGCCCAGCCGCGGGCAACATCTGGCTGGTCTCAAAGACGGACCGGATCCGCGCCCCCATGCCCAAGCGCTTGAGCCCGGCAGCGGCCAGCACAATGGCCTGGTACTGACCCTCATCAAGTTTGCGCAGACGGGTATCGAGATTGCCGCGAAGCGGCATGATGCGCAAATCTGGACGCAGGGCCCGCAAAAGCACCTGGCGGCGCAGGCTCGAAGTCCCCACCACCGCCCCCGCCGGCAAAGCGTCCAGGCTGTCGAAATGGTTGGAGACAAAGGCATCACGCGGATCCTCACGCTCCATCACGCAGGCCAGCGCGAAGCCCTCGGGTAGGTCCATGGGGACGTCCTTGAGGGAGTGCACCGCCAGATCGGCCCGGCCGTCGGCCAAAGCGGTCTCCAACTCCTTGACGAACAAGCCCTTGCCACCGACCTTGCTCAGCGACCGATCCAGGATCTGATCGCCCTGGGTGGTCATGCCCAGCAACTCCACTTGCCAGCCCAAACGCTCTTGCAGCAAGGCTTTGACGTGCTCGGCCTGCCAAAGAGCCAGGCGACTTTCCCGGGTGGCGATGACGACGGTGTTGCGGTTCATGGATGCTGGGGACACCCGTAACGGGGTGGTAATTGGACCTGGAGGCCGATGCTAGCATGGGGTTTTGAGTTTCCGTCTATGGCCAGCCCCACTGCACTCTCTCGAGCGGCCAGCCGCTCCCAGCGCCTGCGACAAGATGAACGCCCCCTGGTCGAGGATATCCGTCTGCTCGGTCGCATCCTTGGTGATGTCATCCGCGAACAGGAGGGCCAGATCGCCTTTGAACTGGTCGAGCAAATTCGAAAGCTCTCGGTGGCCTTCCGTCGGGAGTCCGACCAAGACGCCGACCGGGCCCTGAAAAAATTGCTCAAGAGCCTGTCGGGCGACCAGACAGTCAGCGTAATCCGCGCCTTCACCTATTTCTCGCACCTGGCCAACCTGGCCGAGGACCGGCACCACATCCGACGCCGCGCGATTCACGAGCGGCAGGGGGATCTTCAGGAAGGCAGCATCGATGTGGCGCTGTCCAGACTGCGCTGGGCCGGTCTGTCCCCGCGCAGCATTTCACAAACCCTGGCGCACAGCTTGGTCTCGCCAGTACTGACCGCCCATCCCACCGAGGTGCAGCGCAAAAGCATCCTGGATGCCGAAAGAGGCATAGCGCACTTGCTCCAGCAGCGCGATGAAATCCGAGGGCGAGAGATCAAGGGCGGCCGTGATGCGCTCACGCCGCGTGAGCTGGCAGCCAATGAGGCGCAGCTGCGAGCCCGGGTGCTGCAACTGTGGCAGACCCGCCTGTTGCGTCCGACCAAACTCACGGTGGCCGACGAAATTGACAACGCGCTGTCTTACTACGAAGCGACCTTCCTGAGAGAAATACCGAAGATCTACGCCCATCTGGAGCGCGAGCTGAGGGACCTTCCGGTGGCCAGTTTCCTGCGGATGGGCCACTGGATCGGGGGTGACCGCGACGGCAACCCCAATGTCAGCGCGCAGACCCTCGACTACGCGCTGCAACGACAGGCCGACCTGATCCTTCGGCACTACCTGACCGAGGTACATCACCTCGGCAGCGAACTGTCGATGTCGACTCTGCTGACCCGCATCACGCCGCAGATGCAGCGCCTGGCCGAGGGCTCGCCCGATACCAATGAACATCGCCAAGACGAGCCGTACCGACGCGCACTGACCGCCATCTACGCTCGCCTGGCAGCCACCCTTGAGCAGCTGACCGGGGGCCAGGCCGCGCGACACGCCCTGCCGCCGCAGAATCCCTACTTGCGGCCCGATGACTTTCTGGCCGATCTGCGCACCATCGAATCGTCCCTGCTCGCCCACCACGCCCAAGCCCTGGTCTGGCAGCGGCTGCATCCACTGATCCGAGCCGTCGAGGTCTTCGGCTTTCACCTGGCCACGGTGGACCTCAGACAAAGTTCGGACAAGCACGAACAGGTCCTGGCCGAGCTGCTGGCCGTTGCCGGCCTGGAGGCTGATTACGCCGCCCTGGGCGAAGGTGCCAGGCGCGAGCTCCTGCAGCGGCTGCTGGCCGATGCGCGCCCCCTGCGCGTTCGAGGCGCACACTACTCAGACCTGGCGCGAGGAGAACTGGCCATTTTTGAAAAAGCCCAGGAAGCCCTGCAACGCTTCGGCCCAAAGGCGCTCAAGCACTACATCATCAGCCATACTGAGAGCGTGAGCGACCTGCTGGAGGTCATGCTGCTGCTCAAGGAATGCGGTCTGATGCAGGGCTCGCTCGAGCCCGTTGCCCGCAAGAGTCCGCGGACCCAGCACAGTTCTGGGGCGGTGCTGCAACTGATCGTGGTGCCGCTTTTCGAGACCATTGAAGACCTGCGGCAAGCCCCGCGCATCATGCGCGAGTTCTACAGCCTGCCCGGCATAGCCGATCTGGTGCAGCGCAGCGGGGCCGAGCAGGAAATCATGCTGGGCTACTCCGACAGCAATAAAGACGGTGGCATTTTCACCAGCAACTGGGAACTCTATTGCGCCGAAATCGCGCTGGTCGCCCTGTTCGACGAGCTGGGCAACTCCCACAACATCCAGCTGCGGCTGTTCCACGGTCGCGGCGGCACGGTCGGCCGCGGCGGCGGTCCGAGCTACCAAGCCATCCTGGCCCAACCTCCGGGCACGGTACGCGGGCAGATTCGGCTGACGGAGCAGGGGGAAGTGATCGGCTCCAAATACGCCAACCCGGAGATCGGCCGCCGTAACCTCGAGACCCTGGTTGCCGCCACACTGGAGGCCAGCTTGTTGCAGCCGACCAAGCCGGCGCCCCGGGTCTTCCTAACCACCGCAGCGCGCTTATCGGAGGCCAGCATGAAGGCCTACCGATCCCTGGTCTACGAGACACCGGGTTTCGAGGACTACTTCTTCAGCGCCACCCCGATCCGCGAGATCGCTGAACTCAATATTGGGTCACGGCCGGCCTCCCGCAAAGCCTCGCAAAAAATTCAAGACCTGCGCGCAATTCCCTGGGGATTCGGTTGGGGGCAATGCCGACTGACCCTGCCGGGCTGGTATGGCTTTGGATCGGCGGTCGAATCCCTGCTCGGCGCGGCGCCGGCGCAGCGAAAACTGTCGCTGGCCTTGCTCAAGAAAATGTACCGGCAATGGCCCTTTTTCCGGACGCTGCTGTCCAATATGGACATGGTTCTGGCCAAGAGTGATCTAGCCCTGGCCTCGCGCTACGCTGAGCTGGTGAGTGAGGTCCGCCTGCGGAAAAAAATCTTCGCCCTGCTAGAAGCCGAATGGCAGCGCACGGTCGAGGCCCTGAACCTGATCACGGGAGAAAAGCAGCGGCTGGCGAACAATCCCGCACTGCAGCGCTCCATCCGCCACCGGTTCCCCTACATCGACCCGCTGCACCATCTGCAGGTCGAACTCATAGGTCGTTACCGTCAAGGCCGCGCCGACGAGCGGGTGCAGCGTGGCATTCACCTTTCGATCAACGGCATCGCCGCTGGCCTTCGCAACACCGGCTAGGCCGGCCACCTAAAATCGCCGCCTCATGACAAACCAACTCGACACCAAAGCGCAGGCCTGGTCGGCGCTGTTTTCCGAGCCCATGAGCGACCTGGTCAAGCGCTATACAGCCAGCGTGTTCTTCGACCAGCGTCTGTGGCGCGCCGATATCCAGGGCTCGCTGGCGCACGCGGAGATGCTGGCCGCGCAGGGCATCATCAGCCCGCAGGATCTGGCCGATATCCAGCGCGGCATGGACGCCATACGACAAGAAATCGAGTCCGGCCAGTTTGAATGGAAACTCGACCTCGAAGATGTACACCTCAATATCGAGGCGCGCCTGACCCAACGGGTGGGCGATGCCGGCACGCGGCTGCACACCGGCCGCATCCGCAATGACCAGGTGGCCACCGACGTACGACTGTGGCTGCGGGGCGAGATCGACCTGATCTTGCAACTGCTTGCCGATCTGCAGAAATCGCTGGTGGAGGTCGCCGAAAGAAACACCGAGGTCATCATGCCCGGCTTTACCCACCTGCAAGTGGCCCAGCCGGTGAGCTTTGCCCATCACCTGCTGGCCTACGTGGAAATGTTCGCCCGCGACGCCGAGCGCTTTGCCGATGTGCGTCGCCGCACCAATCGTCTGCCACTGGGGTCAGCGGCGCTGGCCGGGACCACCTACCCGCTGGACCGAGCACGTGTGGCGCGGTCTTTGGGCATGGTTGACGAGAAAGGCCAGGCCCAGATTTGTGAAAACAGCCTAGATGGCGTCAGTGATCGCGACTTCGCCATCGAGTTCACCGCTGCCGCCTCGCTGTGCATGGTTCACATCAGCCGTCTTTCGGAAGAGCTGATCTTGTGGATGAGCCAGAACTTTGGCTTCGTGAAGATCGCCGATCGTTTCACCACCGGCTCTTCCATCATGCCGCAGAAGAAAAACCCCGACGTGCCCGAACTGGCCCGGGGCAAGACCGGGCGCGTGGTTGGCCACCTGGTCGGCCTGATCACTCTGATGAAGGGTCAGCCTCTGGCCTACAACAAGGACAACCAGGAAGACAAGGAACCGCTGTTCGACACCGTTGACACGCTCAAAGACACGCTGCGCATCTTTGCCGAGATGATCGGCGGTCAATTCAATCCTGCCAGCGGTGCCAAGGAAGGCGGCATCACGGTCAATGTGCAGGCCATG
The DNA here is from genome assembly GCA_964488145.1 of uncultured Polaromonas sp. Classification (GTDB taxonomy): domain Bacteria; phylum Pseudomonadota; class Gammaproteobacteria; order Burkholderiales; family Burkholderiaceae_C; genus Polaromonas. The sequence goes on from CAZATV010000074.1 coordinate 11,401, forward strand.
GAGGAAGCGGCCAGCAAAGGCTACGCTACCGCGACCGACCTGGCCGACTACCTGGTCAGAAAAGGTCTGCCCTTCCGGGACGCCCATGAGGTGGTGGCGCACGCGGTCAGGGCCGCCAGCAGGCACAACTGCGATCTGTCAGAACTGCCGCTGGCCGAGCTGCAGGGCTTTCACTCGGCCATAGAAAAAGACGTCTTCGAAGTGCTCAGCCTGCGCGGGAGTCTGAATGCCCGCAACACCCTGGGAGGCACCGCGCCGGACCAGGTGCGGGCGCAGATCGCCCGCCATCGCGCCCGGCTGGGCTAAGCAGCCGACCAATAGACGACTCGTCGCCCATCAGCCGCCGGGCGGGAGCAGGTCCTGGCCCGTCATGCGCTTGCGCAACCAGACCAACCCCTCGGCCACCGGGATTCGGTCACCCTGCTGAACCGCCGGCTGCAGCCTCTCTCCGCCGATATCGACGGGCCCCAGATCGAAGGAAAACACATAGTAGGGATGCTGGCCCATGCGCAGATCGGTCACCCAAAGCCGGTCGTCGCGCAGGGCCAGGCTGAAGAAGCCGTCAGAAAAGCGGGCCAGCTGAGCCACTTGAGGGTGCGAGGCCAGGGTCTGCAGCAACTCGCCACCCCGGTCACGCGAGTGCAGACGCAAGGCACGCCCCCGATCGGTCAGGGCGTAGTAGCCCTCGTGGTAGCGCGGCCCGTCGATCACCACCACACGCCAGACCAGCGTCTGCAGGGGCGAAGGGGTGACCATCAGAGGGCGGTCCGACAACCCGGCGGCCGCCAGGCTGGCCCGTGCCTGTTGGGTCACGTAGGCCTGCGCCCCGACCGTCCAGACCAGGTAGGTCGTGCTCAGGGCCAAGCCCCAAAGGTTGGCGCGCAAGCCCCGATCTGAAGAGCGCAACACAGCAACCGCTACCAAGCCCCCCAGCAAGGGCAAGGAATAGAGCGGATCAATGATGAAAATGCTACCCACGCCATACGCTTGGTCGCTCAGGGGTTGCAACACCTGTGTGCCATAGATGGTCATCAGGTCGAGCAGGGGGTGGGTGAACAAGGCCAGCCAGAGGGCCAGCGTCCATCGACGCCAACTGGCCTGGGGCTGTCCGTGCGGGCTCTGCCAGCGTCGCTCAAGGCCATAGACCAGCCCAGCCAGGATGGGCGCCAGCAAGGTCAGCAGCAGCAGGGAGTGGCTCGGCCCCCGGTGCCGCACCATGTTCTGCAGATCGTCGCCATGATCGATCAGCACGTCCAGATCGGGCAACAAGCCGGCCAAACCGCCCCAGAGTGCAGCCTTCCAAACGGCAGTGCGCCGACCCATGACCGCCACGCCCAGGCTGGCCCCCAGGGCCACTTGGGTCAGACTGTCCATGAACAGCTTGCTTGGTCAAACATGCGCGCGAGCATAGCCTGGGCCCCATCTCCCCAGAGCGGCGATGTAAATTTTTTCAGGCCGTCGAGAGCAGCTTTCAGGGCTCTGGCTGATCAAGCCAGCTACCATGTCGGCCTTGGCGCAGTTTTTTCAAGGCAAGACCATGACCGTGATCACCCATGTTGAAGACCTGCGGGTTCTGGCGCAGAAGCGAGTACCCCGCATGTTCTATGACTATGCCGATAGCGGCTCCTGGACTGAGAGCACCTATCGAGCCAATGAAGCAGACTTTCAGAAAATCAAGTTTCGCCAACGCGTGGCCGTCAATATGGAGGGTCGCAGCACCGCCAGCACCATGGTTGGACAGGAGGTCGCCATGCCGGTGGCCCTGGCCCCGACCGGTCTGACCGGCATGCAGCATGCCGACGGGGAAATTTTGGCAGCACGGGCTGCACGCGCCTTCGGTGTGCCCTTTACCCTTTCAACCATGAGCATCTGCTCGATCGAGGATGTGGCGCAGCACGCCGGTGAAGGCTTCTGGTTCCAGCTCTATGTGATGAAGGACCGCGCTTTCATTGAACGCCTGATCGACCGCGCCAAGGCCGCCCGCTGCGGCGCTCTGGTGCTGACGCTCGATCTGCAGATCCTGGGCCAGCGGCACAAGGACTTGCGCAATGGCCTGTCGGCGCCGCCCAAGCTGACGCTGCGCAACATCATCAATATGGCCACCAAGCCCCGCTGGGCTCTGGGCATGCTCGGCACGCAGCGCCGACAGTTCGGCAACATCGTTGGCCATGTCAGCGGCGTGGCCGATATGGGTAGCCTGTCGGAGTGGACGGCCAGCCAATTTGATCCCGCCCTCAACTGGGGCGATGTGGAGTGGATCAAGAAGCGCTGGGGCGGCAAGCTCATCCTCAAGGGCATTCAGGATGTCGAAGACGCCCGACTGGCCGCGCAATCGGGTGCTGATGCCCTGATCGTCTCCAACCACGGTGGTCGCCAGCTCGACGGCGCGCAATCGAGCATTGAAGCCCTGCCGGCCATCGTCGATGCGGTCGGTCGCCACATTGAAGTTCACATGGATGGCGGCATTCGCAGCGGTCAGGACGTGCTCAAGGCCCTGGCCTTGGGCGCCAAGGGCACCTACATCGGCCGAGCCTTCCTCTACGGCTTGGGCGCCATGGGCGAGGCGGGGGTGGCCCGCGTGCTGCAGATCCTGCACAAGGAACTCGATCTGAGCATGGCTTTCTGTGGCCACACCCGGATCGGGACCGTCAGCCGGGAGATCCTGTTGCCCGGCACCTACCCGACCGCCTAAGGCTCCTCTCGGTGAATCCCGCCATCTGACCTCTTGGGGATTTGAGGACGCGGCTAGACTTGCGCGCTCTCTGGAGATTGACATGAATGCACCCGCCGTATCCGAACAGGCCCTGATGGAGGCGCTGTCCCAGGTTCGCGACCCGTACACGGAAAAAGACTACGTCTCGAGCAAGGCCTTGCGCAACCTTCGCATCAGCGGGTCCGATGTGGCCTTCGAAGTGGAGTTGGGCTATCCGGCGCGCAGTCGCGTGGCTGCACTGCAAGAGGCGTTGGGGGCAGCTGCCCGCCAGGTGCCTGGCGTGGGGCAGGTGCAGGTGGAGATTCACAGCCGGGTGGCCAGCCATGCGGTGCAGCGAGGCATCAAGCTGATGGAAGGCGTGCGCAATGTGATTGCGGTGGCCTCAGGCAAGGGAGGCGTCGGCAA
>CAZATV010000075.1:0-14496 GCA_964488145.1 uncultured Polaromonas sp.
CCTGGCAGTCGCCTTCAAACGCCCATACTTATCGGCTGTAACTTGTTAATGAACCTCGGGCCAACAGGTGACTCTCTCGATTCGCCTGCATCTGCCTCACGCTTCGCCGCAATCAGCGAAGCCTCACATTATATACCGGATTTTTTGACCCCGTCAACACGCCTTTAGCGAAATTTTTGGGGTAATTTATCCGCCTCAAGCGATCGAGCGAATCGACCTGCAGGGGCTCTGCTGCAGGCCAGCCTTCAAAAAGGCCGTCGTTTGCAGCAGAGCCAGAGACTATAACACGTTTTTTCTGCGTACTGCAAGCCCCCCCGCCCGAACCCAGCAAGGGCGTGGTCGGGCACGCCCCCCCCCCCCACCCCCCCGCGCGCGAAAGGAAAGTTCTGCGCCTGCGATGACGACGGATGGCGTCACACGCAGCCGGTGGCAGGTCCTGACGCCGAGATCGCTTGCAGCGCCGCCCATAATGACTCTTGGCTTTCCCAACACTTTATGGCCCTGATCACCCTCATCGACGCGCACCTGGCTTTTGGTCATGAACCCCTGCTCGATGGCGCCCACTTCTCGGTCGAGGCGCACGAACGGGTGGGTCTGATCGGTCGCAATGGCAGCGGCAAGTCATCACTGATGAAGATGTTGGCCGGCCTCGAGAAGCCCGACGATGGATTGCTGCAATTTCAACAGGGGCTGCGTATGGCCTATGTGGCACAGGAGTCTCACTGGCCGGGTCACAAAACGGTTTTTGAAGCAGTCAGCAGCGGGGTTGTGCAAATCCAGCGATGGATCGAGCAATACCGTGAAGCGGGGCCCGGCATTGATCTGGGCCAATTGCAATCGCGCATCGAGGCGGTAGACGGCTGGAACTGGGAGCAACGCGTACGCGAGACGCTGCAGCGGCTGGGTCTACAAGCTGACCTCACCCTGGGCTCGCTGTCGGGCGGCGCTCTGAAAAGGGTATCCCTGGCGCAGGCTTTGGTGGCCAGGCCCGATGTCCTGCTTCTCGACGAGCCGACCAACCACCTAGACCTCGACTCCATCGCTTGGCTGGAGGAACTGCTGCTGAGCTTCGCGGGAAGCGTGGTGGTAATTACGCACGATCGGATGTTCCTCGACCGCGTTGCCACCAGCATCGTTGAGCTCGATCGAGGTATCCTGCGCCGGTACCCCGGCAATTTCGCGCAGTACGAGTCCCTCAAACGCGATCAGTTGCATCAGGCGTCGGTGGTCGAGGCCAAAGCCGATCGCCTTCTGGCGCAGGAAGAGGCCTGGATTCGCAAAGGAGTCGAGGCCAGACGCACGCGAGCGGTGGCACGTATCCACCGCCTGTACGAGTTGCGCGCGCAGCGGGCGGCCAGGCGGTCCACCCCAGGCCGTGTGGCCATGGAAATCGGTGTGGCCGAAAAGAGCGGCAAGTTAGTCGCCGAACTGAGTCAAGTTAGCAAAAGCTTTGACGAGCCAGGAGGCCGAAAAATCATCGTCGAAGGGCTGGACCTGACGGTGATGCGCGGAGATAAGATCGGACTGATCGGCCCCAACGGGGCCGGCAAGAGCACGCTTCTGAAGCTGATTCTGGGCTTGCTCGAACCGGACGTCACCACGCCGCCCGGACAGGTCCGATTGGGCACACGGCTGGAGATCGCGTATTTCGATCAAATGCGGCAATCGATCGACCTCGACGCCAACTTGGAGGACTTCATCAGCCCGGGTAGCGAATGGGTCGAGATCAACGGTCAGCGCAAACACGTGCGCAGCTATTTGAGCGACTTTCTCTTCGCACCAGCGCGGGCGCTGGCCCCTGTCCGAACCTTGTCTGGCGGCGAACGCAATCGCCTGTTGCTTGCGCGGCTGTTCGCGCAACCGGCCAATGTGTTGGTGCTCGATGAACCCACCAACGACCTGGACATCGAGACGCTGGAGTTGCTTGAAGAGTTGCTGCAAAGCTTCGACGGAACTGTCTTGCTGGTCAGTCACGACCGGCGCTTTCTCGACAGCGTGGCCACCAGTCTGCTGGTCTGCGAGTCCACGCCCGAAAGCCCCGGTCGATGGCGCGAGTACATTGGCGGTGTGGGTGACTGGCTGGAACAGTCAGCACGCAGTCGCGGCGCTGGGGCGGTCCGACCCGCGGAGGCCTCCGGGATCCGGGGGCCAGCGATGCCCGCCTCAGAGCCCGAGTCCAGCCCAAAGGCTGCAGCGCAGCCGGCGGCAAAAGTTCGGCGCAAACTCAGCTACAAAGAGCAGCGCGAACTCGAAGGACTACCGGCTCTCATCGAGGCTCTAGAGGCAGAGCAGAAGTCACTGGATCAGATCCTGGGCGAAGGATCGATCTTTGCCTCTGATCCGAATCAGGCCGCCGTCTTGAGCCGAAGAGCCGCAGAACTGGAGGACGAGTTGATGGAGGCCCTGATGCGACTGGAGGCGCTGAGCGCCTGAGCCGCAGGCGTCGGGACTACACTGGCCCCGACACCGCCCCCGGCGCTGCCAGCGTCAAACCATGACCGCCCGCCCATCCGACGAATCCCAGGCCGATGTGCCAGCCGCATCCGCCCAGGGGCCTGTCCATCAAGCGCCCCCATCGCCTTTCGGACCGCTAAAGAGCCCGATCTTTCGCATGCTGTGGGTGACCTGGCTGGCAGCCAACATCTGCATGTGGATGAGCGATGTGGCGGCTGCCTGGCTGATGACTTCCTTGACGAGTGAACCCATCTGGGTCGCACTGGTTCAGACCGCGGCCACCATTCCGGTGTTCCTTCTGGGTTTGCCCAGTGGGGCGCTGGCCGACATCCTGGACCGGCGGCGCTATTTCATGGCCACACAATTTTGGCTGGCGGCCAGCGCCACCGCCTTGTGGCTTGCCTGCGTGCTTGAAGTGATGACCGCGCCGCTGCTGCTAGCCCTGACCTTCGTAAACGGCATAGGGCTGGCGATGCGATGGCCGGTGTTTGCGGCTCTCATTCCCGAAGTGGTGCCCAGGGCTCAGCTGCCGCAGGCCCTAGGCTTGAACGCGGTGGCCATGAATGCCTCGCGGATCATCGGCCCGCTGATCGCCGGGGCCCTGATCGCCAGCGCGGGCACCGCCTGGGTCTTTGCGCTCAACGCCTTCCTATCGATTGCCGCCGGGCTGATCATCATGCGATGGCGCCGGGAGCAGAGCGCGCATCCGCTGGGGCGCGAGCCCTTCTTCAGCGCCATCCGGGTCGGCTTACAGTTCGCTCGCCAGTCCTCGCATCTGCAGGGAGTACTGGTCCGGGTCTTTCTCGTCTTTTTCCACTTCACTGGCCTACTGGCGCTGTTGCCGCTGCTGGCCCAGGGCTCGGGGGGAGGGGCCGGCGGCTTTACCCTGCTGCTGGCCAGCATGGGTCTGGGGGCCATCAGCATGGCCCTGCTGCTGCCCAGGCTGCGTCAGCACCTGCCCGCCCAGCGTATCCTGGCCATGGGCATCTTGCTGCAGGCCGCTGTCACGGCCGCCATGGCGATGGCCTCCAGTCTGATCGTGGCGGTCCCGGTGATGTACTTAGCCGGCATGGCATGGCTGGCCAATGCCAACAGCCTGAGCGTGTCGGCGCAGTTGGCGCTGCCCGACTGGGTGCGCGCGCGTGGGATGGCGGTCTTCCAGATGGGCATCATGGGCGGCAGCGCACTTGGGGCAGCCGTTTGGGGACAAGTGGCTACCCTGAGCAGCTTGCAGACCAGCCTTCTGCTGGCCGCCGCCTCTGGGGTGTTGGCCCTGCTCCTCACCCGCCGACGCTTGCCTGACATCAGCCTCGAAGAGGACCTCACCCCGTCGCGCACCCTGCGCCCCCCTGAAGCCAGCGCGCCCCCCCGGGGTCGGGTCATGGTGCATATTGAATACCTGATCGACCCCCGGCAGAGCGACGCCTTTCGCGCCCTGATGGAGGAAAGCCGACGCAGCCGCTTGCGTCAGGGCGCCTTGGAATGGACCTTGTTGCACGACATCGCACAGCCGGGGCGGTTCGTGGAACAGGTGATCGACGAATCCTGGACCGAGCATCTTCGGCGCTTCGATCGCATCACAGCCGCCGATGCAGCCTTGCGCGAACGCAAGCTGGCCTTCCACCTGCCTGAAGACCCGCCGACCGTCACGCGCTACGTGCTGGACGATCGCCGCGGTCCAGCTGCTGGCCATCCCTGACCGCACTCAAAAAGTCTCTCCCGGCGCCAGATACCGCCATTGCCCCAACGGCAGCCGCCCAAGCACGACCTGTCCGATGCGGATGCGCTTGAGGCCGGTGACCTGCAATCCGACCGCCTCGCACATCCGTCGAATTTGTCTCTTTCGGCCTTCGCGCAGCACGAAGCGCAATTGTTCCGGGTTCTGCCAGCTGACCTGGGCTGGCCGCAAGGCTTGCCCATCCAGGCTCAAGCCATGCTCAAGCAGTCGCATTCGCTCCGACGGGAAGACTGACTGCACGTCCTGGCTGCGCTGGCCCAAGCTGACCCGGACCAGATACTCTTTCTCGACGTCCGAATCCTCTCCGATCAATTGCCGAGCTACACGCCCATCCTGCGTCATCACCAGCAGCCCCACGGAGTCAATATCCAGTCGCCCCGCCGGTGCCAAGCCTCGCAGTTGCTGAGGGGACCACCGCATCGGGCTGCTGCATTCACGCCAGCGATGGCCCGCCTGAATCAAGCTGACGGCCGGCCGATGACCATCCTCGGCTTGGGCACTGACGTAGCCGACTGGCTTATTGAGCAAGATCGTGGCCTGCTGGCGCTGAAGCTGCTCGGCCTGGCGATCGACTTCGATGCGCGCTTGCGGGCTGACCGCCATGCCCAGTGTTGCAGGTTGCCCATTGACCCGCACCCAGCCGCGGGCGATCCACTCATCGGCCTGTCGCCGCGAGCATAGACCCAGATCGGCCATGCGCTTGTTCAGTCGGATGGTGGCTGCGTCGCTCTGACTTGCGGCGACGGGAACGCGCACAACACGGGGACGCTGTGACATTTTGGGATCTTGAATCATCGCAAAGCCCTCAGTTAGAGTCGGTTAACCCTTACCGCTCAAGCATTGAAACTGTCACTGCGCAGCCGCTTGAGGTCGAGCACACGCAGCCCTCCATACTCGACCCGAATCACCTGGCGCGCCTCCAGGGTACGCAGGGCCTCATTGACGCGCTGCCGGGACAACCCCACGAGGTAAGCCAATTCCTGCTGCGTAATGCGCAACACCTCACCAACCCCGGGGAACAACGCCGGGTTGAACAAGGCCGCCAAATTGCGCGCCACCCGGAGATCCGGATTGGTCAACCGGTCGATTTCGCGCGCGGCGATGAACTGCGCCAGACGTTCGTTGAGTTGACCCATCACAAACCGGTTAAAGCCGATCGAGTGGTCCAGCAGCCAGTCGAAGGTCTTGACCGGTAGGCCGGCCACCAGACTACGCCGCAAGGCCAGCACGTTGTAGCGGTAGGGCTCGCGCTTGAGCGCCGTACCCTCGCCAAACCAGCCGCCCGGAGGCAGACCGGTGAAAGTCATGGTGGTGCCCTGCGCACTGTCGGTGCTCATCTTGAGCAGCCCATCGACCACGCCGAACCAATAAGTCACCGGTCGCCCCACCCGGCAGATATGGTCGCCCGGGACGGCTTGGCTGACGACCAGTTCGGAGACCGCACGCTCGCGTTCGTCGGGCAACAAGAGCTCCAGCCAGGGAATGCCCGTGAGCTCGGCCGCAGTGGGAGGACGGCGGCGTTGGTGAAGAGAGGGCTCAACGGTCATCGGGCTGACATGTCTTTCAGAGCTCTGACGGGCCAATGGCAGGAACGAGGGTAAACCCTCTGATCGCGTTCCCTCGATTGTCGTCGCAACGACAACAAGACGTCAAAGCCCGACTTAGGATCCGAAGCGGCTGTAGAGGTGGTCGCACAAACGCCGCTTCGACTGGAGAAAATTTTTCATGCAAACGACATTTCCAAAACTTTTGCTGCAGCACGCGATACACAGACCGAGCGCGGCGGCCATGCGAGAGAAAGAGTATGGCATCTGGCAGCCCCTGAGCTGGTCTGATCTGGCTCGATTGGTCGAGCGCCTGGCCGCTGGAATGTCCAAGCTGGGTTTGCAGCGCGGCCAGCACATGGTGGTCATAGGTACCAACCGGCCCCGCCTTTACGCGGCCATGCTGGCCGCCCAATCCCTGGGCGCCATTCCAGTGCCGCTGTATCAGGACGCAGTGGCGGCCGAATGCGTTTTTCCTATCACCAATGCCGAAATCGAGATGGCGGTGGTGGAAGATCAGGAGCAGGTCGACAAGTTGCTGGAAATCCGGCCTCAATGCCCCCTTTTGTCGCGCATCATCTATGACGACCCGCGAGGGCTGCGCAACTACGGCGAGCCCGGACTGATCGCTCTCGATCAGGTTCTCGAACAGGGTACAGCCCACATTTCATCGAACCCCCAATGGTTTGCCCAGGAGGTGGAAAAGGGACAGCCCGATGATGTCGCCGCGATGTTCTTCACGTCCGGCACGACAGGCAACCCCAAGGGGGTAGTCCACACCCACAGCACCCTGATGGATCGCGCCCAGGCTGGCGCCGAGTTCGACAAACTCACCCACTCGGAGGAGGTACTGGCCTACCTGCCTCCAGCCTGGATCGGGCAGAACATCTTCAGCTATGCACAGTGGCTTGTCTGTGGCTATGTGGTCAACTGCCCTGAAAGCGCGGGAACGGTGCCCATCGACCTGAAAGAGGTGGGCCCCACTTACTATTTCGCTCCACCCCGGGTATTCGAGGGAATGCTCACCAGCGTCATGATCCGTATGGAAGATGCTGGCAGCATCAAGCGCAGCATGTTCAAGTACTTCATGGATGTCGCCCGGCGCGTGGGGCCCAAGCGCATGGACGGCGAGACACTCGGCTTGGTCGATGGACTACTTTACAGCCTAGGAGACCTGCTGGTCTTCGGCCCTCTGCGTAACAACCTGGGCTTTTCCCGCGTGCGCGTGGCTTATACGGCCGGCGAGGCCATCGGCCCGGATCTCTTTACCTTCTACCGCTCCATCGGCATCAACCTCAAACAGCTCTATGGCTCGACCGAGACCGCAGTCTTCGTTTGCCTGCAGCCCGACCATGAAGTGCGAGCCGATACGGTGGGCGTGCCGATCCGGGGCGTGGAAATCAAATTGGCCGATAACGGCGAGATCCTGGTCAAGTCGGCCGGCTTGCTCAAGGGCTACTACAAGAATCCCAAAGCGACCGAAGAGGTGCTGACTGCCGACGGCTGGTACCACACGAGCGATGCGGGCTTTCTGGACGCTCACGGCCACCTCAAAATCATCGACCGAGTCAAGGATGTCGGTCGCATACGCGGCGGAGCCAACGACGGCGCCATGTTCGCGCCCAAGTATGTGGAAAACAAGCTCAAATTCTTCCCCTTCATCAAAGAAGCGGTGGCCTTTGGCGATGGGCGCGACAAAGTCTGCGTGATGATCAATATCGATTTTGACGCTGTGGGCAACTGGGCCGAGCGACGCAACCTTCCCTACGCAGGCTACAACGATCTGACCGCGAAATCCGAGGTCTACGATCTAATTCAGGAATGCGTTGAGACAGTCAACGCCGACCTTGCCGCAGACCAACTACTGGCAGGCTCTCAGATCAACCGCTTCCTGATTTTGCACAAGGAGCTCGACGCAGACGATGGCGAGCTCACGCGCACCAACAAGGTCCGGCGGGGATTCATTGCGGAGAAATACCAGCCGCTGGTCGATGCCCTCTACGCCGGCAAAAGCGAGCAGTACATAGAGACCGTCGTCAAATTCGAGGACGGCCGAACAGGCAGCGTCAGCGCCACCCTGGTGCTGCGCGATGCCAAAACCTTTGCCCCTGTCAAGGCCGCCGCCTGAAGCGATCGCTCACCCAACCATGACTCAAAAAAAGATCGGTGACGTCATCTTGGACGTCAAGAACATTTCACTGAGCTTCGGTGGCGTCAAGGCCCTCACCGACATCTCCTTCAACGTCAAGGAGCACGAGGTGCGCGCCATCATCGGCCCGAACGGTGCCGGCAAGAGCTCCATGCTCAACTGCATCAACGGGGTCTATACCCCGCAGCAGGGCACCATCACCTTCCGCGGCAAGACGTTTGACCACATGGACAGCCATGAAGTGGCCGAAATGGGTATCGCCCGGACCTTCCAGAACCTGGCCCTGTTCAAGGGCATGAGCGTGCTCGACAACATCATGACCGGGCGCAACCTTCGCATGAAGAGCAACATCCTTCTGCAAGCCCTGCGCATCGGTCCAGCCGAGCGCGAGGAAGTTCGCCACCGCGAATTTGTCGAGCACATCATCGACTTCCTGGAAATTCAAGCCTACCGCAAGACGCCTGTGGGTCAACTGCCCTATGGCCTGCAAAAGCGGGTTGACCTCGGCCGGGCGCTCGCCCTTGAGCCGCAAGTGCTTCTGCTCGACGAACCCATGGCCGGCATGAACGTCGAAGAGAAACAGGACATGTGCCGCTTTGTCCTTGACGTCAACGACGAGTTCGGCACCACCATCGTGCTGATTGAGCACGACATGGGCGTAGTGATGGACATTTCCGACCGGGTGGTGGTCCTCGATTACGGCAAAAAGATTGGCGATGGAACGCCCGACGAGGTTCGCAACAACGAGGAAGTGATCAGTGCGTACCTGGGCACGTCACACTGAAGGATAGAAGCCATGGGATTTTTTCTCGAGACACTGATGGGCGGCCTCATGACAGGCATGCTCTATTCCCTGGTGGCCCTGGGCTTCGTGCTCATCTTCAAGGCCTCGGGCGTGTTCAACTTCGCGCAAGGCGCCATGGTGCTGTTTGCTGCTCTGGCCATGGCGCGATTTGCCGAATGGCTGCCACAGTGGCTTGGCATTGATAACAAGATCCTGGCCAATGTCCTGGCGTTCATACTAGCCGGCGTCCTGATGTTTCTGGTCGCCTGGCTGGTCGAACGGCTGGTGCTGCGGCACCTGGTCAACCAAGATGGTGCTGTTCTGTTGATGGCTACGCTGGGTATCACCTACTTCCTCGATGGCGCAGGCCAGACCATTTTTGGCAGCGACATCTATAAGATTGATGTGGGCATGCCCAAGGAACCGATGTTCCTGTTCGAATCGGTGTTCGAGGGTGGGGTATTGGTCAGTAAAGAGGATCTGTACGCTGCGGTGATCGCTGCACTGCTGGTGATTCTGTTGACGCTGTTTTTCCAAAAGACCGCCACCGGGCGCGCCTTGCGGGCAGTGGCCGATGACCATCAGGCCGCTCAGTCGATCGGCATTCCCCTGAATCGAATCTGGATCATTGTCTGGTGTGTGGCCGGGGTCGTGGCCTTGGTGGCAGGCATGATCTGGGGATCCAAGCTCGGGGTGCAGTTTTCCCTGACCACAGTCGCGCTGCGCGCGCTGCCCGTAGTGATTCTCGGGGGCCTGACCTCGGTACCTGGCGCCATCATTGGCGGACTGATCATTGGAGTGGGGGAAAAGTTATCCGAGATTTATATTGGGCCAATGGTGGGGGGTGGCATAGAAATCTGGTTTGCCTATGTGCTGGCACTGATCTTCCTGCTGTTCAGACCACAGGGGCTGTTCGGTGAAAAGATCATCGATCGCGTCTGACCGCTGAGGATAAAAATAATGCTCTACCGCGAAAACGGTCAATTCAAGACCTCCTACGCCGCCGACTCGCAGATTTTTCCGATCGCGCAAGATCGCTGGGTCATCCTGGCCATCATCGCCTTCGCAGCCATCGCGGTGCCCATGATGGCCAGCACCTACATGTTCAAGGCCATCTTGATCCCTTTCCTGATCCTGTCGCTGGCTGCCATAGGCGTGAATATTCTGGTGGGATATTGTGGGCAAATCTCCCTCGGCTCGGGCGCCTTCATGGCGGTGGGCGCCTACGCCGCGTACAACCTGTTCATACGCATCGATGGCATTCCTCTGGTACTGGCCCTTCTTGGTGGCGGCTTCTTTGCCACCCTGGTAGGCATCATTTTCGGTGTGCCCAGTCTGCGCGTGCGCGGACTCTATCTGGCGGTGGCCACGCTGGCGGCACAGTTTTTCTGGGACTGGGCCTTCCTTCGAATCAAGTGGTTCACCAACTACGCGCCGTCGGGCTCGGTGCAAGTGGCGGACTTGTCGGTTTTTGGCTGGGCCATCAAGGATCCGGCTGACAAGTACCTGTTCTGCCTGGCGTTTCTCGTGATCTTTGGCCTGCTGGCCAAGAACTTGGTACGGGGGGCTATCGGACGGGAGTGGATGGCCATCCGCGATATGGATGTGGCAGCAGCAGTCATCGGCATTCGGCCCATGTACGCCAAGCTCAGCGCCTTTGCAGTGAGTTCCTTCATTGTTGGAGTGGCTGGGGCGCTGTGGGGGTTCGTTCATCTCGGCGGATGGGAGCCGGCTGCCTTTTCCGTGGATCGCTCCTTCCAATTGCTCTTTATGGTCATCATTGGGGGTATGGGGTCGATCATGGGTAGCATCTTTGGCGCCGCCTTCATCACCTTGCTGCCCATCTTTCTGAATCAGGCCCTACCGGTCTTGGGCGATGCGGTCGGTGTGGAGGTTACGACCGCCTTCGTTTCGCATGCCGAATTCATGATCTTCGGTGCGCTGATCGTCTGGTTCCTGATCGTCGAGCCCCATGGATTGGCACGACTGTGGAGCGTGGCCAAACAAAAGCTGCGCATCTGGCCCTTCCCGCACTGAAGGCTTAACTGAATGAAGCCACAAGGGTCATTCCCTATCGCGCGCAGAACACTTTCAAGACCTAATGCGTTCCGTTCCCTCTCTCGTTTCACTGTCCAAAGGAGACTTACCATGAAGCTTCGTCAGATTGTTCTTGCGGTCACCGTGGCCGCCGCCGGCCTGTCGGCCAGCTTGACCCCTACCCTCGTTTCGGCACAGGCCGGCGAGCAATTCTTCCCGGTACTGGTCTATCGTACGGGTGCCTACGCGCCCAACGGCGTGCCCTTTGCCAACGGCTATGTGGACTACCTCAAACTCACCAATGCGCGCGGCGGTATCAACGGCGTCAAGGTCAGCTGGGAAGAGTGTGAGACTGGCTATGCCACCGACCGGGGTGTGGAATGCTATGAACGTCTGAAAGGCAAAAACGGCGGCGCAACGGTTTTCCAGCCCTTGTCGACAGGCATCACATTTGCCCTGACCGAGAAAGCCCCCGGGGACAAAATTCCTCTGATCACCGCTGGCTATGGCCGCAGCGACACCACGGATGGCATGGCGTTCAAGTGGAGCTTTCCGCTGACTGGCACTTACTGGGATGCCGCCGATATTCTGGTGCAGCATGTGGCCAAGAAAGAGGGTGGCGCCGACAAGCTCAAGGGCAAGAAGATCGCGCTGGTCTACCACGACAGTCCGTACGGCAAGGAGCCGATCCCGCTGCTGCAAGAGCGTGCGGCGATGCATGGCTTTCAGCTGACCCTGCTGCCCGTGGCCCACCCTGGTGTCGAGCAAAAAGCCACTTGGCTGCAGATTCGTCAAAACCGCCCTGACTACATTTTCCTTTGGGGCTGGGGCGTGATGAACAGCACCTCGCTAAAAGAGGCTGTGGCTACCGGTTTCCCACGTGATCGCATGTACGGCGTCTGGTGGGCAGGCGCCGAGCCTGATGTCAAGGACGTCGGTGACGGTGCCAAAGGCTACAACGCACTGGCTCTGCAACACGGCGCCGAACCAAACTCGGCCGTGGTCAAGGAAGTGCTCTCAAAGATTCATGCCAAAGGTCAGGGTACGGGACCCAAGGAAGAGGTAGGACAAGTGCTCTACATGCGGGGACTGGTGGCCGCTATGCTGGCTGTTGAGGGCGTGCGCTCAGCTCAGGAGCGGTATGGCAAGGGCAAGCGAATGAGCGGCGAACAGGCGCGCTGGGGCTACGAGAACCTGAATCTGACCCAGGCCAAGCTTGATGCCCTGGGCTTCAAGGGCGTGATGCGCCCCATTTCCACCAGCTGCGCCGACCACCGTGGCTCCACTTGGGCACGCATCCACACCTGGGACGGCAGCAAGTGGAATTTCACCTCGGATTGGTACGAGGCCGACCAATCGATCATCAAACCGATGATCAAAGCCTCGGCCGACAAGTATCTGGCTGACAAGAAGCAGGCCCGCCGCGATCCGAAGGACTGCCAGTCCTGACCCAGGCCGCCCCGAGCCCCGCTGTAAGGCAACGGGCTCAGGGTCTTGGGTCGTCTGAGGCTTCAGTTACAGCACTGGCCCAGGGGGTTGCGCGCAACCCCCACTGCCAAACGCAGCGCGCTGCGTTTGGCAGTGGATTCAACGGAATGGAACATGAGCAACGCAAACATCGTCCTCAATGTCAACGGTATTGAGGTCATCTACAACCATGTGATCCTGGTGCTCAAAGGCGTGTCGCTGCAAGTGCCCGAGGGCGGCATCGTGGCTATCCTCGGCGGTAACGGCGCCGGCAAGACGACCACCTTGCGCGCAGTGTCCAACCTCCTCAAGGGCGAGCGCGGCGAGGTGACCAAGGGCAGCATCGAGTTGCGAGGCGAGCGCATCGAGAACCTCTCGCCAGCCGATCTGGTCAACCGTGGCGTGGTGCAGGTGATGGAGGGACGTCACTGCTTTGCCCACCTGACGATTGAAGAAAATCTGCTCACCGGGGCCTACACCCGCAAGAACAAGGCCGAGGTGGCGGCCAACCTCGAGAAGGTCTACACCTACTTTCCGCGCATCAAGACCCGGCGCAATTCGCAGGCCGCCTACACCTCCGGCGGCGAACAACAAATGTGCGCCATCGGGCGTGCCCTCATGGCCAACCCGAACATGGTGCTGCTCGACGAGCCGTCTATGGGCCTGGCTCCGCAAATCGTCGAAGAGGTCTTTGAAATCGTGAAGGATCTCAACCAGAAGGAAAAAGTCACCTTCCTGCTGGCCGAACAGAACACCAACATGGCCCTGAAATACGCCGACTACGGCTACATCATGGAAAGCGGTCGCATCGTCATGGACGGCGCGGCCAAGGATCTGGCCAGCAACGAAGACGTCAAGGAGTTCTATCTGGGCGTCGGAGGCGGCGAGCGCAAGAGCTTCAAGGAAGTCAAGAGCTACAAGCGCCGCAAGCGCTGGCTCGCCTGAGGAAATGTCATGCGCGATTACTTTGATCCCCTGGAAACCCGATCCAACGCCGATCGCGAGCAAGCCCTGGCCACCGCATTGCCCGCCCAAATTCTTCAGGCCCAGAAACACAGTTCAGCGCTGGCCCGAATCCTCCAAGGCGTGGATGCAGCTGCCGTCACCTCGCGCCAGGCGCTGGCGCGACTGCCCGTGACCCGAAAGAGCGAACTGCTCGAGCTGCAGAAAGCCAGCCGTCCCGCTGACCCCTTCGGCGGGTTTGCCGCTGTAATCCGCGGTCCGCTGATGCCACGCATCTTTGCTTCGCCCGGGCCAATTTACGAGCCTGATGTGACCGGTCGCGACTACTGGCGGGTTGGGCGGGCCCTGTATGCAGCGGGCTTTCGCACTGGCGATCTGGTGCACAACGCCTTTAGCTACCACATGACGCCTGGGGCCTTCATGATGGAATCGGGCGCCCACGCCGCTGGCTGCACGGTATTCCCGGCCGGCACCGGTCAGACCGAGCAGCAGTTGGCTGCCATCGCCGACCTCAGGCCGGACGGCTACAGCGGGACACCGAGCTTTCTGCGCATCCTGCTGGAGAAAGCTGCTGAAACCGGAGTGGATGTGTCCTGCATCCGCAAGGCCATGGTGACCGGTGAAGCCTGCCCGCCCAGTCTGCGGGACTGGTTTGCAGCCCAGGGAGTTGCGGCTTATCAGTGCTACGCCACCGCCGATCTGGGGCTGATTGCCTACGAAACCGCGGCCCGCGAAGGCCTGGTCATCGACGAAGGCGTGCTGGTCGAAATCGTGCGTCCCGGCACGGGCGATCCGGTGCCCGAGGGCGAAGTCGGGGAGTTGGTGGTGACCGTTCTGAATCCTCACTACCCGCTAATCCGTTTCGGGACCGGGGATCTGTCGGCGGTACTGCCCGGGCTCTGCCCGACCGGCCGGACCAACCAGAGGATCAAGGGGTGGATGGGGCGGGCCGACCAGACCACCAAGATCAAGGGTATGTTCGTTCACCCCGGTCAAGTGGCCGAAGTGGCCAAACGCTTCCCGCAAGTGCTGCGAGCCCGACTGGTGGTCACCGGCGAGATGGCCAACGACCAGATGACCCTCAAGGTCGAGGCCGGCGAGCAGGCCGAAGGGCTGGTCGAGCGCATCGCCGAGGCGATGCGCGACGTAACCAAACTGCGCAGCGACATCAAGTTGGTGGCGCCCGGCAGCCTGCCCAATGACGGCAAAGTGATCGAGGACGCACGAAGCTACAAGTAGACCGCTGCCGGTGAAAAACCTTGTCGGGAGTCAAAGATAAGGGATTTCCTTCCCGACCGCGGATATCGGGATCCTAGAATGGCGCCTCTTCTCAAGGAGACCCCATGAAAAAACTCGTCAC